>NZ_JAGKWP010000001.1 GCF_021151785.1 Flavobacterium sp.
AACCTATACTTAAAGGAGATACAGAAGATATTAAAAAAGAAATTGTCAAAAGAGACATTGTTTATGTAGCATTTCAAACATTCGCTCAAACTAACATAAATGAACTTACTATTACTTCAATCCCAGTTGATTTTGATAACCCAAAAGAATATGTTGAAAAATATAAAATGACAGTTAAAATAGATAGAAATAAAGCCAAAAGTATCTTAAAAAAATACCTCGGAAATGAAGATTTTTCAATCTTATATGACAACAACGAAAACTTATGGTTACCAAATGCTAAATTTAGTGTTCTAAAGTTTGAAAAACTAAACGATGTCTATAATGACATTTCAAATAATTAAATTATCTGTTTGAAATATTTAAACATCATGCTTGAGAATCGTTTTATAAATGAATTATTATTAAAAATTGGAGCTAATCGTAATATAATAAAAGTTCCTGTATTAATTGATTCCCAAGCAACTATAGACAATTGCTTTCCTAACGTTTTGGAAAAAATAAAAAGAGATGGAGGTTCAATAATTCACGGTTGGACAATTCATACTTTTCCTTATATATATGAAGCGGAAAGACATACTGTATGGAAATCAGAAAATAATGAATTAATTGACATAACTCCTAAAAAAATACCTTATAACCAAATCTTATTTGTTCCTGATAACGATAATACTTGGAACTACACAGGCGAATATATAGATAACATTAGAATAAATATAACTACGAATAGTGTTGTTGACGATTACATTATTTTAAATGAAACAATATCCAAGTTATTCCAAACAGGAAAGCGTAATTTGAATGGTGAATTAATGGTTACTAAACAAATTAATAATGCTATCGAAATTTTGCAAAGATGGAAAAAAGAACATGAAAAATTTATGTATTCAAATGGAACAATTGATTCATTATGTTATTGTTGTAAAAAGAAACCATATAAATTATGTATAGGTTTAAAATTAAGGGGTGAAATGCAATTTATTCTTGAAAATATTAGACAAAAAGCATAAAATGCCAGCTGCTAACACAGGTAGCTGTTGCACAACTATCATTTTTTAAAAACAAGCCACAAAAAGTATATATTTCAACCTCTTTTAAAGCAATTTAAAAGAGGTTTATTTTTTAGTTGTAATTCAAATGTAAAAATTTAAATAGCTTACCATCGCGTTTTTGAAGGCTGAAAAGGCTTGTTTTATGATTGTTGCAGGCATTTGCTAAAAGACTCTTTGTGGCTTAATAGCCCCAACAACTCTAATTTATACACAAGTTAATACCAATAGCTCAGAAAACAAAAAAAGCCTCTTGATGATTTGTAAGAATAAAAAAAATACTATATTTGATAAACGCTACTTTATAGCGCATATACATCCAAAATTGGGTAGATTAGCGATATAATGTAGCGCATATAAACAAGTTGTATGTAATTGCACCGCAGAACCAGAATAATTAACCTTAAAAAAAACAAAATGTATCTTAAAAGTAAAAAAATGACAACTTTATTTAAAGAACAAAGACTTTCTGAATATCTGAACAATATTGAAATAACTTTGAAAAATAAAATAGACAGATATAATGATTTCACTTTAATTAATCTCGATGTTGAAAAAGAAAGTGAAAAACTTATCAAAGAGTTACAATTATTTGTTCCCAGATTAATTAAAGAGGATACAACAACTTCAATAAATAAGGAAAAAATTGATGGTCGTCAATTACCGTCAGGTACATATTTTACACCAGGAAAATTAATTGAAATTGAAATAGCTAATTATAACATTCCTACTTCGGGGAATAATGTTTTTTTTAAGTGTGCTCCCAATGGATTTAATGCAATGGAAATAAATGTTGAATTAAATATTCACGATATGAATATTAAACTTACTAATTACTCAACGATAACAGGTAACGATGAAGCAATTGAAGGTTTGAAAAATCTATTGTTGAAATATATAGAGATAATTGAAAAATATCTTTTAACAATAAAAAATGAAGTTGACGAATTTATACCAATACTAAAAGCCAAACTAGTTAAGTATTTAACTGAAAAAAAAGAAAAAGCTATTTTGAAAGACGAAACTAAAGATAAATTAAATCCGTTTAAATAAGCAACTACATACAACACTTGCTATAAGAGATTTGGGCATTTGGCTTAATTTAAAAATGGTCTTGTATTTGGGAAGTTTAGGCAAATCCGAAAATAAGGCTTAATTTAGTCCCAAACCTCTTGTAGCAAGGGAACGTTACCAGCAATTTTAAATCAAAAATCATCTATGAAACTAAAAATCAGAATTTTATTCGCCTTCGTAATAATGACAAATTTTGTATTTGCTCAAAATGTTAAAATGACAAACAACTACGGAAGTGAAAATAAAGAAATTCAAGACTTAATAGATTTTGAAAATATTTATATTGAGCAACTAAATTTTGAAAGTGAAAATCTAAGAGGTAGATATTACCAAATAAATCTCGAAGAATATAAAAATGGAAAACAAATAAAAACTTATACTCTTTTTGACGGTTCAGAAACTGAATATTTTAAAATTGACTCTGACAAAGAATCACTTAAATTCTTTTTCAAATTGAGCGACGGAAAATTGAAAACATATATCAGAGGAAAAAAATTCGGAAGTAAAAAATCGTATTTCAAATTAAATAGCGATTCAGATAAATACGCACTTAAAGATTTTTTTGGAAGTAAAAAAGAATTGAATATTGACCTAAAGAAAAAAAATGCTGTATTTGCGATAATAACACCGACAATTCACGAGGACGGTTCAGGTTCTTATTGTGAAGTTGCACAATCAGAAATAGCACCGGAAAAATTGGGCGAACACTTTAAAATTCCACACTATTTTTTAATCACAATAACATTCAAATAAAAAAACTGCTGGTAACAGTGGTAACTGTTGCACAACTATCATTTTTTAAAAATAAACTATAAAAAGTATAAATTTCAACCTCTTTTAAAGTAATTTAAGAGAGGTTTATTTTTTAGTTGTGGTTTATAATTCTAAATTTTGAATGGCTTACCATCGCGTTTTTGAAGGCTGAAAAGCCTTGTTTTATGATTGTTGCAGGCATTTGCTAAAAGACTCTTTGTGGCTTAATAGCCCCAACAACTTTGATTTATACACAAGTTAATACCAATAGCTCAGAAAAACAAAAAGCCCATTTGATGATTTGTAGGAATAAAAAAAATACTATATTTGATAAACGCTACTTTATAGCGCATATCCACCCAAAATTGGGTAGATTAGCGATATAATGTAGCGCATATAAACAAGTCAGCTGTAATACTACAAAAAACGACTTAAAATGAAAACAAAACTTATAATAATATCTTTTTTATTTTTAGCAAAACTGAGTGCACAAACTAAATTCAAAGTTGAACAGAAAGAAACTGAAACTTGGAGAAGTGTGTATTTACTTATTGATGAAAAAAATAATTTAATAAAAGTGTTAGATTCATCAAAATATTACATAACATTCAACTTTGATAATTATGGATATTTTGCAGTATTTGGAAAAAAAGGAAATCCTGGTTGGACTGCAATTGATGCAAAAGAAAATATATTATTTCAAGTCTACAATACAAGTATTGGTGAACCAAGTCCAGATTATTTAATTGAAAACAAAATTAGAATAATTGATGACGAAAATAAAATTGGATTTGCAAACGAAAAAGGTCAAATAGTTATAAAACCTCAATTTGAATTTGTGACTTCATTTCATAATGGAAAAGCAATAATAGGAGAAAAGTGTAAAAAAGTTCCTTGGAAAGAACACGCAAAAGAAGAAGATTGCCAACATTACTCTATTATTTGCGAAAATTTCGGATATATAAATGAAAAAGGAGAAATTTTAAAACTTGGAAATTATTCGTTTGAAGAAATAAAGAAAGAAATTGATTGGAAAGCAGACGAAATAGAATAAAAAGTACTACAGCTAACAGCAGTAGCTGTTGCACAACCATCATATTTTAAAAACAAGCCACAAAAAGTATAAATTTCAACCTCTTTTAAAGCAATTTAAAAGAGGTTTGTTTTTTAGTTGTTTAAGTAATTTGCTTCAAAGTGTTTTAACCAAAACAGTCTGTTTTTTCCCAAAATAAATGCGCTCAATAAGGACGTCTATGTTTAATTTTGTTCGGGTAGTAGCGTGGAGCACCAAGAACAAAGGTTAAATTCATTTAAAATCATTATAAATTAAGTTTCAAAGGTTGTATGTTCTACATATAACCTTTATTTTTGCTTGAATTTATATATTTCAAATTAACAATAACTATAATTATGGCAAAATCAGCATTTTTAAAGTCATCTATCGCAAAAAAATATTGGATGGCATTGACAGGATTGTTCTTGTGCTTGTTTTTGGTTGGTCACTTATTAGGAAACTTACAATTGTTAGCAGGAAGAACTACTGAAGCTGCACTACAATTTAATAAGTATGCTTTGTTTATGACCTCAAATCCTGCAGTTAAGGTCCTTTCTTATTTAACTTACATTTCAATTCTTTTCCATGCTATTGATGGTATCGCTTTAGCAATTCAAAACAAAAAAGCTAGACCAGTAAATTATGCTTACAAAAATGATAGCGTGAGCAGTTCGTTTTCTTCAAGAAATATGGCTGTTTTAGGTACTTTAGTTTTAGTATTCATCGCTACTCACATGGTTAATTTCTGGGCAAAAATGCACTTTGATAAAAAGATGCCTTTGCAAACCATTACTGCTGAAAACATGGGGCAAAAAATTGATTTTTACATTTCAACTAACAATGGTTTAGCTGGAAATGATCCCTTTTTAGGTAAGTTTATACCAGCTTCTGCGGTTGATGGGAAATACTATTTTGTTGAAGGAAATTCGATTTATTTAAACAGAGAGTTTAAAGATGTTAATGATGGCAACAAAGTGAAAAAAGAGAAAATTAAAATTGCGGAAGGGTACAAAGATTTACACAAAATCACTATTGAATTTTTCAAAAGTCAAGGTAAATTATTTGGAGCTATTCCTAATGAGGGCTTATTATTCACTATTTTTTATGTGTTTTCAATGGCCGTTTTAGGATTCCATTTATGGCATGGTTTCCAAAGTGCTTTCCAATCTTTAGGAATAAATAACAGATTTACTCCAGCCATTCAATTGTTTGGTAAAGCTTTCTCTGTGCTTGTTCCTCTTTTATTTGCAATTATTCCAGTTTACATTCACTTTATATTAAAATAAAAACATATGGCATTAGATTCTAAAATACCTCAAGGTCATATTTCTGAAAAATGGACCAACCACAAGAATCATTTAAAGTTGGTTGCTCCAAATAATAGACCAAAAATCGACGTAATCGTTGTAGGTACAGGTTTGGCTGGTGCTTCAGCTGCTGCATCTCTTGGAGAGATGGGGTATAACGTAAAAGCGTTTTGTTTTCAAGATTCTCCTCGTAGAGCACACTCTATTGCAGCTCAAGGGGGTATTAACGCAGCAAAGAACTATCAAAATGATGGAGACAGTATATATAGATTATTCTACGATACAATTAAAGGTGGTGACTACCGCGCACGTGAAGCAAACGTTCACCGTTTAGCAGAAGTTTCAGGTAACATCATTGATCAATGTGTAGCGCAAGGTGTTCCATTCGCTCGTGAATATGGAGGTTTGTTAGACAACCGTTCATTTGGAGGAACTCAGGTACAGCGTACTTTTTATGCTGCTGGTCAAACAGGACAACAGTTGTTGTTAGGAGCTTACTCAGCTTTGTCTAGACAAATTGGTTTAGGACGTGTAAAAATGTACAACCGTCACGAAATGTTAGACATCGTTAAAGTAGATGGTAAAGCTCGTGGTATTATTGCTCGTAACTTGATTACTGGTGAATTAGAAAGACATTCTGCTCACGCTGTAATTATTGCTTCTGGAGGATATGGAAATGTTTATTTCTTATCAACAAATGCAATGGGAAGTAATGTTACTGCAGCATGGAAAATCCACAAAAAAGGAGCTTATTTTGCTAACCCTTGTTTTGTGCAAATTCACCCAACTTGTATTCCTGTTCACGGAACAAATCAGTCTAAATTAACATTGATGTCTGAATCTTTACGTAATTCAGGACGTATTTGGGTTCCAAAGAAAAAAGAAGATGCAGAAGCAATCAGAGCTGGTAAATTAAAACCAACTCAAATTGCGGAAGAAGAAAGAGATTATTTCTTAGAAAGAAGATATCCTGCTTTTGGTAACTTAGTTCCACGTGACGTTGCTTCTCGTGCAGCAAAAGAGCGTTGTGATGCTGGTTTCGGAATTGAAGCTAATGATACTAACGAAGGTGTATATTTAGATTTCTCTACAGAAATTAAAAATAAAGGAAAACAAACTGCTTACGCACAAGGAAATCACAATCCTTCTGAAGCTGAAATCATCGCATTAGGAAAAAAATGGGTAGAAGAAAAATATGGTAACTTATTCCAAATGTATGAAAAAATTACAGCGGAAAATCCATATGAAACTCCAATGAAGATTTACCCAGCGGTTCACTATACGATGGGTGGTGTATGGGTTGATTACAACTTAATGTCAACTATTCCAGGTTGTTTCGTAGCAGGAGAGGCTAATTTCTCTGATCACGGAGCTAACCGTTTAGGAGCTTCTGCATTAATGCAAGGTTTAGCAGATGGTTATTTTGTATTACCTTATACCATTTCAAATTATTTAGCAGATGAGATTAGAACAGGTAAAATATCTACAGATTTACCAGAGTTCGTTGATGCTGAAAATGAAGTTCGTCAATCAATTGATCGTTTCTTAAATAATAATGGAACGAAATCCGTAGATCATTTCCACAAACGTTTAGGTCACATCATGTGGAATAAAGTGGGTATGGCTCGTAATGAACAAGGTTTAACACAAGCAATTAATGAAATTGCTGAATTAAGAGAGGAATTCTACAAAGATGTATTTGTTCCTGGTTCTGCCAACGAATTAAATCCTGAGTTGGAGAAAGCATTACGTGTTGCTGATTTCTTAGAGTTAGGACAATTGATGGCTAAAGATGCTTTATTAAGAAAAGAATCTTGTGGTGGACATTTCCGCGAAGAATATCAAGATGCAGAAGGAGAAACATTACGTGATGATGACAACTTCTCTTATGTAGCAGCTTGGGAATATCAAGGAAGTGATGCAGGAAAATCAGTACTTCATAAAGAAGAATTGAAATACGAATTCATTAAAATTGCAGCTAGAAATTATAAATAGTCATTAGTATGTAGTGAATAGTAATTAGTCCATTTTAGAAAAACTAATCACTTGTTACTTATCACTAATCACTTAAAAAAATAAAATTATGGCATCAAAAAGTATCAATATTAAATTAAAAGTTTGGCGTCAAAAAAGCGGTCAAACGCAAGGTAAATTAGAAGATTATACCTTAAATAACGTTTCTACTGACAGTTCGTTTTTAGAAATGATGGACCAATTGAACGAACAATTGGTTAACGAAAGAAAAGAACCCGTAGCCTTTGACCACGATTGTCGTGAAGGTATTTGTGGAATGTGTTCGATGTTTATTAACGGTAGAGCACACGGACCAGATACTGGAATTACAACTTGTCAATTACACATGCGTTCTTTCAAAGATGGGGAAACTATTTATGTAGAACCATGGAGAAGTAAAGCTTTTCCAGTAATCAAAGACTTAGTTGTTGATAGAAGTTCATTTGATAGAATTCAACAAGCAGGTGGTTTTGTGTCTGTTAATACTTCAGGAAATACTATTGACGCCAATGCTATTCCTGTTCCTAAATCAGATGCAGACAAAGCTTTTGAAGCAGCAGCATGTATTGGATGTGGTGCTTGTGTGGCTACATGTAAAAATGGTTCAGCGATGTTATTTGTTGGAGCAAAAGTTTCTCAGTATGCTTTACTACCTCAAGGTAAAGTGGAGGCAACTCAACGTGTATTAAACATGGTACGTCAAATGGATGAAGAAGGTTTCGGAAATTGTACCAATACTGGTGCTTGTGAAGTGGAATGTCCTAAAGGCATCTCTCTTGAGAATATTGCTAGAATGAATAGAGAATATTTAAAAGCATCATTAAAATAAAACAATCTGTTTTTATATTTTTGAAAACGCATATTGAAATCAATATGCGTTTTTTATTTATTAAATTTGTTAGTATAAGGATGTAACATGAAAGTAGCTTTAATACAAACTCATATCAAATGGGAGGATAAGGAGGCAAATTTACAGCACTATGAACAATGGTTTACAACAATGGAAGAAGATGTGGATTTGGTTGTTTTTCCAGAAATGTTTACTAGTGGTTTTACTATGTCTCCTCAAAATGTGGCTGAATCAAAAGCGGGTTTTACATTAAAATGGTTAAAAAGTAAAGCGGCTCTTTTAAATGTAGCTATGACAGGTAGTTTGGTAATCAAGGAGGCAGAAAATTATTATAACCGCTTGTTTTTTGTTTTCCCTGATGGTGAAGTTCAATTTTATGATAAGAGGCATTTGTTTACTTTGGCAGGAGAAGAAAAAGTATATACCTCTAACAAAAAAGAGAAGGTTATAATTCAATACAAGGGTTGGAAAATTTGCCCATTGATATGTTATGATCTTCGTTTTCCCGTTTATAGCCGAAATGTTGAGGATTATGATTTGCTTCTTTATGTAGCGAATTGGCCAAAACAAAGAATGCAAGCTTGGGATATTTTGTTAAGAGCAAGGGCTGTTGAAAATTTATCTTATGTTGTTGGTGTAAACCGTGTAGGTTTTGATGGGAACGGATTAGAATATATTGGACATTCTCAAATAATTGATGAATTAGGCCATTTTGTACTACCCCCTTTTGAGGAAGAAGCAATTCAATATGCCTTGTTAGATAAAAATACAATGTTAGAAACAAGGACTAAATTAAATTTTTTAAAGGATAAAGATGAATTTTCACTTTTCTAATAAAAATGCCCCAAAAAGCTTCAAATTTTTGAGGCATGTCTTTCAGTTTGGGCTTATTTATTCAATTCTAACACTTGATCTACATCCCAGTTAGCCCTTACATCAATTTTTTCTGAAAAATAAATTAATTCTTCAGGTTGCTTTTTTTGTAAATAGTTACCAGTGTCCCAACTTCTGTTTTTGTTATCATCGTAGTAAATTCTAATCGTATATAAACTTGGTTTAATTCCTTCAAAGTTAATTTCGGTTTCTTTTTCACTGTAAAAATGATCAACAATAGTATTCTCATTAGCCAGTATTTCAACTACAAGAGGAAAACGTTTCACATTTTTCAACCGAAGTTTTAAATTACCAAAATCACTAATTTTCGCTGTTTTATAGGTAAAAGCTAAACTATCATTTTTATTGCCATAAATGTCTTCAATAGCTCCGGGAAGTAATTTTATGTTGTAGCTTTCATTTTCTTCTTTGGTAAAATCAAAAATGATGCTTTCATTATAAATATCAGATAAAGTTTCAAAAGGAATTGATATACTATCCCTTTTTTTAAGCTGAATTTTGTCTTTATTGATTTTTGCTACAGGTGTACTCGTTTTTAATTTGACTAAATCTCTAAAGGTTAAATTTTGATTTTCATTTAATTTAATGGAGAGTGAGTCTGATATTTTCATTTTTTTCAGCTTTACAGAGAACTCTTTTTCATAGTTTTCTGCTATAACTTTTAGCTGAAGAGAATCTTTAATGTTTTCAGGTAAAAATATTTGTAAAGTGTCTTTTTTTTCTTCTTTAGAATAATTGGTTACAAAAAGAGGGATTTCTTTGTTGTCTTTTTTCCCTACAACTTTTATTTGTCTTTTTTCCCCTTCAAATCCTAAAAATAATTTGTTATTAGATTCTTGAGTTGGTTTAAAAAATTTTGCTTTTGTTTTTTCTTTAAATAGTTTGAGTAGGTAAGTTGAATCAGTAGGTATTTTTATTTTCTCCTTTCTAAAGGCTATTTTCTCTGTTTTAGGCTGAAATTTATAGTCGTTGTTTTTGTCTTTTAGGGCAATCAAGTAATATTCACCTGCTTTAATATTTTCAATGGTAAAAGAAGTATTTTTGTCAAGTGTGTTTGTAACATATCGAGGAACTTCTTTATAAATTGTTGAATCTTTAAATGTGGTAGCATCGTATAATTGAATATTTACATAGTCGTCAGCTTTGTTTTCAAAGGCATCCATAAATTTACCTGAAACTTTCAAAGAGTCAACAAAACTACCTGTAGAAAATACATATTTAAATTGGTTATAAGGATTTCCTTCGTTATAGTCTACAATACTTTGCCCAAAATTAAAACTATAAGTGGTATTAGGTTTTAATTCTTCATTCAGTTTAATAGAAATAAATTTGCTGGCACTTCCTTGAGGAGAAACCGTTGGTTTTTTGTCCATGGGAGGAGAAATAATTAATTGCTTGTTTACATCCTTGATTTTGATGTATTCACTAAAGTCAATTCTAATTTCATTTCCATTGAAATTAGTTTCATAATTTTTTGGAACGCTTTTTACTAAAACAGGAGCGATTGTGTCTTTTGGACCGCCTGTGATTGTTCCGCGTTTAGCACAACTTGTTATAATAAAACCTAGTAATAGAGTTAGAAAAAAGTTTAGATTTTTCATAAAAACGTTCAATTTTTTAGAAATAGATAAATGCATTTATTTCTATTTATTTGGCAAAGTAACAACTATATTCTTTTCCTTCATAACTATTTAATCAAAAATTAAGATTGAGAATAAGCAATGGTTAATAGGCTTACTTTGCTATTTGGAATGGACAGAAGTTCCTTTGCGCAAGCTTCCAATGTTGCTCCTGTAGTAATAACATCATCAACTATTAGAAAATGTTTTCCATGAAGGGAAGCATCGAAAACAACTTCAAATGGAGTTGTACTCATTTCACTTCGTTCTTTCTTGTTTTTTTTAGTTTGAGATTTTGAATATGATATTCTCTTTAATATAGAATTATCATAAGTAATGTTTAATTCTCTTGAAAGTGTTTGACAAAATGTATCTACTTGATTATATCCTCGTTCAAACAACCTTTTCTCATGAAGTGGAACAGGTATTATGAAATCTACTTTCCTTATTTTCTCGTTGGATTGTAAATGATAAGAAAACAACTCGCCTAAAAAAACACCAATGTCTTGTCTCTTTTTATATTTTAAATGGTGAATTAAGTTTTGAGTAATTCCGTTTTTGTGAAAATAAAGAAAAGAATAAGCAAATTCTAATGGTAGAATACCATAAAAATTTCGGTTGATTTCATTTACACTTAATTCTTGATGTAATGTTAATGGAAGATTGTGTAAGCAATTTGAACATAAAACGTCTTCGTTTTTGAGTAATAATTGTTGACAACCCAAGCAATACGTGGGGTAAATTATTTTTAACAGATTTTTGTGTATTTTATCGAATAAATGAAGCATTTGATTTTATTAATTTTATTTTTAAAGCAAAATTTAATTTAATGTCTCGCAAAAACGACAATTCGAATCGATTAATCATATTCTTTTTATCACTATTAATAGTGGTATTGTTTTTTAAAGATTATAAAGATACTATTTCTTCTAACAAAATTCAAAATAGTTTGAAAGAAGAAAATTACATAGCACAATCTCAATTATCAGAAATGATTGAGAAGTATGATTCTGTGTTAATTAAATTAAATAGTAACAAATACAGTGCAGGAGCAAATAGAAATCAAAATAATGTTGATTTTAATAATTTATCTGGAAAATCGTTTTCTTCTATTGATGAACAAATAACCGCAGTTAAAGATTCTATCTTTAGATTGAAAAATAGACTTAGACGTTTACAAACAGAAAGTAGATTAACTCAAAGAGAAAGAAAAAATCAAGAGAGTATTGAGAAAATTTCATCTGCAAGCAAACTTATTGTTTCTAACTTACAAGCAAGAGGGGTTAAATTTATAAAAGATAATTCAACAAACGCACAAAAGAAAGAAATCGAACAGATCAGAGTTTGTTTTTCATTTGAAGGAAATCAAATAGTGGATTATGGAAACAAAGAGTTGTTTGTACAAATTGTCAATCCAAAAAATGAAATTGTTTCTAAAGATAATTTAGTATTTGAACAAAATAACACAACATTACGCTATAGTAAAAAAGTAGATTTCTTGTACAACAAGCAAATTACGGATGTTTGTACGTATGTTGATTTAGAAAAAAATAAAATTTATAAAGGACGCTACTTAGTAAATTTATATTCAGGCACAAAGAAAATAGGTTCTACAATCTTCAGCTATAATTAATTTACAAAAAAACTTTTCTTTATTCCGTTCCTATTTTTACTTTTGCACTATGGCAAAACAAGAAGACTTATTTAAGAATGTAGTTTCGCATGCAAAAGAGTACGGATTTATTTTTCCGTCAAGCGAAATTTATGATGGTTTGAGCGCAGTTTATGATTATGCTCAAAACGGGGTAGAATTAAAGAAAAACATCCGTGATTACTGGTGGAAATCAATGGTGCAAATGCACGAAAATATTGTTGGTATTGATGCGGCGATATTTATGCATCCTACTACTTGGAAAGCTTCTGGTCACGTAGATGCATTTAATGACCCATTAATCGATAATAAAGATTCTAAAAAAAGATACCGCGCCGATGTTTTAATTGAGGATTATGCCGAAAAATTAAATCAAAAAGCACAAAAAGAAATCGAAAAAGCTAGAGGTCGTTTTGGTGATGCCTTTGATGAAGCACAATTTGTAGCGACTAATGAAAGAGTAAAAGGGTATTTAGACCAAAAAAACAGCATTTTGCATCGTATGGCTAAAGGTCTAGAATCAGGTGATTTAGCAGATGTAAAAGCGTTAATTGAAGAATTGGAAATAGCTTGTCCAGAATCAGGTTCACGTAACTGGACAGAAGTGCGTCAGTTTAACTTAATGTTTGGTACAAAGTTAGGGGCTTCTGCAGATTCTGCTATGGATTTATACCTTCGTCCAGAAACGGCACAAGGAATTTTTGTTAATTTCTTGAACGTTCAAAAAACTGGCCGTATGAAGATTCCTTTCGGAATTGCTCAAACAGGTAAAGCTTTCCGTAATGAAATTGTAGCTCGACAATTTATTTTCCGTATGCGTGAGTTTGAACAAATGGAAATGCAATTCTTTGTGAAGCCAGGTGAGGAAATGAAATACTACGAGTACTGGAAAGAAACACGTTTAAAATGGCATTTATCTCTTGGATTAGGTAAGGAAAATTACCGTTTTCATGATCATGAGAAATTAGCCCATTATGCTAACGCTGCCGCTGATATTGAATTCAATTTCCCTTTCGGTTTTAAAGAACTAGAAGGCATTCATTCACGTACAGATTTTGACTTAAAAGCACATGAACAATATTCAGGTAAGAAATTACAATATTTTGATACCGAAGAAAATAGAAATTATGTTCCATATGTAGTTGAAACGTCGGTTGGTTTAGATCGTATGTTCTTAGCGGTTTTCTCAAAAGCGTTACAAGAAGAAACATTAGAGGATGGTTCAACAAGAACAGTATTACGTTTACCAAGTGTGTTGGCACCTACAAAAGCAGCAGTCTTGCCTTTAGTTAAAAAAGATGGTTTACCAGAAGTAGCTAAAGAAATTGTGGAGGAATTAAAATGGGATTTCAATGTAGCTTATGACGAAAAAGATGCTGTAGGCCGTCGTTATCGTCGTCAAGATGCATTAGGAACGCCTTTCTGTATTACCGTTGACCATCAAACTTTAGAAGATAAAACGGTTACTATTCGTCATAGAGATTCTATGGAGCAAGCACGTGTAGCGATTGCCGATTTAAGAGGTATTATTGCAAATGAAGTGTCTATGCGCAATTGGCTGATGAAAATGAAGTAAAAATATAAGTTTAATAGAAATCCCGAAACAATCAAGTTTCGGGATTTTTTATTGTGCTGTACCAAACTGTAATAAATATCCATTGTTATCATACAAAGCAAATTCTTTCATGCCCCATTCAAAAACTTCTGGAGGATAACAAATTTTTGCTTTATCTTTAATTTCCTCCCAAAGCTTATCCACCTCAGTTACTTCAAAGTATAAACTGCCTGAAAAACCAATTTTCTCAATAGATGTATGTTCATTAGGTAGTGCTAGCATGAGGTTGACTTCCTCTTTTGTTAAAGAAGCCCAGCCCCAATCTACATTTTTTTCATCTAATTTGAATCCTAAAACAGTACAATAAAAAGTAATGCTTTCTTCTAGACTATTAGTCCAAAGAATGGGACGAATTGATTTAAATTGTGTCATTGTTTTCCTCTAAAGCATTCCAACCTCTTGCCTTTAAACCAATTTTGGTATTGGCCCGAGTAATAAGGTGTGCGCCTTCATTTTCGGCAACCATATGACCTATTACAGTAAAATTTGGGTTGTGTTTAATTTTATTGTAATCTTCCATTTTAATAGTAAACAATAATTCATAATCTTCTCCACCATTTAAAGCAATGGTTGTAATGTCTAAATTGAATTCTTCGCAAACATTGATTAATTGAGGATCTACAGGAATTTTTTCTTCAAATAAATTACATCCCACGTTTGATTGTTTACATAAATGTAGGATTTCAGAGGATAATCCGTCTGAAATATCAATCATAGCTGTGGGTTTTATTTCTAATTTTTCTAAAATACCTTTTATGTCCTTACGTACTTCAGGTTTTAATTGACGTTCAATTAAATAGGTGTAATCGTCTAATATTGGTTGATTGTTTGGATTTACTTGGAATACTTGCTTTTCGCGTTCTAGTACTTGTAAGCCCATATAAGCTGCTCCTAAATCTCCAGAAACCACCAATAAATCTCCAACATTTGCGCCATTTCTATAAGTTAGGTCTTCTAACAGTGCTTCTCCAATAGCCGTAATACTTATGATTAAACCTTTTTGAGAAGAAGTTGTGTCACCTCCTATAACATCTACGTTATAAATTTCAGATGCAAGTGTAATACCAGCCATTAATTCTTCTAAGGCTTCTAATGGGAAACGATTAGAAACGGCTAAAGAAACCGTAATTTGTGTAGGAATGGCATTCATCGCACATATGTCAGATACATTAGCTACAACCGCTTTATACCCCAAGTGTTTTAAGGGCATATAACTCAAATCAAAGTGAACACCTTCTACCAATAAATCGGTTGAAATAACGGCTTTTTTATCTTTAAAATCTAGAACTGCTGCATCATCACCTATGCTTTTTAAAGTGCTTTCTTGGTTAATTTTGAAGTGCTTGGTTAAGTGTTCTATCAAACCAAATTCGCCTAAAGAAGCAATACTCGTTCTTTTTTGATTTTTATCTTCTAACATAATGTTTCAAGTTTGCGCAAAGATAAGGCTTTTTGAAGCCATCTAAAAGGGATTGTTTTCTTAATATTTTGGCGCGGAAGTTAACATTTAAATAATGCCAATACTAGTTTCATTTAACATAGTGATTTTAGATTTGCCATGTAAAATAAGATAGAATAAAAATGTTTTATAGTTAGATTAATAGTAGTAGTTTTTTTGTTATAGTAGTATTGGCGATTAAGTTGTGTTTTTTGTTAGTACTTATACAGCACTTGTGAAAGAACGATTAACGGAGATAAGATCGATGTCTTTAGACAAGACTGTAATAAGAAGGTTGGGTTTTCCAGCCTTTTTTATTGGGTTAATTCAGTTAATTTATCATAAATTAAATGGGATTCATAGCCTTTTCTTAAAAGGAAGTCTACCCACTTTTTGTTTTTTTTGGTGCTGTTTTTTTCTGTAATACTATTCCAATGTTTTTCTGCTAGTTCATTAAAATTTTGAATATACAATTCTTCGGGGATTTCTTGTAAAGCAAGTTCAATGTTTTTACTTGAAATTTCTCTGGCTTTCAGCTCGATATTAATTCTTTTTTTGCCCCACTTTTTATAATTGTGTTTTCCCCGAACAAAACTTTTTGCAAAACGTTCTTCATTGATATAATTATTCTCAATTAAGAAAATCATGATTTGTTCTTTAGCTTCAGGAATTAAATGGAAACTTTTTAATTTTACTTCTACTTCTTTATAGCAACGATCTTGGTAGCTACAATAGTATTCCATTTTACTTCGAATTTCTTCAAGGTTATAACTTTTCAACTTTTATTTTACTTTTGAATCAAAATATTTTACTAAATTATAAATTAATTTTGTTTGTTTTGGATAAATAAAAAGCCTCTTAATTTAAGAGGCTTTGCTATTTTCTTTATTAAAGCATTATACTTTCATGATTTCTGCTTCTTTAACAGCTAATAATTCATCAATCTTTTTGATATAACTATCTGTTAATTTTTGAATATCTTCTTCTGCTTTTTTACAAACATCTTCAGAAGTTCCATTTTTTTCTTCTTTTTTAATATCTGTATTGGCATCTTTTCTAGCATTTCTTATCCCAATTTTTGCGTCTTCTGCCTCTGATTTTGCTTGTTTTACTAGGTCACGACGGCGTTCCTCTGTTAAAGGTGGAATGTTAATAATAATGTTTTCTCCATTATTCATTGGGTTCAATCCTAGATTTGCAATCATAATTGCTTTTTCAATAGGTTGTAACATGTTTTTTTCCCAAGGTGTAACGGTTAATGTTCTTGCGTCTGCAGCATTAATATTAGCCACTTGAGAAATTGGTGTTTGAGAACCATAATAATCTACAAAAACACCTCCTAACATTTGAGGAGAGGCTTTTCCCGCTCTAATGTTTAAGAATTCTTTTTCTAAGTGTGCAATAGAACCATTCATAGATTCTTTAGCACTATCAATGATAAAGTTAATTTCTTCGGTCATCATGTTATTTTTTAATCGAATATTTTATATTTAGATAGTTACTGTTGTACCAACGGTTTCTCCTTCACAAACTTTTAATAAGTTACCAGATTTATTCATATCAAATACGATAATGGGTAATTTATTTTCTTGACTTAAGGTGAAAGCTGTTGTATCCATTACATTTAGTCCTTTTGCTAATACATCTTCAAAAGAAATTTGATCAAATTTAATGGCATTAACGTCTTTTTCTGGATCAGCCGTGTAAACGCCATCTACACGTGTTCCTTTTAAAATTACATCTGCATTAACTTCAATTCCTCTTAGAACAGCTGCGGTATCTGTTGTAAAATAAGGATTTCCAGTTCCTGCTCCGAAAATTACAATTCTTCCTTTTTCTAAATGACGTGTTGCTCTTCTTTTGATATAAGGCTCAGCAATAGCTTCAATTTTCAACGCAGTTTGTAAACGAGTTTGCATACCCGCATTTTCTAGAGCACCCTGTAAAGCCATGCCGTTGATTACGGTTGCTAACATGCCCATGTAATCTCCTTGAACACGATCCATACCATTACTCGCTCCAGCTACACCTCTAAAAATATTTCCTCCACCTATAACGATAGCAATTTCAACCCCTTTATCATGAATTTGTTTAATTTCTGCTGCATATTCAGCTAAACGCTTTGGGTCAATACCATATTGTCTTTCCCCCATTAGAGCTTCTCCGCTCAATTTTAAAAGAATTCTTTTATACTTCATAATAAATTAAGGTTTGTTTTTGAGCACATTATATGCTATGGTTGTGTTGAATTTTATGTTGCAAATATAAATATATTCTATTTCAAAAAAAATGTAGTTTCATATTATCCTTTCTGAGATGTATAAGATTTTTTTGCTTCCTCATAGCCTAAATGAAAAATAAGATCCATTTTGTTTTTATTTGTTTCAAAAGTGCTAAAATTGGCTAATTCCTTAGGTTCAATAATCCAATTACACAAACTAAATTTTTGATAGTTACCATGAGCATATAACAAATCGAATGCTCTTGAAGTTACTGATTTTATTGTCTTTAAATCTTCTTTTACTATGTTTTGAATTGGACTAACATAAATGCCAATGATGGTATCGCATTTTCCTTGTAATATATCTGTTGGGAAATGATTTAAAATGCCACCATCACTATATAATTTACCATTAATCTCATAAGGAGACAAGACGCCAGGAAAAGAAGAAGAAGCTAAAACAGCATCAATTAATAAGGTTTCTGGTGGAAAAACTTTTAATTTACCTTTGACTAAATCAGTAGCAGTTATATGTAAATTAATAGGTAAATCACCAATTTTAGTAGTTCCAAAAATAGCTTTGAAATAAGTTTTAAAGGAGTCAGAGTCAATAATTCCTGGTTTTTTTAAAGTGAAATGTTTCCAATGAAAAAAATAAATAGATTTAAAAAACTCAAGTATTTCTTCAGGCTTTTTACCAAAACAGTATAAAGCTGCGACTATAGCACCAGCACTTGTACCTGCCATTTCGCTTGGAATGAGGTTTTGTTCAGATAAAAATTGTAAAGCTCCAGCATGAGCAATCCCCTTGGAACCTCCTCCAGAAAGTACAATACCAAGTGATTTAGAGGGTAAATTTATCATGCGTAACAAATATTACAATTAATTATCAAAGTTAAATGTAAATTTGATACCAAATTCAAAAAAACATCTTTTTTGTAAATAAATTGTTATGAGAGAAATTATTGAACAAAGTTTAAAAGACAGTTTGTCTTATGTTGCTTACAGGAAGCTAATTTCTGATTTATTGGCCGAGGGTAAATCTACCGGTATGATACAGAATGAAGACATGAGACATTACTCAGAATTAAATGAAGCTAGAATGCATCGATTAGATAAAACGATTGAAGTTTTACCAGAAATAGCCACGGCATTGAATAAATTACCAAAAAAATATATTTGGTTAGTATTGTCTGAAGGATGGTGTGGCGATGCTGCCAATATAGTTCCAGTATTAAATAAAATGGCAGAGATAAGTGCACACATTGAATTAAAAATTGTTTTGCGAGATGATCATGATGCATTGATGCAACATTTTTTAACGAATGGGGGTAAAGCTATTCCTAAATTAATTATTTTGGATGCCGAAACACATGAGGTTTTGAGTGACTGGGGACCTAGGCCTAATGAAGCCAAACAATTAATTTTAGACTATAAAGCTTCTCACGGCGTGGTGGATGAACCAGCTAAAATTGCCCTTCAGAAATGGTATGTGCAAAATAAAGGAGTAGCTGTTCAAAATGAAGTTGTGAATTTACACGAATATAAAGCTATTTTATAATCCCAATTATTTTTAATTTATCTGAAGTGGAAATTCCTCCAGGATTGCATCCCAACTTTCCTTCAGGGATTTCCATTTTTAAATTAGAGTAATAATCAACCCAAACTTGAAAAAAGACTTTGGTTTTAGGAGATTTAAACGTCATTGGTAATAATTCAAAAAAAGGTTTTCCATAGGCGTTTAAGAAAGCATCATATAAAAGCTCGGAACAATAATATTTTCCATTGTCATACAAGTAAGCATCATCATATGGCATTCCAATTTGTGTCAAAGAAAAAGAAATTGCTTTTGGAATATATTTTCTATATTTTCTTTTTAGTCGACCAATATACATGGGTGCTTTAGTATATGTTTGAAAAGTTTGTAGAGGAGTTAGCCGAACAGCATTACCAGAGGCCTCAATCACAAAGGTGCTGTCGTTTTTAATATACACCAAACCTATATGGCTAAAATCTTTTCCTTGGTAACCTTCAGTTACTTCATTGATGGCTTCACATAATGGACCGCAATCCATAGATTGAAAAATTAAATCTCCCGTTTTAAGTGATACATTTTGAGCTTGAGTCAAAGAGCTTATAACAACAATAAAAATAAAGTATTTAAGCCTCCAATTGTTTTTCAAATTCTTCAGGAGTAACTCCATTATCCACGTCATATTTTCCAATTTTTGTTCGTCTTAATGCTGTTAGATGTCCGCCAGATTGCAAAGCTTTACCAAAATCATAAGCCAAAGATCGGATATAAGTTCCTTTGCTACAAACCACTCTAAAGTTTATTTCAGGTAGTGCAATTTTTGTAATTTCAAATTCATGAATACTTACTTTTCTTGCGCTAATTTCTACTGCTTCTCCAGCTCGGGCATGTTCATATAATCGTTTTCCGTCTTTTTTTATTGCTGAGAAAACAGGGGGGAACTGTTCAATTTCACCTAAAAATTGTTTTGCAGTTTCTAAAATTAATTGGTCTGTAATGTGTGCTGTTGAGAAGGTAGCGTCGATTTCAGTTTCTAAATCATAGGAAGGTGTGGTAGCCCCTACAGTTATGGTACCAGTATATTCCTTTTCCATACCCATTAATTCAGTAATTTTTTTAGTGAATTTACCCGTACAAACGATTAGTAAACCTGTAGCTAGTGGATCTAATGTGCCTGCATGCCCAATTTTAAATTTTTTGGGCAAGTTGAACTTTCTTTTTAAACTATATTTGAGTTTGTTTACGGCTTGAAATGAAGACCATGTTAAAGGTTTGTCAATCAACAAGATTTTTCCGTTTAAAACATCTTCTGCCTTCATTAGATAATGGTTAATTTTTGAACAAAGAAATGAATAAGTAATATAGCAATTCCAGCTATAATTCTATAATAACCAAAGATTCTAAATCCATTTTTTTGCAAGAAACCAATAAACGATTTTATAGCGATTAGAGCAACAATAAAACCGACAACATTTCCAATGATTAATAAGTTGATTTGGTCTTGAGAAAGTTCAAATCCAGCTTTATAATAATCATATGATTTTTTTACAGTAGCTCCTAGCATAGTAGGAATAGCAAGAAAAAAAGAAAATTCTGCTGCTGTTGTTCGAGATAATTTTTGAGTCATTCCACCAACAATACTTGCGCCACTTCGAGAAACACCAGGAATCATGGCTAAACATTGGAATAAACCAATTTTAAAAGCGGTTAAATAAGAAATTTTAGTTTCTTCGGAATGGCTAAACCACTCGTCTACTTTTAATAACAGTACCCCTCCAACAATTAAAGATACGGCCACAGTTATCGGATTTTCCAATAAACTGTCAATAGCATCGCTAAACAACAAACCAAAAATGACAGCTGGAATAAAACCAACAAACAATTTGAGATAAAAGTCAATACTTTGAAAAAAGCGTTTAAAATACAATACCACTACAGATAAAATGGTACCTAATTGAATGACTATGGTAAAAAGTTTAGTGAAATCATCTTGTGCAATTCCAAAAAAGGAAGAGACAATAATCATATGTCCAGTTGAAGAAACGGGTAAAAATTCCGTGATTCCCTCAATTATCGCTAGTATAATAGCTTCTAGTGTATTCATAAAAGATTATTTCTTCGGATTTTTTAAAATCGAATATATTGTTATTCCAAAACCAATTAAAACTAAAGTGGGAGCCAAACGAATACGTCTGAAACTGAAAACCGCTTCATTAAATTCATTAGGATTTTCATTAGCTCCACCACTCATTAAAATAAATCCTAGGGCAATTACAGCTAATCCAATCAATAGTATTTTATAATTGACTTTTTCAAAAAGAAATTCTGGTTTGTTATTATTTTCCATTTTGTATATTTTTTAATCTTCGGAGAACCAAATGTTAATAAAGATCGTCAGTTCTTAAATTCAAGAATCGAGTAGTCGCAAAATAAGTGCTAATCCAAGTGATAATCGTTCCTACAATCAATACACCTGCTGCTACCATAACAAAAGAAGTAACATCTTTTGCAATTCCTAATGTTGGGAATAATCCATCTACGTATAACCAAACAAAAACCAATCCAATAATTGCTAATAAGGAACCAATTAGTCCTAAAATGATGCTTCTAATAATGAATGGTTTTCTAATAAAAGACTTTGTAGCTCCCACCATCTGCATGGTTTTGATTGTAAATCGTTGAGAGTAAATCGAAATTCGAATAGAACTATTAATTAATAACATGGCAATAACTGCCAAAATTCCACTTATAATCAAAATCCAAAAACTAATTTTAGTAACATTTTCATTTACTAAATCTACCAATTCTTTTGGATAAATTACATCTGAAATTAACGGGTTTCGTTTAATTTCCATTTCAATTTTACGAATTTCAGCACTCGTAACATAGTCGGCTTTTAAATGGATATCAAATGAATTTTGTAACGGATTGAATCCTAAAAACTCTTTAAAATCTTTGCCAACAATGTCTTCATTGTTTTTTGCTGCTTGCTCTTTGTCAACAAATTTATAACTACGAACGTACTTTGCATTTTTTAACTCGGTGTCAAAGGCTTTTAAAAGCGTATCATTGGCTTCATCTTTAAAATAAACGTTCATCGGAATATTTTCCTTGAAATCATTTGAAATTTTTTCAGAATTGATCACAAAAAGGCCTAAAGCACCTAACAAGAATAACACTAAAAAAATACTAAAAACAACCGAAAAGTATGAGGAAATCAATCTTCTACGTTGATATTGTTCAAATGATACTGCCATATATATATAGAATTATGCTGTAAAAATACTAAAGAATTTTTGTTTACATAGAATATAACTACAAAGTTTTAAGTTTAGTGTAATAAAATGTATTTTTGCAGGGAAAAATAGTAATTAGTCGCAGTTGCAGTTATCAGTTGTTCAAATTGATACAAAAACGGAGATTGAAAATTGAAATATGAAATACTTCCACAACGAAATCGAAGCCAAATGGCAACAATATTGGGCCGAAAACGGTACTTTTAAAGCATCAAATAATAGTGATAAACCTAAATATTATGTATTAGATATGTTTCCTTATCCATCTGGAGCTGGGTTACATGTAGGACATCCGCTGGGTTATATTGCTTCTGATATTGTGGCACGATTTAAAAGACATCAAGGTTTTAATGTGTTACACCCACAAGGGTACGATTCATTTGGTTTGCCAGCTGAACAGTATGCAATTCAGACTGGTCAACATCCAGAAAAAACAACTCGTGAAAACATTGCGCGCTACCGTGAACAATTAGATAAAATTGGTTTTTCGTTTGATTGGAGTCGTGAAGTACGTACTTCTAATCCGGATTATTATAAACATACACAATGGATTTTCATTCAGTTATTCGAGTCTTGGTACAATAACGATACGAACCAGGCAGAAGCGATTGCAACGTTAATCGGAAAATTTGAAAAAGAAGGAAATGTTAATGTTAATGCGGTTTGTGATGAGAATATCGTTTCTTTTACGGCAGCTGAATGGAATTCTTTTTCTTCAGAACAACAACAAAAAATTCTATTACAATACAGATTAACCTATTTGGCGGAAACCGAAGTAAACTGGTGTCCGGCTTTAGGAACGGTTCTAGCTAATGACGAAATCGTAAACGGCGTTTCGGAACGTGGCGGGCATCCGGTAATTCGTAAAAAAATGACGCAATGGTCGATGCGTATTTCGGCGTATGCAGAACGTTTGTTACAAGGTTTAGAAACGATTGACTGGACTGAATCATTGAAAGAATCACAACGTAATTGGATTGGAAAATCAGTTGGAGCAATGGTTTCGTTTAATGTAAATAATCACGATGCTAAAATTGATGTATTTACAACAAGACCTGATACGATTTTTGGAGTAACGTTTATGACGCTAGCACCAGAACACGAATTGGTTGCGAAAATCACAACTCCTGAACAAAAAGCAGCGGTAGACGCTTATGTTGAAGCTACTGCAAAACGTTCGGAAAGGGAAAGAATGGCAGATGTTAAAACGATTTCAGGTGTTTTCACTGGCGCGTATGCAGAACATCCGTTTACCAAAGAACCCATTCCAGTTTGGATTGGCGATTATGTATTAGCCGGTTACGGAACGGGTGCGGTTATGGCGGTTCCATGTGGTGATGAGCGTGATTATGCTTTCGCAAATTTCTTCAAAGGAACACACGGCATGCCCGAAATTAAAAATATTTTCAATCAAGATATTTCAGAAGCCGCTTACGGTGAAAAAGGTGGTTTTGAATTAGTAGATTCCGATTTCTTAAACGGACTAGATTATAAATCGGGAACTAAGAAAGTTATTGAGGAATTAGAAAAAATTGGTACTGGAAAAGCAAAAGTAAATTACCGTTTACGTGATGCGGTTTTCTCTCGCCAAAGATATTGGGGCGAACCATTCCCAGTATATTATGTGAATGGTTTACCACAAATGATTGATAAAAAACACTTACCAATAGTACTTCCAGAAGTTGAAAAATACTTACCAACGGAAGATGGGCAACCACCATTAGGAAATGCAACCGTTTGGGCTTGGGATACCGAGAAAAATACAGTAGTAAGCAATGATTTGATTGATAATGTAACTGTATTTCCATTAGAGTTAAACACCATGCCGGGTTGGGCAGGTTCGTCTTGGTACTGGATGCGATACATGGATGCCCAAAATGAAAACGAATTTGCTAGTGAAGAAGCACTAAAATATTGGGAAAATGTAGATTTATACATTGGAGGAAGCGAGCATGCTACCGGACATTTATTGTACGCTCGTTTTTGGAACAAATTCTTAAAAGATAGAGGTTTTGCACCAACCGAAGAACCATTCAAAAAGTTGATTAATCAAGGAATGATTTTGGGAATGAGTGCTTTTATATATAGATGGGAATATATAGTAAATTCTGAGGATAAAAAGAAAAAAGTTATTTTTTTTAGTAAAAACATAATTGATAAAGCGGTTAAAGAAAAAGCATTTATAACAGATTCTAATCAACAATCAAAAGATGTTTTAGAAAGTTTGGTAAAAACATATGGTAGAATTAAACAGTCTGAAGCAAATTGGAATAACTTTACTCCAATCCACGTTGATTTATTTTGTATCAATGATATCACTAACGAATTAGACATTGAAAAATTCAAGGCGCATCCTTTATATTTGGATTATGCTAACGCGGAATTTATTTTGGAAGATGGTAAATACATTGTAGGTCGCGAAGTAGAAAAAATGTCGAAATCGAAATACAACGTAGTCAATCCTGATGATATTTGTAACGAATATGGTGCGGATACGTTGCGTTTATACGAAATGTTCTTGGGTCCGTTAGAACAAGCGAAACCTTGGAACACGGCTGGTATTACAGGCGTTTATGGTTTCTTGAAAAAATTATGGCGTTTGTATTTCGACGATAATGGGTTGAACATCACCAATGACGAACCAACGGCAGATATGTACAAATCGCTACACAAAACCATTAAAAAAGTAACCGAAGACATCGAGAATTTCTCGTTTAATACGTCGGTTTCGCAATTCATGATTTGTGTAAATGAATTATCGCAACAAAAATGTCATCATAGAGCCATCTTAGAACCTTTAGCGGTTTTAGTTTCGCCTTATGCGCCACATATCGCGGAAGAATTGTGGTGTGCATTAGGTCACGAAGGTTCTATTGCCACAGTAGCTTTCCCTAAATTTGAAGAAAAATATTTAGTAGAAAGTGAAAAAGAATATCCGGTTTCATTCAACGGAAAAATGCGTTTCACTATTAAGTTGCCGTTAGATTTAACCGCAGCACAAATTGAAGAAATCGTTATGGCCGATGAGCGTACACAAAACCAGTTACAAGGTAGAACACCAAATAAAGTGATTATCGTTCCAGGAAAGATTATTAATTTGGTGGGATAGTTATTGATCTATTTTGAAAAATTAGAGAGACTGCCTTAAAAGTCTAATTTTGTCAAGCGGAGTTTATATAAATTTGCAATGACAATATGAGGATTTTTTAGGCAGTCTTTTTTATTTAATTGATTGTTCTAAAGATAATCTGTTATTTTTTGGCTTTTTTCCATGCCGTTTCATATCCTAAAAGAATAGCTGGGTGAACAAATTTTACAAAGTTTAATATTTTGTTACGGTCGGCTTCTTCGGCTTTAAATAAGGAGGGGAAAACATTAATTTCTGTATTAAACATGCTTGTCAATGAACCTTTTTCTTCAAAAGCGAAAGCATAATTGTTCATTAAGTATCGCGTTCTTCTTTTTACAATGTAGAATCTTTCCATTTTATTTAAATCAATGGTTTCTGATTTGTGAAAAATTTTTCCAGTAGTTGTTTTATTGTAGAAATTTATTGTATTTCCATCACTTTCTACAACAAGCATAATTTCTTTATTTGTTACATATGTGTATAGTTTTGAGAGGAAAAGAATTTCGCCACTCACTAGCAATAAACCTATGATTAGTATCCACCATGAGAATCCGTCTTTAAAAAGAAAACCACCAAAACTTATGATTCCAAAACCACAAAAAAGAGCAGCTATAATGCATAAGATAAATTTTAATTTTCTTTTTACTAATATGATTTCTAATGTTTCCATAAGGGTTAGTACGTTATGTTAATTAAAAGCGACCGGTTGCAATGTAGAAAAGTATCCAACCTAAACAACCAATCGCCAATCTCCAAATTAATTTCTTCAATAGTTGATGAGAATATAACTTTCCTCTTTCTAAATACTCATCTGTATTGTCATTTGATGTTCCTACTTTTTTAGAAATTTTAGTACCTGCAACAGCACTAAGTGATAGTACATAGAGAATGGCTACCCAAGCAGCATTAGCAAATCCTATAAGCATTAATATCATTCCGATGATTGATAGTGTATCCATTTTATTTTTTTAGTATGGTGATTTATTTACTCCTATTTTTTTGTAGAAAGACAAGTTATTTTGACACAGTAGCTTTAGCTGCTTCATACATTACTTTGATGTCTTCGTCACTATATTTTGTAAACTTATCAGGGGATTTGTCATAAGACATTCCTTCTGTAATTGTGATTGCTTTATCTCCTGATTTTACACCATAAAAGAAACTTAGTCCTGATTCACTTCTTTTCAGAAAACCATTTTGCTCATCTGATTCGAATTTTTTAAATCCTGGACTTAACTCAGAGTCACTAGCTAATATTTTAAGGTCAGCTATTTTTTCTGCAATGCTATTGTATTTTTCATCTTCATTAAAAGGATTAGAAAAATCTTCTTTGATGAATGTAATTTTAAAATATTTGCCACCATAAACTACAATGTTGTTTCCGTCCTGAATAATTTTAGCTCCCTTTGGGGCTTTTGTTATTACATTTATTCCTTTACTACTTAAATCAAAATCAATTAAATCTGATGTTTTGTAATGGATATCAATATTGTTGTTTTTTGAAGTTTGAGCTTGAGAAATAGTAAATCCTAATAGTAGAAATAGTAGATTAATTTTTTTCATTGTGTTTACAGGTTATAAGTTAGTTTGTATTTATTTCATTCAAAACTAGAAGAAGTGTATTAACTAACCAATTTATCTATTGGACTATTTATAAAAAATCATAAACTTTAAATTGTATATATACTTGTTTTTCAAAAGGTTATTTTTATTATAAGACTTTTATATGAGCTAAATGTGAGATAGTGTTTGGCCTTAATTTATGTTGAATTATTGTGCTAGGAACGTGCATTAAAAAATAGTTTTGAATAGTCTTGTTTAGGATATTAGCTAAGAAATAAAATATTACTAAATAGGGATTGTGAATAGATTGTAATATTATTTTTAATTAAAATAATAAAAGAGTTAGTTTTGAGTTATAGTAAAAAACATTTAATCATGAGAAAATATTTATTTTTATTTTTAATTTATGCTGGTGTATTACAAGCACAACAATTTCAATTTTTAAGTAAAAATGCAAAAGAATTAACACTAACTGAATTTCAAGCGTATAAATCTAAAGATTCACTATGGGTCATAGAAAGTTTTTTAGAAAACGGTAAAAAATATAACAAAGTGTTTATCGACTCGATTGTAAAAACTAAAACTTTTGGGAAGTATAAACAGCATTTTTTTAGAGATACTATTGAGAATACTTTTACTATTGTATTAAGAAAAATGAGTGATGACGAAATTAAGAAAAGAAATGAGGAGCTAAATGCAAAAGTTGAAGGAGATAAAAAAAATAAAAAAATGATGCTGGGGAAATCTATGCAAAATCTTGTTTTTAAAGACATGGATGGTGCAGTTTACACTTCAGAAGAATTAAAAGGAAAAGTAGTTGTTGTGAATTTTTGGTTTACAAAATGCGTCCCGTGCATTAGGGAAATACCCGATTTAAATGCATTGAAAAAAGAGTTTGGTACAGATCAGGTGCTTTATTTTGCGATAACCTATGATAATAAAGATTTGATTAATGAATTTGTAAAAAAACACCCCATTGATTTTACAATAATTCCTGAAGATAAGAATTCAATTAATCAGTTTTTAGTTGGTTTTTATCCCACTAATTTTATACTAGATCAAGCAGGAAAAGTAGTTTTTGTTAATGACTTTTTTATGCAAAACATGTTTAAAGACATGAGAAAAACAATAAAGAAATGTTTAAATTAGTAAAATAAAAAAAGCGTTTAAATTTTAAACGCTTTTTTTAGAATATTATTTGGTTTTATTAACTTCGGCAACATATTTTTCCAAAGCTCCAGTCATTGATGGTGTTCCAGGAGCAGGAGCCATTATATCAATACGAAGTCCGTGTTCTAAAGCTTCTTTTTTTGTGGTTTCTCCAAAAACAGCTATTCTAGTATTGTTTTGTTGAAAATCAGGAAAGTTCTTAAACAATGATTTAATCCCTGTTGGGCTAAAGAAAGCTAAAACGTCATAATAAACATCTTTCAAATCTGATAAATCGCTCATTACTGTTTTGTAGAAAATACCTTGCTTCCAATCTACTTTTAAACTTTCTAATGTTTGAGGCACATCAGCATTTAATTGATCTGTATTAGGTAACAAGAATTTTTCATCTTTATACTTTTTGATTAATGGGGCTAAATCAGCAAATTCTTTTTGACCTACATAAATCTTTCTTTTTCTATATACTACATATTTTTGTAAATAAAAGGCAATAGCCTCTGCTTGACAAAAATATTTTAAATCTTCCGGAACTTTATAACGCATTTCCTCTGCTACTCTAAAAAAGTGGTCTACAGAATTTTTGCTAGTAAAAATAATGGCAGTATAATTTTTTAAATCGATTTTTTGTGCTCTAATTTCTTTCGCAGGAACGCCTTCCACATGAATAAATGGTCTAAAATCAACTTTAACCTTCCATTTATTTTGCAGGTCGAAATAAGGGGAGTTTTCCACCTTTGGCTCTGGTTGTGAAACCAAAATAGTTTTCACTTTCAAATTTGACATATCTAACAAATACTAATTTTTTGTTATCCAATAATACATGAAATAATACGGTGCTATTTCAAGGGTGCAAAGATACAAAATAAAATAAAATATTTTACCTATGATTATTTTTTGATAAGTCTTTATCAAAAAGTAATAAGTAAGCACGTTGTAAAGCACAAAAACACCGAGAATTATATAAAATACTAACTGAATTGGCGTTTGATTATAATATAAAAAAATATTTATAGGCAATAATACTAAACCTAAAAAAGCACGATAATTAACTTTAACTAAATTAAATTGTTCTACGAAACTTTCAACATTTAAAGTAGTTCCAACAATCTTTTCAATCAAAAATTTAGATAAAATAAAAACAAAGAGAAAAGTAAATATCTGAATGAAGGAAATGTAATTATCTGTTTTTGTATAATTAAAATAACTTAAAAGCAATAAAATGAAAAAAGAAAAAGAAATCAATTGGATGATGAACATAGAAATAGTAAACCAGTTCATTAAATTACTCGTGTCTTTATAAATTTTGTTGTACTTATCTGAAATTCCTAATTTAAGAAATTCATTAAAACGAACCTCAAAAACAGTTTTATTGGTAGCAATAATTATGGCGGCTAAAACAAACAGAATAGTAGCCCAATCTTTATTTACCAGTATACGTTCAATAAGTAATATATTCATGGTGCAAAAGTAACAAAAATATTTGCTATCAATAATTATAAAATTATTAAGATTTAGAATGTAAAAAAAGCATAATTTTGCAAAGTAAATAAATTGATATGTCTGCTGGTATAGTTATCATTCCCACTTATAACGAAATAGAAAATATTGAAAGAATTATTCATGCGGTTTTTCAGTTGCCCTCTTCCTTTCATTTGTTAATTGTTGATGATAATTCACCCGATGGGACAGCAGCTAAAGTTAAAGAATTACAAATCAAGTATAATGACCGTCTTTTTCTTGAGGTTCGACAAAAAAAATCTGGATTAGGAACAGCTTATGTTCACGGTTTCAAATGGGCGCTAAGTCATAATTATGAATACATTTATGAAATGGATGCTGATTTTTCTCACAATCCTAATGATTTAGAAAAATTGTATGAAGCTTGTAAAAATGGGGCTGATTTAGCCATTGGGTCTAGATATTCAAAAGGGGTTAATGTGGTGAATTGGCCCTTAAACCGAGTTTTGATGTCTTATTTTGCTTCTGTTTATGTAAAGATGATTACGGGTATGAAAATTCATGACGCCACGGCTGGTTTTATTTGTTACAGACGCAATGTGCTCGAAACGATTAATCTTGATAAAATAAAATTTGTAGGTTATGCGTTTCAAATTGAAATGAAGTATCGAGCTTTCGTGAAAAAATTTAAAATAGAAGAAGTGCCTATCATTTTTACAGATCGTACTTTAGGTGAATCAAAAATGAGTGGAGCAATTATAAGAGAAGCCGTTTTTGGTGTAATCATGCTTCGAATCAGAAAAATATTTAATAGACTTTAATATAAAAAAATGAGTACATTTTTAATTAAAAATGCTAAGATTGTAAATGAAGGCTCTCTTTTTGAAGGGGATGTGTTAATTGAAAATGAAATAATTAGCCAAATAGGAGAAAGTATAAGCGCTAAACCAAATTATACTATTGTAGATGCGGAGGGGTCTTTCTTATTACCAGGTGTAATTGATGATCAAGTACATTTTAGAGAACCAGGATTAACTCACAAAGGAACAATAGCAACCGAAAGTAAGGCGGCAGTAGCTGGTGGAACTACATCTTTTATTGAGCAGCCTAATACTGTTCCAAATGCCATTACACAAGAATTATTAGAGCAGAAATATGAGATTGCGCGTCAGTCTTCTTATGCAAATTATTCTTTTATGATGGGTGGTACTAATACAAATTTAGATGAGTTGCTTAAAACCAATCCAAAAAATGTAGCTGGAATTAAATTGTTTTTGGGTTCATCAACGGGGAACATGTTAGTGGATGACCAAGAGGCATTAGAGAAAATTTTTTCGTCTACTAAAATGTTAATTGCAGTACATTGTGAAGACGAAGGTACAATCAAAGCTAATTTAGAACAGTACAAAGCGGAGTATGGTGAAAATATTCCTGTAAAGTTCCATCATTTAATTCGTAGCACGGATGCTTGTTATTTATCTTCTTCTAGAGCTATTGAATTAGCAAAAAAGACAGGAGCAAGATTGCATGTTTTCCATTTGTCTACAGCAAAGGAAATGGAGTTGTTTACGAATAAAATTCCATTAGAAGAAAAGCAAATTACCGCTGAGGTTTGTGTACATCATTTGTGGTTTACAGATAAAGATTATGAAACCAAAGGTTCGCTGATTAAGTGGAATCCTGCCGTAAAAACTCAAGATGATCAAGATGCTTTATGGAAAGCCCTTTTAGATGATCGAATAGATGTTATTGCTACTGATCACGCTCCACATACATTAGAAGAGAAAAACAATCCTTACACGAGTTCGCCTTCTGGAGGACCTTTAGTACAACACTCATTAGTTTTAATGATGGAGGCTTATGCGAAAGGGAAAATTTCTGTGGAGAAAATTGTGGAAAAAATGTGTCACAATCCGGCTAGGATTTTTAAAATAGAGAAAAGAGGGTTTGTTAGGGAAGGATACTTTGCAGATCTAGTTATTGTAAATCCACATTTACCATGGAATGTTAAGAAGGAAAATCTATTGTATAAATGTGGTTGGTCTCCGATAGAAGGGATGAACTTAAAATCTAGAGTAACACATACTTTTGTAAATGGTAAATTGGTATATCAAAACGGAAAGGTAAAAGAAGTATTAGCAGGTCAGCGTTTAACTTTTGATCGAGAGTAATTTTACGTATGAAAAAAACAGTATTTTTTATAGGTTTAGTTTTAGTTGTTTCTTGTTCAAGAAATCCAGTTCCAAAGCCCGATCGTTTGCTTGATGAAGAAACCATGGAAAACATTATGTATGATGTGGTGATTTTACAAGGTGCGACAGCAAGTGCCCCTGAACAATTAATTCAAAATAACATCAATTCTAAAGAATACATATACAAAAAGTACAAGATTGATAGTGCTACTTTTCATCAGAACAATAGGTATTATGCAGCTGATGTTAGAAACTATAAGTTTATGTATAAACGCGTACTAGAGCGTATTCAAAATCATAAATAAATAAAAAATCACGCTTTATGCGTGATTTTTTATTTAAAGTCTTGGGCTAATTTTGTTAGATAGGATTCCATAGGGGAAAATTCAAACGGTATAGTACTTTTTATTTTTTGTGAACTATAGAATTCTTCGTTGTGTAAGGATTGTGCTGCTGCTTTTGTTAATTTTCTTCGAGTAAAAAATAAGGTCGAAAAAATCCAATCCAAACGCCAAATAACAGCGGTTAATACTTTTGAAGCATGCCATTTTGGAGGATGAACGTTGAAAGCTTTAGCTAAAATGCAGAACAATTGATGGTAAGTTGGGTTTTCTGCTACAAGAATAAAACGCTCTCCAGATATAGGGCTATTCATAAGCAAGTACATAGTTTGAACAACATCTTCTACAGCCACTATTCCTATTTTGCCTTTGGTGTAAAAAGGTAAACCCTTTTTGATTTTAGTAAAGAATAAACTACTGCCTGAATTTTTGAATCCAGAGCCAAAAATTACACCTGGATTGACAATTACAATTGGTAATCCTTCTTGATATCCTCGCCAAACTTCTAACTCGGCTCCGTATTTAGAAATGGAATAATCGCTATAATGGAGTTCATTGTTTCGTTCAGTTTCTTCAGTAATGCAAAGTTGGTGCTCGGTTCCGTTACCTAAAGCTGCAATTGAACTCACATGACACAGCTTTTCTACTCCAAAAGCCAAACATAGATTAACTACATTAGCCGTGCCAACAATATTGTTTTTGTAAAGAGCTATATGATCTTTGGGTTCAAAAGAAACCAAAGCAGCACAATGGTAGACCTGTGTTATGTCTTGAAAAGCTAATTCAAGTGAGGGGATGTCTAGTAAATCAGCTTGAAACCAATCAATTTGTTTAAAAATATGAAGTTGATTTTGCGCCTTAAATAAGTTTTTAATATGGTCTTTTTTTGCTTCCAATCGGTACAGTGCGCGAATAGGTGTAGCTTCTTTCGACAACAATTGCATCAAATGAAACCCAACTAAACCGGTAGCGCCTGTAATTAAAATCATGAGGTAAAAATAGGGAAAATGCCCTAATCAAGCAATAAAAAAGCGGTTTAATGTCGTTTTATAAAATGCTTTGAATGTGCGTATCAACATTTTATTAACTCATTTTTTCGCACTATATTTGCACTTTTAATGAAAAGATAGGAAATGAAACATACTAAGATTGTTGATTTATTAAACAACACCAAAACGTTACAAGAAGTAACCGCTAAAGGATGGGTACGTACATTTAGAAATAACCAATTTATTGCGTTGAACGACGGTTCAACTATTCATAATATTCAGTGTGTTGTTGATTTTGAAAACACCCCTGAAGAAACATTAAAAAGAATTACTACTGGTGCTGCCATTTGTGTAAAAGGTACGTTGGTTGAAAGTCAAGGTGCTGGTCAAAATGTTGAAATTCAAGTAGCTTCATTAGAAATTTTAGGTGATTCGGATGCGGAAAAATTTCCAATGCAACCCAAACGCCATTCGCTTGAATTTTTACGTGAAAATGCCCATTTACGTGTAAGAACTAATGTTTTTGGTGCCATTATGCGTGTGCGTTCAGCTTTGTCGTTTGCAGTGCATCAATACTTCCAACAAAAAGGATTCGTATATGTAAATACACCCATTATTACAGGATCGGATGCAGAAGGTGCAGGCGAAATGTTTCAAGTAACCGCGTTACCTTTAGATGGTTCGGCACCGAGAAATGAAGATGGAAGTATTAATTATAAAGAGGATTTCTTCGGAAAACAAACAAACTTAACCGTTTCTGGTCAGTTAGAAGGAGAAACATTTGCTATGGCTTTAGGTCAGATTTATACTTTCGGACCTACATTCCGTGCAGAAAATTCAAATACATCACGTCACTTAGCTGAATTTTGGATGATTGAACCTGAAGTGGCATTCAATGATTTAGCAGACAATATGGATTTGGCCGAAGATTTTATTAAATATGTAATAAAATATGCTGTGGATCATTGTGCAGATGATTTAAAGTTCTTAGATGAACGTTTTGCTCAAGAAGAAAAACAAAAACCGCAGGCAGATCGCAGCGAAATGACTTTGTTAGAAAAATTAAATTTTGTTTTAGAAAATAATTTTAAGCGTGTTTCGTATACAGAGGCAATTGATATTCTGAAAGATTCTACACCTAACAAGAAAAAGAAATTCCAATATTTAATTGAAGAATGGGGCGCAGATTTACAATCGGAACACGAACGTTTCTTAGTTGAAAAACACTTCAAATGTCCGGTTATTTTATTTGATTATCCAGCAAAAATTAAAGCGTTTTACATGCGTTTAAATGAAGATGGAAAAACGGTAAGAGCCATGGATATTTTATTCCCTGGTATCGGCGAAATTGTAGGAGGTTCTCAACGAGAAGAACGTTATGAGGTATTGGTAGAAAAAATGCAAGCGTTAGGAATCGATGAAGAAGAGTTGTGGTGGTATTTAGATACGAGACGATTTGGATCAGCCGTACACTCTGGTTTCGGGTTAGGATTTGAGCGTTTGGTATTATTCGTTACAGGTATGACAAACATTAGAGACGTTATTCCTTTCCCAAGAACACCACAAAACGCAGAATTTTAAAAAACAGTTGTTTCAAGTTTAAAGTTTCATGCTATTGTTTAGTTTGAAACTTTTGACTTTTAATTTTTGACTTGAAAATATGCTTAAACAGAATCTACATTTAAAACTTTCACAGAAACTTTCGCCTCAGCAAATTCAGTTGATGAAACTGATTCAATTGCCTACGCAAGCTTTTGAACAGCGTTTGCAAGAAGAAATGGTTGAAAATCCAGCTTTAGAAGGTGATGTGGACGCTTCTTTAGATTCTTATGAAGATTCATTTGATAATTCAAATGACGATTATGACGATTACGATAACGAGCATATTGATACTGGTGATTTGAATATCGACGAATATTTAAGTAATGATGAAACACCGGATTATAAGTATCAAACGAATAATTATAGTGATGATGACGAAGATAAATCGTTGCCTATTGCTGCCCAAATGAGTTTTCATCAAGATTTAATTAATCAGTTGAACACTTTTATTTTGTCAGATGAAGACCGTGAAATTGCCGAGTTTTTAGTGGGTAGTATTGAGGATTCTGGTTATATAAGAAGGACAATTCAAGATATCGTGGATGATATGGCCTTTACTCAGGGGATTTATACAGATGAGAAGACTGTTGAGCGAGTGTTGACTGTTGTTCAACAACTAGAACCTTCAGGTGTGGGGGCTCGTGATTTGCAAGAATGTTTGCTTATTCAATTAAAACATAAAACACCTACGGAATCGGTAAATTTAGCGATAGATATCATAGATAAGCAGTTTGAAGCTTTTACTAAAAAACATTATGATAAATTACTTCAAAAGTTTGATGTAACTAAGGAGCAATTGAAAAAAGCGATAGATGAAATTGAGAAATTAAATCCAAAACCAGGAGGGAGTTATGACAGTAGTAGTCGTGTGATAGAACATGTTGTGCCTGATTTTACCATTCGGGTGGTGGATGGAGAACTTGAATTGACCTTGAATTCTAGAAATGCACCAGAGTTGCATGTTTCAAAGGACTATCAAGAGATGTTGCAAACGTATAAAGTTTCAAGTGAGAAATCTGCAGCTCAGAAAGATGCTGTTCAGTTCATCAAACAAAAATTGGATTCGGCCAAGTGGTTTATTGATGCAATTAAGCAACGACAAGAAACTTTATTGGTTACTATGAATGCCATTATGCATTTTCAATACGAATATTTTTTAGAGGGAGAAGAGACAAAATTAAAGCCTATGATTCTAAAAGATATTGCGGATATGGTAGGCTTAGATATTTCTACTGTTTCACGAGTAGCTAACAGTAAGTATGTTGATACTCCTTATGGGACCAAGCTGATTAAAGAATTTTTCAGTGAAGCGATGAAGAACACGGAAGGTGAGGATGTGTCTACGATTGAGATTAAAAAGATTTTGGAACAAGTAATTGCCGAGGAAGACAAGAGCAAGCCTTTGCCTGATGAAGATTTGGCTGTTATTTTGAAAGAACGGGGCTATCCTATTGCCCGTAGAACTGTGGCCAAGTATAGAGAACAGTTAGATATACCAGTAGCCCGATTAAGAAAGAAAATCTGATGCAGACCAAATATTTATTAGTTCCCTTTTCTTATATATTTCATCCTATTTTTGTTTCTTTATATGGAACTCTATTGTATTTTACTTTTGAAGGGAATGTCATTTCTGATATTCATACGTATTTTACTTTTTTTCAGATACTTCTTTTAACAGTTGTCTTACCTTTATGCTTTTATTTGTTACTGCGTATTTTAAATTTGGTTTCCTCTTTTACAGAAGCTACTTTAGAAGAGCGTAAAATACCCATTTTCATTCAGATGGCACTCATGTATGTTTTGTTGAGGTATGGTGGTCTACAAGAGTCTGATCCAGCATTAAGTCATTTTTTTGAAGGAGGTTTTATTAGTTCATTTATTGTACTTATTTCTGTATCATTTGGGTTCAAAGCTAGTTTGCACATGATTGGAGTAACGTCTTTATTTGTTTTTACACTTTTATTAATTAGCTATTTACACATACCAGCTATCAATACTCTAGTTACTTTATTACTATGTATGGGTTTCGTGGCTTCTTCGCGTTTATTTATGAAAGCACACACGCCTGTAGAATTGGTTGTGGGTTTATTAATTGGTGTAATTCCTCAGTATTTGGTTTGGATTTATAAAATATAAAATTGAAACCCAATGTTGAGGTTGCTTATTTTAGAACCGTCTTTAAAGATAGGATTTATTCCATAGTAAATATAGGGATTCCAAGTGTTGAATCCTGCAGTAATATAGGCTCCAAATTGCCAACGATTGACTTCATTTGTTATAGATTGTTTATCTTTTCCAAAAGAAGTTTCTAAATTTAATCGAGCATCAAGAATATAAGTTGCTTTGAAGCCGGTATAAATTCTCCAAAACTTGTGGCTCAAAGGTGTTGAATTGCGCCATCTAATTTCTAATGGAAATTCTAATCCATGGGCAATGATGGTAGTTCTGATATTTTCAGAAGGTGTAATGGCTCCTACACCTAATAACTCCTCAGAATTAATAAATTGTTTAATGTTATTATATGAGTAACCCATACCTGAGGCAATAGCCCAATGTCTATTTTTAGTGAATGGCATATCACGTAAGAAGCCAACACTAATCCCTGGTGAGAAAGAGAATTGTTTGAAACCTGTAGGTCGATTTTGGACTAAGTTATAACTTAATGAAAAGTAGAATTGATCTTCTCTATATAATGAGTCGATTTCTTGTCTAGGTTCTTCTATAGAGTTTTGCGACCACAAAAAAAAGGGTGTTAGCAAAAGAAAAACAATTCTATACATATAATTTTTTTTAGCAGAGAGGAAGGGATTCGAACCCTCGATGCCCTTTTGGGGCATACACACTTTCCAGGCGTGCGCCTTCGACCACTCGGCCACCTCTCTTTTTATTCATTCATTTCACCCCTTAAGGACGTTTCAAATATGGTTTTAAATACAGTTGGGGCCACATTTTGTCCTAATAAATACATTAGTTTAGTAATCGCCGCTTCTGTGGTAATATCTTTTCCTGAAATTAAACCTAATTCTTTTAATTTAGTACTTGTTTCATAGGTCCCCATCATTACACTTCCACCACTGCATTGAGTTACATTAATAATATGTAAACCTTTTTTTGTAGCGAGTTCTAATTCTTCAATAAACCAATTATGCATAGGAGCATTTCCAGCACCATAAGTTTCTAGAACGACTCCTTTTAAGTTTGGTATGGCTAATAATGAAGCTAAAACCGCTCTTGTAATACCAGGGAACAATTTAATAACTAAAACATTAGTGTCAAAATTTTTATTTACAATTAATGTTTTATTTTTTGGAGATGAAAATAAAGCATCATAGTTTATATTTAAGTGAACACCAGATTCTACTAATTCTGGAAAATTGGGAGATATAAAAGCATTAAAATGTTCAGCACTAATTTTAGTAGTTCGATTTCCTCTGTATAATTTATATTCAAAATATAAGCAGACTTCTTGTACAACTGGTTTTCCTTTTTGCTGTAAAGCAGCAATTTGAATTGCAGTAATTAAATTTTCTTTTGCATCAGTTCTCAAATCTCCAATAGGCAATTGTGATCCTGTAAAAATTACTGGTTTAGTTAAGTTTTCAAGCATAAAACTTAGAGCTGAAGCACTATATGACATAGTGTCTGATCCATGAAGCACTACAAAACCATCGTAGTTATGGTAATGTTGTTCAATAATATTAGCCATTTGAACCCAATTTTGAACTTCCATATTTGAAGAATCTATAGGTTGATCAAAAGAGATAGATTGAATGGTGCAATCCAAGAGCTTTAATTCAGGAATTCCTTTTATTAATTTTTTAAAGTTAAAAGCTTTCAACGCTCCAGTATCGGCATCTTTAACCATACCAATGGTACCACCCGTGTAAATCAATAAGATGTTCGGTTTGTTAATTGGTTTCAATAGTTTGGTATTTTAATTTATTAATAACGGGATTGGCATACATGGCTAAAAAGCTTTCTTTTTGTTTTATGTCGTCAGCATTGATGCGTAATTCCAATCTTCGTTCAAAAAGTTGTTTTTCTTTTTCTGTATACTTACAACTATAAGTAGATGTTTGGTGTAATAAATCGTAGGCAATAAAATTGGTCGGCCATAGTTGGTAAGATTGCAAAATAGAATCATCTATTGCTTGAGCTAAGGCCTGTATTTGTTTATTGTTATTATCGTTTGTTGCTTTTATTTGGTCTATTTCATGATTTAAAACATCGCCTACATGAATATGGATACGTTTTTTTTGGCCAATAATTCCACTTAAAAGTGTTATAAAATCTTCATTCTTATCTTTTATGTAAATTTCATCATTGGCTTCGGCCATTAATTGAGGCATTTTTAAAGCATCTGTAGGGTCATATTCATAGGATATTGATACGGGAACTAATTTAATTTTCTTAAAAAAGTCCATTACATCAGCTTCATCATTTGCCATGGCAATCATTTTTAATACGCCTTGGTGGGTAGCATCATTACCATCTTTCGTTCTGCCTTCACGTTGTGCTATCCAAACAGATCTATTTTCTCTAGATACCAAATGATACATGTATTCAGATAATAATTTAGAACTTTGCAACAATTCTCTAGGAGGTAATCCACGTTGTACTAAAAAATTACGATTTAATTTTGATAACTTCAATAAAAAATCTTTTTTGACTAAATTATCACCAATTGCCGATGCGGTCATAATTAAATCATGATCAAACAAGCATACATTTAAAAGCGATGTGTCTAAAATGATGTCACGATGATTGGAGATGAAGAAATAAGCCGTGTGAGGTTCTAATTTTTCAAAACCTGAAGTGGTTAAGCCGTCAGATGTTTTTTCTAAAATTTTCTTAATGGCTTGATACGCAAAATTAATTTGGAAATCACGAATTGAATATGTGCGTAATAAATGTTCTTTCCAAACAGAATCTTCCACATTCGGATACGCAAAATTCATCATCGCTTTCATCATGGGATGATGTGCCAATTCTCTCAAAGCATGGTTTACTTCGGAGTCATAATAAGGACGAATTTTATCGAATTTTGACATGGCTAATTTCTATGGTACAAAAAAACAAAAAAAATGGGAATTAAAGTTAAAATTCATCTTAAAATCCAAATACATTTTTTGAATTATCAGTGGTAATTTGTGCAATTTCTTCAACTGTAGTACCATATATTTGGGCTAATTTTTCAGCAACTAGATATACATAACTACTTTCGTTTCTTTTACCACGATAGGGCACAGGAGCTAAATAAGGGGCATCTGTTTCTAAAACAATGTGTTCCAGTGGAATTTGTTTTAAGAATTGATCTATTTTCCCATTTTTAAAAGTAGCTACGCCCCCAATACCTAGTTTTAAACCACAATCAATAGCTTGTAAGGCTTGTTGGTAGTCTCCTGTAAAGCAATGGAAGATTCCAAAAAGTTTTTTTTCTTTCTCTTGTTCTAATAATTCGAAAATTTCATTAAAAGCGTCTCTACAATGAATATTTATTGGTAATTCATATTTTTTGGCTAACTTAATTTGATGTATAAAAGCTTCTTGCTGTTCTTTTAAATAGGTTTTATCCCAATATAAATCTAGTCCAATTTCACCAATAGCGGCAAATTTTCTTTTTTTTAGTTCATTTTCAACATGTTGTAATTCTTCAAGATAATTCTCTTTTACATAACATGGGTGTAGACCAATCATTAGAAAAACTTGATTAGGATATTCTTTTTCTAATTCATACATTTTTTGTGTATAACTACTGTCAATTGAAGGAACGAATAACCGAGTTGTATTTTTTTCAAAGGCTCGCTGTATCATTTCTTTTCTGTCTAAATCAAATTCTTCAGCATATAAATGGCTGTGTGTATCGGTTAGTATCATTTTTAGAGGAAATATATTGTTTTTCAATTTACATTTTTTCTCGTTGTCCGCAGCATTCGATGATTAGCTCTTATCGAGTCTATTGATTACTTTTGTTTTTTATTGCACCATTAAATTGCAACCTCTTATGTCACTATTGTCAAATCTACCCAAGACTTCAAAAGTTTGGTTTTCATATTTTTTGCCTAAATCTTGTGTCGCTATAAAGGAGCAAGAATTGACATTAGCCAAATCAATAACATTGATGCCACCAGTTCTATTATAACCAATAGGGCTTAGTGCGTCTTCCGTATCTCGAATCAAAATATCCATCCATGGGGGACATTCAAAAATACCATTTCCAAGAGAATAGGCTTGTGATAATAATTCTGTCATACCATATTCAGAATGTATTGCCTTTACTCCAAATCCTTTACAAAGTAGTGCATGCAATTCTTCTCGAATCATTTCTTTTCGTTTGCCCTTCATGCCGCCTGTTTCCATAATAAGAGTGTTTTTCAAGCTGAATGAATGCATTTCAATTAAGTCTAATAAAGCATAAGTAACTCCTAGTAATAAGACATTTTGCCCAGCTTCATCTAATTCAATGATTTTTTTAATCAATTGTTTGTATTCATTTAAATAAAAACCACTATCAGGGTGTTGACTACCTTCTATTAAATCTTGTGCCATGTAGATTAATGAAGAGCCTTCGCGTTCTAAATAGGAAGGTAATAATGCTAATATACAGTAGTCCTCCATGTTGCCATAAAATAAGGAAAATGCTTGCCTAAAACTCGTTTCATATACTTTTAAGTCGGTAACGTGATGTTTACTTGTGATCATTCCTGTTGTTCCACTACTTGTAAATATCTTTTCATCTGAGTTTGTATTAGAAACAATACGATTTGATTTAAAAAATTGTATAGGTAAAAAAGGGATGTCTATTATTCGTTTTACGTTTGACGGGTTCTTTTTCAATAACGTACAAAACTGACGATACACAGCGTTGTGTTCATATTGGTGTCTAAACACTTTCAAGGTTATTTTTTCAAATTCCTTTTTAGACGCTATCGAAAATATATCTGAGGTTGAAATCAATGTGCAACAATTTTATGCAAAAATAACATTTAATAAAGACATAAAAAAAGCACCAATTCATATTGGTGCTTTTTTAATATAATAGTGTATGAAATTAATCAATAACTAATTTTTGAGTAGAAGTTTTATCTTCTTCTGTTATTTTAACTACATAAATACCACGAGTAAGGTTAGCTACATTAATTGTATTGTTTACCACTTTAGTATTTACTACTTCTTTTCCAACTAAATCAAAAATAGCTACATTAATGTCTCCATTTAAAGCAGTTTCAATGTGTAAGTTTCCTTCTTTAACAGGGTTTGGATACATTTTTAAACCATTAATTTGAGAGAATGATGCTGATGATAACGTAAAGTTAGGTGTAGTATCAATAGTTATTTCATCAATGATAATTGTAGGAGTATTTGTTGCTGTATCTTGTCTTAGCATAAATCCGCCTAAATTAGCAAAAGCTGAAGTTGGTGTTACAGCAACTGTAGGAGATGCTGTGCCTCCTATTGTTGGATTAACAAATAGTCTTAGAGAGTTAGCTGTAAAGTCATAACCCAAAACTAAGTATTGTGTCGTTCCAACATTGTATAAATTAGCATCCCAATCTGTAGCTGTTGCTCCAGTGCCTAAACCAAATTGATATTGCGTTCCATTTTTTCTTATCCAAATTCTAGCATTTGTAGTTGCGCCTGTATTGTCAGTAAATAAAGCAAAGTATGCACTTGTTAGATCAGTAGTTACATTTGAATAATCTGAGGAGTTAAAAAGCATTGAAGCATAAATTGAACCACTAGTAGTACTAGTAAATAATGTTCTAGATTCAGCTCCAGTTCCACTGAAAGAAACTGAGTTACCCGTAGAGTTAATACCTGTATAATTTAAGTTGCCAGCAGTAACCAATATATTGTCCCCTGTATTAACTATTGACCATTTTTGTTCTCCATTTAAAGAATTGCCTACAGTGTAAGGGAATGGTTCGTTGAATGGTATTGTATTGATTGGTTTACATTCTGGAGCTGAAATGTTTTTAGAGATTGTACATGCGCCATTAATTGTTAAAGTCACATTAGTTCCCTCGTTTATACCACTAATAACAATATTTCCTGATGCTGTAGTAGAAGGGTTATCTCCAGAAATAGTTCCGCTTGTAGTTGATAAAGTATAAGAACCTGTATTTCCGCCAGTGAAAGGGACAGTTATGCTGTAAGTGTCAATAGCTGAGGTTACTGTATTACATGCTGTGGTTTCGGTTCCAAGGTTTAATGCGCAACTTGTTGTGTTAAACCAAGTTGTGTAAACTCTCAAGCCATCAATAGTTATATTTTGACCTGTATTATATTGTCTTAAATACACTCCAGCAACAGTTGCGGTACCTGATCCTGAAGCTGTAGCAGTTGGTGTTCCAGCAGCAGCTTCTGTAGCAGGAATACCTGAAGGAATAATCCAAAGACTTGTTGATCCAGTAGTCGAAACGTTATATTTTATAACTGCTAAATAAGTCGTATTTGGATCAAAATCAGTAGCAGAATAAACAGCAGCTGAGTTGCCGATACCAAAATTAATTTTTCCTGCAGTAGTTGATGGTTTGGCATACAATCTAGCAAAAAAAGTTGTTGTACCTGTTCCTAAACTTAGGAAATAACCGTCAACAGCTGTTGTTACATTAATCAAAAAAGAAACATATAAATCTCCAGATGTAGAAGGGGTTGCAAATGCTTTATTTATATCTTCTCCATTATTGTCAAGACGAACTGCATTTCCAACCGCAGCAGCAGTAAATCCAGTAAGACCTGAATAGCCTGAATAGGTTAAGCCATTAGAAGTACCTACGTCAATAGCCTGCGAACCAGCCCCACTATGTGCGGTCCATCCATTAGCTGTTAAAAGTGCTCCATCTGCATAATTGAAATCATCAGATAATAACTGACCAAATGAAGCAAATGAAATTAAACCAATAAAAATTGAGTAAAGTTTTTTCATTTTCTAAATATTAAAATTTTCTACAAAGATATAAACAATCTAGTTAAGCAACTAGTATTTTATGTAAAATTTAGATTAAATTTCTAATTTTAACAACTGCTTAATTAGTTGATAATAAGTTTTCTAGTTGACGAAGCATCGCCTTCTTTGATTTTAATGATGTAAACACCAGGATTCAAATTAGTAATATTCAATTCTTTGCTGTAAAGAGTTACATCAATCACTTTTTTACCAAGAACATCAAAAATTTCAACTTTTTTATCTAGGTTCAATTTAGATGTTATGAAAACTTTTCCGGTGTTATTAGGGTTGGGGTATACATTTAGCCCTTCAATAGTGGGGTCTTGAGTTTTGTTCACAGAACTTCTGCTGTCTTGTGCAACTACACTAGCAGAGAAAGAAAAAAAGAATAACAATAAAAAATAAATGTAATTTTTCTTCATGCGAACCATTTGTTTTGTAAAGATATAAAAAAATAAATCAATCTTTGTGCCATAATTAAAAAAAAGTGTATTTTTTTATCTTTGGAAGATTTAATAATATAATATATTACAAAAAAAAGCATCAATTACAATTGATGCTTTTTTAAATATAGTAGTAGTTAGTTTGTAAAATTAACTTAATTGTGGACCAGCTTTTACCAATGTAGCCCCTTCTTCGTTGTCTGTATATTGAACGAAATTCTTAATAAATCTACCTGCTAAGTCTTCAGCTTTTGTACTCCATTCAGAAGCATCAGCATAAGTGTTTCTAGGATCTAAAATGTTTGCGTCTACATTAGGTAATGCAGTTGGCACCGTAAAGTTAAAAACTGGAATTACTTTGGTTTCTGCTTTTTCAATAGAACCATCTAAGATTGCGTCAATAATAGCGCGAGTATCTTTAATAGAAATACGTTTTCCTGTTCCATTCCATCCTGTATTTACCATATAAGCGGTTGCATTATGTTTTTCCATTTTTTTCACTAATTCTTCTCCATATTTTGTAGGGTGAAGTGATAAAAATGCTTTTCCAAAACAAGCCGAAAAAGTAGGCTCAGGTTGTGTAACTCCTCTTTCTGTACCAGCTAATTTTGCTGTAAATCCAGATAAGAAATAGTATTTAGTTTGTTCTGGAGTTAATTTTGAAACAGGAGGCATTACACCAAAAGCATCTGCAGTTAAGAAGATTACTTTAGTTGCATGACCTGCTTTAGAAACAGGTTTAACAATATTCTCAATATGATAAATTGGATAAGAAACACGCGTGTTTTGTGTAACAGAACCATCTTTGAAATCAATTTTTCCATTAGCATCAACTGTTACGTTTTCTAGCAATGCATCTTTTTTAATTGCTCCATAGATATCTGGTTCGTTTTCTTTACTTAAATCGATTGTTTTTGCATAACAACCACCTTCGAAGTTAAATACCCCGTCGTTATCCCAACCATGCTCGTCATCACCAATTAACTCACGTTTTGGGTCAGTTGATAATGTCGTTTTTCCTGTTCCAGATAAACCAAAGAAAACTGCAACATCACCATCTTTACCTTTGTTAGCAGAACAATGCATGGAAGCAATTCCTTGTAGAGGTAAGTAATAATTCATCATGGAGAACAATCCTTTTTTCATTTCTCCACCATACCAAGTTCCACCTATTAATTGAATTTTCTCAGTTAAATTGAAAGCTACATAAACTTCAGAATTTAATCCATGCGCTTTGTAGTCTTTAAAAGAAGTTTTAGACGCATTCATTACAATAAAGTCTGGCTCACCAAAATTTGCTAATTCTTCAGCTGAAGGACGAATGAACATATTTGTAACAAAATGAGCTTGCCATGCCACTTCCATGATGAAGCGAACTTTTAATCGTGTATTCTCATTAGCACCACAAAAAGCATCTACTACAAATAATTTTTTTCCAGATAATTGATTAACAGAAGTTTCTTTTAAGGCATTCCAAGTTTCTGTTGAAATAGGTTTGTTGTCATTTGCTGCTTTGTCAGAGTTCCACCAAATGGTGTTTTCTGTAACACTATCTTTAACAATGTATTTGTCTTTTGGGGAACGCCCTGTAAATTCACCTGTCATTACATTAACAGCGCCAAGTTCTGTTAATTGCCCTCTTTCAAAACCTTGTAAATGATCATTTAATTCTTCATTATATAGTAAGTCATATGAAGGGTTATAAATGATTTCCTGAACGTCTTTAATACCATATTTTTCTAACGAAATCGTTTTCGTAAATTGAGCATGTGTATTCATAAATAATAAGTTATGTTGCTTTATATTAAAATGCGAAAATAAAAATTAAATTTTAGATATAAGGTGATATTAGCTATTTTTTTGTTAGAAGTTTATATATAAGCATTCCCCAATCAGCTATTAAAAATAGCCCACCAATAGGGGTTATGGGACCTAAAATTTTAGACTTAATGCCAGTAATACTAGAAGTTGTCAATAAATAAATAGATCCAGAAAAAAATAAAACACCAATTAAAGTGAAATAAAAGATGAACTCTTTGTCTTTCATAGTTAGTAAGCTGGTTGTGCCAACAAATAATAAGAATAAGGCATGATACATTTGGTATTTTACTCCTGTCTCAAAAGAAGTAAGTTGGTCAAGGGTTAATACCTTTTTTAAAGCATGGGCACCAAAAGCACCTAAAATGATAGCAAAAAAACCAAAAACGGCAGCAACTACCAAGATCTTTTTTTCCATTTCTTTCTAAATTTCGGACAAATATATGAAAGTATACTAAAACTTTATCAATAAAATGCATTTTAACTTTTTAAAAATATAACATTTTATTACCTTCGTGTTATAATTCTATTAAACAAACCAAAACAACAGAATGAAAAAAATACTAATTATTGGTGCAGGTCGTTCGGCATCGTCCTTGATAAAATACTTAATTGAAAAATCAACTTCCGAAAATTTACACATAACAATTGGAGATTTATCAGAAGAATTAGCTAGAAAAAAGACCAATAATCATTTAAATGCCCGACCTATAGCTTTCGACGTATTCAATGAAGTGCAAAGAAAAGAAGAAATTCAGCAAGCAGATTTAGTAATTTCCATGTTGCCTGCTCATTTACATATTGAAGTTGCTAAAGATTGTATCGCTTATAAAAAGCACATGGTTACAGCTTCTTACATTAGTCCAGCAATGCAAGAATTAGATGAAGTGGCCAAAGCAAATAATCTGATTTTGATGAATGAAATCGGCTTAGATCCTGGTATTGATCATATGAGTGCTATGAAAGTAATGGATGAGATTAGAGCAAAAGGAGGACAAATTATTTTATTTGAATCTTTTTGTGGTGGTTTAGTAGCACCAGAAAGCGATACTAATTTATGGAATTATAAATTTTCATGGAATCCAAGAAATGTGGTTTTAGCTGGTCAAGGAGGTGCTGCTAAATTTATTCAAGAAGGAAAATACAAATACATTCCATATAACAAATTATTTAGAAGAACCGAGTTTTTGGAAGTAGAGGGTTATGGTAGATTTGAAGCCTATGCCAATAGAGATTCGTTAAAATACAGGAGTATATATGGTCTTGACGATGCTTTAACATGTTATCGAGGAACCATTAGAAGAGTGGGTTATTCAAGAGCTTGGGATATTTTAGTGCAGTTGGGAATGACTGATGATACTTATATAATGGAAAATTCTGAAAACATGACTTACAGAGAATTTACCAATTCTTTTTTGCCTTATCATCCAACAGACACGGTTGAAATTAAATTAAGACATGCGCAAAAAATAGATCAAGATGATGTTATTTGGGATAAATTAGTGGAATTGGATTTGTTTGATGGAACAAAAAAAGTAGGTTTAAAAGAGGCTACTCCTGCTCAAATTTTAGAAAAAATATTAGCAGAAAAATGGGCTTTGCAACCCCAAGATAAAGATATGATTGTAATGTATCATAAGTTCGGTTATATTCTGAATGGAGAGAAAAAACAAATAGATTCAACCATGGTTTGTATTGGAGATGATCAAACCTATACAGCAATGGCTAAAACTGTAGGTCTACCTGTTGCTATTGCTGCATTAAAAATATTAAAAGGTGAAATAACAACTCCAGGAGTTCAACTTCCAATTTCAAAAGAAGTTTATGAACCTATTTTGAAAGAATTAGAAGACTATGGTGTTATTTTTAAAGAAATAGAGGTGCCTTATTTAGGTTACAACCATCTAAACATTACTAATTAAGATAAAGCTTTTGCTCTTGAATCCTTTTCTAAAACAATTGAAAAGGATTTTTTTGCTTCTAATTGTAACTAATTTTATATCTTTAATTAAAAATTGTTAACATGAAGTTAAATCATTTACAAATTGAAATTGACGGAATAGATAAAGAAATTCTGCGAGATTTGATGGAAGATGCTAGGAAGCCTATTTTACAAATTGCAAATAAGATAGGTATTTCAGGAGCAGCTATTCATCAAAGGCTAAAAAAATTAGAGCAAGCAGGTGTAATTTCTGGGTCTAAGTATGTGGTAGACAGCAAAGTATTAGGATATAAAACTATGGCTTTTGTTGGGATTTATTTAGAAAAAGCTTCAAGTAATCCTGAAGTTGTAAAAGAATTAAAAAAAATCCCTGAAGTATTGGAAGCACATTATACTACGGGTAATTGGAGCATTCTAACTAAAATTATTTGTCAAGATAATGAGCATTTGATGAATTTATTGAATAAAAAAATTCAAATAATAAAAGGTGTCTCAAGGACAGAAACATTTATTTCATTAGAACAGCAAATAGAAAGACAAATTCAGCTCTAAAAACATTAGATTTAAAGAAAAACAATCCAAATACTTTTAAATATTTGGATTGTTGAATGTTTTTAAAAATGAGAAATTATTCTCTTCTGCCAAAAACTTGTAAAGCCCAATATAACATAGATGCTACGGCTCCAATTGCAGCTACTAAATAAGTACGAGCGGCCCATTTTAAGGAATCTTCAGCACCAGCATATTCTTGTTGAGAAACCATGTTTTTATTTTTCAACCAAGCTAATGCTCGATTACTAGCATCATATTCAACAGGTAAGGTAATTAATGAAAATGCAGTTGCAATTCCCATTAATATCAATCCAACAATCGCAACAATGTATCCAATCGACAAACCTTTAGAAGCGATTCCTAAGATTAATCCCCCTACAATTAACCATTGTGATAAAGAAGAAGAAACGTTAACTATTGGCACCATTTGAGAACGCATTGTTAGCCAACTGTAAGCTGTAGCATGTTGAACCGCATGACCACATTCGTGTGCAGCTACAGCAGCAGCAGCAGCATTTCTTTGATTGTATACCGCTTCAGATAAATTAACCGTTTTGTCTACTGGGTTGTAATGGTCAGTTAAACGTCCGGGTTTTGAAATAACCTTAACATCATAAATCCCATGATCGTGAAGCATTTGTTCTGCAATTTCAGCTCCACTCATACCATTTCTTAAATGAACTTTAGAATAATAATCAAACTTACTTTGTAAACGGTTACTAACCAGCCAACTTACTAAAGCAATTCCCGCTATTAAGATATAATATCCAAACATATTTTTCTAATTTTTGATTTCAAAAGCTATAGCAATTTTTGAGCCAATTTAGAAAAAATGACAACTTGTCAAGATTCTTTTTTTTAAAATAATGAAACATATCTTTTGTTCCAAAATTGCTAATTTCTTAAAAATTAAACAACATGAACTTTGAATTATCAATGATTGGCAAATTAAGGTTTAAAATTTTGTTATATTCTTCGTGAGTTGTGTTTTAAAATGTATATTTGCCACTAGATAATTTTATAAATTAAAATATATTATGAGTCAAAGTGTTAATGCATTTTTAGAAGCAGTTGCTAAGAGAAATGCAAACGAGCCTGAGTTTATGCAAGCGGTAAAAGAAGTTGCAGAAACTGTAATTCCTTTCATTGAGCAAAATCCTAAATACCAAGGGAAAATGTTATTGGAACGAATGGTAGAGCCAGAAAGAGTAATCATGTTTAGAATTGCTTGGATTGATGATGCAGGTAATACACAAGTAAACAGAGGATACAGAATACAGATGAATTCTGCTATCGGACCTTACAAAGGAGGAATTCGTTTCCATCCTTCAGTAAACTTAAGTATTTTAAAATTCTTAGCTTTTGAACAAGTATTCAAAAACTCATTGACAACATTACCAATGGGTGGTGGAAAAGGAGGTTCTGATTTTGATCCAAAAGGAAAATCTGACAATGAAATTATGCGTTTTTGTCAAGCATTCATGACAGAATTACAAAGACATATTGGTGCTGATACTGATGTACCTGCTGGAGATATTGGTGTAGGAGGAAGAGAAGTAGGTTATATGTTTGGCCAATATAAAAAATTAAGAAATGAATTTACAGGGGTATTAACTGGAAAAGGAATTACTTTTGGAGGTTCCTTAATTCGTCCTGAAGCTACGGGTTACGGGAATGTATATTTTGCACAAAATATGCTAGCTACTAAAGGAGAAAGTTTTGAAGGTAAAACAGTTGTGGTTTCTGGTTCAGGAAACGTAGCACAATATGCTATCGAAAAGGCTACTCAATTAGGAGGTAAAGTAGTTACAGCTTCTGATTCATCTGGTTATATTTATGATGCTGATGGTATTGATGCTGAGAAATTAGCTTACATCATGGAAATTAAAAATGTAAGATATGGAAGAATCAATGAGTATGTAGCTAAATATCCAAATGCTCAATTTGTTGAAGGTAAACGTCCATGGGAAGTTAAATGTGATATTGCTTTGCCATGTGCAACACAAAACGAATTAAATGGTGAGGAAGCAAAAGTATTAATTGCTAATGGATGTATTTGCGTTTCTGAAGGAGCTAACATGCCTTCAACTCCAGAAGCTGTTGAAGCATTCTTAGAAGCTAAAATTTTATTTGCACCAGGAAAAGCTTCTAATGCTGGTGGAGTAGCTACTTCTGGATTAGAAATGTCTCAAAACTCGTTACGTTTATCTTGGACTAGAGAAGAAGTAGATCAAAGATTACATAGAATTATGAGTGATATTCACGAATCTTGTGTAACGTACGGTAAAGATGCAAATGGTTTTGTTGATTATGTGAAGGGTGCTAACGTAGCTGGTTTCGTAAAAGTAGCTGATGCCATGTTAGGACAAGGGGTAGTATAATTACAAATTGTTATATAAAAGTAAAGCAGTTTTCCATGGAAAACTGCTTTTTTTGTTTCTTGTTATTAAGCTTCGCCTTCCCATTCTGCATAGAATTGTGCTAAAAAGCGTTCCATGAAAGCATGCCTATTAGCCGCTATTTTTTTTGCGGTTTCTGTATTCATTTTGTCTTTGAGTAATAATAATTTTTCGTAAAAATGATTTATGGTAGGCGCAGTTGAATTTTTGTATTCCTCTTTAGTCATATTCATTTTAGGAGAGATTGAAGGATCGTAGAGACTTCTATTTTTAAAACCACCATAGTTAAACGTACGAGCTATACCTATCGCACCGATGGCATCTAGACGATCAGCATCTTGAACAATTTCTAATTCTTTAGAGTGAAATTTTGACTTGAAGTTTCCTCCTTTAAATGATAGATTTTCGATGATAGCTATCACATGATCAATTGTGGTTTTATCAAGTTGTTCTTGCTCTAGAAATTGTCTGGCTATTTTTGGTCCAATCTGTTCATTTCCATCATGAAATTTGCTATCCGCAATATCGTGTAAGAGCGCCCCTAATTTAATAACGGTGAGGTTGCAGATTTCGGTTTGTGCAATTAGAAGCGCATTTTTATACACACGTTCAATGTGAAACCAGTCATGACCGCCTTCAGCCTCTTTTAATTTATTTTTTACAAATACTATTGTGTTATCAATGCTACTCATAGGAAAAAAAATCCTTTCGTTTTTGAAAGGATTGTTATTTGTTATTTAATTAAAGCGGGTTGTACCCATTTGAAAATATGAGTTTGATCTGGAAGTACTAGTCGCTCTGAAATTTTTTTCATTCTGTCTGGTAATCTCATAATGAAATCTCTGGCTTTTTCTGCTTCATCTGTAAGACCGTTGATTTTATCAATCTCCCATTTATCAATAAGTTTTTGCATGATTTCAACATAATCCATAGCGGTATATACTCCTAGTTTTTGAGCTGAAGTAGAGAACTGCTCAAAAGCGGTACTTATTTTTTCCCCTGACTCCCTTAAGAAGTGGGCTGGCATGGTGATTTTTAACTTCATCATGTGTTGGAAAGCCAGCATCATTTCACTTGGATCTACTTTAAAAATTTGATTTACAAATTCACTATAGGCTAAGTGATGGCGCATTTCATCTCCAGCAATTAAATTACACATTTTGTGTAATTTTTTATCTCCAAATTTTTTAGCAATTTGTGCTACACGATTATGTGAGATGTAAGTAGCTAATTCTTGAAAACTTGTATAAACAAAATTTTTATAAGGATCTTTACCAGTACCAATATCAAAACCATCGTTAATCAAGTGGTGTGTTGTTTGTTCAACCTCTTTCATGTTTACTCTACCTGAAAGATACAAGTACTTGTTTAATACGTCTCCGTGGCGGTTTTCTTCTCCGGTCCAGTGACGAACCCATTTGCTCCATCCGTTACGGCTTTCATTGTCTACGCCTTCTACTTCCATTAACCATGATTCATAAGTTGGTAGTGCCTCTTCAGTAATAGTATCTCCTACAAGGACTACCCAAAAATCATAAGGTAAATCTTTTGCAATTTCTCTTAATTCTGTTACATCGTCTAAAAAAGTTTCGCTTTCAGAGTGAGGTAACAAATCGGTTGGTTGCCAAATTTTTTCCACTGGAATTAAAAAATCGTTCATGAAAGAATCGATCTTTTTTTCTAGCAGTTGCATAACTTCCAACCTTACATTTTTTAATGACATGTTTTATTATTTTATATTTTGGGTTATTATTTTTTCTGTTTTTTCAATTAGTTCCTCAAAACTATAGTCGGCTCCTTTCAAAGCTGGATGAATCATAAACTCTAAACGATTACCTAGACCTAATGGAAATTGTCCATATCGTGTCATTTTCCAAGAATTATTTATAGTGACTGGAAGAAAATAAGCATCAGGGGCAAATTTATATAACATTTTTAAACCATTGACTGAAAATTCTTTTGGTTTGCCATTTTTACTTCTTGTACCTTCAGGAAAAATAACTACTGAATAATTATTTTCGTTGATGTATTCGGCCACTTTTTTAATAGCAGGCAAGGCTTGTTTTGGGTCTTTTCTGTCAATTAGTGCAGAACCGCCATGGCGTAAATTATAAGAAACACTAGGTATGCCTTTTCCTAATTCTTTTTTGCTGATGAATTTAGGATGCAATTTTCTTAAAAACCAAATAAAAGGCGGAATGTCATACAAACTTTGATGGTTAGAAACTATAATTACTGGAACATTGTTAGGAACATTTTCAAATCCAGTTATTCTATATGTGGTACCTAAAATATGTGTAGAACGAACTAAAAACCAGTTGAGCACGGCTACACTAATTCGGTGAGCATTGTAACCAAAAAGATTGAAACAAATCCATTGAATCGGATGAAAAATCACTAAACAAAGGCCAAAAACAAAATAAAAAATAACCGATAAAGGATAAGAAAGTATTTTTTGCATGGTATTTTTTTGTCAAAGATATTCCTTAAAACAATAAAAACCATCAAAAAGGATGGTTTTTATTGTTCAATTGCTCATTTATTAGCAAAATTCGTTATAAGCATCTTTTAAGTTTTCCGCAATTAAGTCGGCTGGTCTACCTTCGATGTGATGTCTTTCAAGCATGTGAACTAATTCACCGTTTTTGAATAAAGCCATACAAGGAGAAGAAGGAGGGAAAGGGAACATATGTTCTCTCGCTTTATCTACCGCTTCTTTGTCTACTCCTGCAAAAACAGTTACTAATTGTGTAGGTACTTTAGTATTGTCTAAACTCATTTTTGCGCCTGGGCGCGCGTTTCTTGCGGCACATCCACAAACGGAATTAACCACCACTAGAGTAGTGCCTTCTTTAGCTAACGCTTGTTCAACTTCTTGTGCATTATATAATTCTTGGAAACCTGCTTCTGATAATTCAGCACGCATTGGTTTTACTAATTCTTCTGGATACATACTAATTTGATTTCAACATTAATGATGTACAAATTTACAAAGAATTTTAGTGTAGACCCAATACAAAATCATAAAGATTTGTTATTGTTTTTATAGAAACTTCTTATTGCCAAAAGAACCTAATATCTTTGCTAAAAATATACATATGAAAAATTGGTTGTTTTTTTTATTTTTTACTTTTTTAGTTCAAGCACAAAATGAAAAAGAAATAGAGGTTGTTGTGGTAAAAAAAGCCCCTAAAATAGCTACTGTTTTAAAACGGTTAAATAAACAATTGTTGAAAAATGTCGATACTACAACTTATGTTTATCAATTAAATCAACTCAATTTTGAAAACACAGATACCATTATTTCTAGAAATGAAAAACAACTTTTGAAGTTTACTGATTTTGCTGGTCAATTTTCTAAAAAAAATGAGATTGAAAACAAAGACAATTGGTTCACTAAGATTAAAGAAACGTTTAAAGATTATTCGGCAAAAGAGTCTCCAATAGGTTGGATTTCTGGTTTTCCTGTCCGAAAAAATATTACGATAACAGACTTAGATTTTATTCGAACCACTAGAGGTTATGCCTATAAAGTCGAATGGATTAATGATGAAGATTTACTAATTTCATTTCAATCTGCTAATTTTTATAAAGGTCAATTTGTAGTAGATAGAAATTACAATTTACTTTCTCTATCATACGAAGTTCAAGCACCATATCCGTTTTATTACACTAGTGATCAGAGTGTAGGAAAGTATCACACCTTTACTTCAAGTTGGATTTACCAGCGCGAGAAAGTAGCTATGACTTTTGCAATAGTTAAAAAGAAAATGGCTTTAGTTTCTTTGTCAATTGAAGAAAAATTGCGTGATTTTGTTTTTAACAGATACAATAAAGAAGGTGTAACATTCACCAAAAAGACTAATTTCTCTACTCAAATAGAATTGTTTAGACGTATTGAATAAATTCTAGGAGCATACATTATTTTTCAAAGATTTTTTGTCCTGCTTTTTGCATTACAAGGTAGTTTGCTATAATTAAGGCTACTCTGGACGTTTTGTTTTCATAACCTAAAAACTTTTAAAAATTCTATTCCACAAGGCTTTAATGAAAATACCTTTTGGGCATTTATTAATAACTTGTAGGTCTTCCCAAAGAGAAGTTTCTTCATCAAGAAATTTGAAAATGAGTGCTACTTTTCCGTCATGAAACAAGGCGCTAAAAATTTGGTTTCCAACTTTATTGTTTTGGTGTAAAATATCAATAAGTAATAAATCATAGAACCAGAATTTATTTTTGGTATGAAACTGTCTAAAATCGCTATTGCTTTTGCTAAATGTGCTAAGCTTTTTTGCTTTTTTATAGGCATTTTTAAAGGTGTAACCCGTGCTTGCTTTAGTCCATCCTCCTGCTGAGCCAATATGAATGATATTTGCTGTGTTGTGTTTCCAAAAAGGATAACAAGTCATTGGGATATTGCCTTGTTCTTTCTCAAGTATTTCGAAATGTTGTACACCTAAGTCATTTAGGTAATGTGTAATGGCTTGCTCATATTCCTCTTTAGGCAGAAGGTCTTTAGAAAACAAGGTATATTCAATAAGTGCTTCATTTTTGGTGTTAGGTAAAACATACATGAATCGGGTATTACCTTTTTGCTTAATAGAAAAATCCATAAAGGTTGGACAATTTTCTGTGAATACCGCTTCTTTCGTTTGCACTACCCATCCTATAAAATGTTGTTGAACTAAGGGGAATTTAGTTTGTGAAGCTACCCAATCGGGGTTGTAGATGCTATTAAAAACGCGATTACAAGTGTAGAGTTGTATATTAGTTTTTACCGTGCAATGGGTACCAAGTTCTGTCACATCAATTACTTTTTGATGGGCAAAGTGAACGTTTGGATGTTGTTTAGCTAGATTGTAGATGAATTGGTAAAAAGTGCTGCTTCTCAGTTTTTTATAACGGTAAGGATGAAGCAACATTTGTTGTGTATGTGTATTGTCTTTAAACCATGCTTTTAGCCAAATCTTCTCTGATTGTTTGTCAAATAAAGAAGAAGAGTCCCAAAAACACCAGGTGCGGTCGTTGGAGTTTTTTATTTCTTGATCTAAGATAAGGATTGAGGAATCTTTAAAAAACGGGTCTTCAAGAAAATGGTAAAGAGTGAGCAGAGCAGCTAGTCCGCCTCCTGTGAATATGTAATTATAGTGTTGCATAGCTTCTTTTTTGGTAAAATTAACCTTAAATTTATTTATGAAAAAATTAATATATAGAAAATATTTTCTTGTTACCTTTGTATAGTGAAAAAGTATATAACGCTAGCCTTTTTATGTGTGTATTTGTTTTCAATGACTGAAGTTCATCAGTTATTGAAGATGCCTTTATTGGTTGAGCATTACTTAGAACACAAACAAGAAAACAAACAATTGTCTTTGTTGAGTTTTTTTGAAATGCATTATTTGAATGGTCAACATCTTGATTCAGATCATGATAAAGACATGCAGTTGCCCTTTAAAAATTTTCAAGACAATCATCCTAATGTTGTTTTAGCTTTACCAGAATCGGTAGAATTTATCCCTCCGTATGTATTTCCTCAAGATGTTATGGTGCTTAATTTTAATGAGCATCAAATATTTATTTCCAATTTTTTGACTTCAATTTGGCAACCGCCTAAAATAGCTTAATTAATGTTTTTATTTTCGTCCTTTTCAAGGATGAATGACTTTCTGTATTCATTAATTAAAGTTCCTTATTCATGTTAAATAAAATTATAGAGTTTTCTGTAAAGAATAAACTCCTTGTAGCCTTGTTCACCCTTGTTTTAATAGGATTTGGGGTATATAATGTGCAAAAATTACCTATCGATGCTGTGCCCGATATTACCAATAATCAGGTACAAGTTATTACGGTAGCGCCTTCGTTTGGAGCCACAGATATAGAGCGATTAGTTACTTTTCCTATCGAACAAGCCAATGCTAATATTGCTGGTTTAAAAGAGATAAGAAGTTTTTCTCGTTTTGGTTTATCTTTAGTAACTATAGTATTTGAAGACCAAGTAGATGTGTACTGGGCTCGTCAGCAGGTGGCTGAGCGATTACAAGAGGTTCAAAGCCAATTACCTCAAGGGATGGGTACGCCAGCATTGGGCCCAATTTCTACTGGACTAGGTGAAATTTATCAATATGTAGTTCGTGCTAAAAAAGGGTATGAACAAAAGTATGATGAAACTGCATTACGTACAATACAAGATTGGGTTGTTAAGCGTCAATTAGCAGGTGTGAAAGGCGTCGCTGAAGTCAGTAGTTTTGGCGGAAAATTGCGTCAGGTTGAAATTAGTATTCAGCCCAATAAATTAAATGCTAATGGGATTACTATTACCGATGTATTTGATGCCTTAGAAAAAAACAACCAAAATACTGGAGGGGCTTACATTGAAAAAGAGGCTTCTGTTTTATTCATTCGCAGTGAAGGCTTGATTCAGAATCTGGAAGCGATTGAAAACACTCCAATCACAACAAAAGGAGGTGTACCTTTATATATTAAAGATGTTGCTGAAGTTAAAAATGGATTTGCCACCCGTTATGGTGCGATGTGTTATAATAATGAAGGAGAGGTAACAGGAGCAATTGTAATGATGTTAAAGGGCGCCAATAGTAGTGAAGTAATTAAAAATGTAAAAGAGCGTATTGAGCAGATTCAAAAAACCTTACCAGAGGGCGTGGTTATTGAGCCCTTTTTAGATCGAACCAAAATGGTAAATAATGCCATAGGTACTGTTGAGAAGAACTTAATTGAAGGAGCTTTAATTGTTATTTTTGTTTTGGTTGTTTTCTTAGGGAATTTAAGAGCAGGTTTATTAGTTGCTTCTGTTATTCCTTTGTCCATGTTGTTTGCAATCATTATGATGAATCTTTTTGGGGTGAGTGGTAACCTAATGAGTTTAGGAGCCTTAGATTTTGGATTAATTGTAGATGGAGCGGTTATTATTGTTGAAGCAGTGATTCATCAAATTTATCATCGTCATCAAAAAGAAGAATCGATTCATTTGACTAAAGATGAGGTAAATAAAGAGGTAGAGTCTTCTGCAAAAAAAATGATGAATAGTGCAGTTTTTGGACAAATCATTATTTTAATAGTCTATCTGCCTATTTTCACTTTACAAGGAATTGAAGGTAAAATGTTTAAGCCAATGGCTCAAACGGTTGCTTTTGCCTTGGTGGGCGCTTTTATTTTATCTCTTACTTACATACCAATGATGAGTTCAATTGTGTTAAAAAACATAAAACACAATCCGCAACACTTTTCAGAGCGTATGATGGCCTTTTTGGAGCGTATTTACATGACTCGTTTAATTCAGGCTTTACACAATCAGAAAAAGATTATAATTGTAACTTTTGTAGCCTTTATTGGAGCCATAGTGGTTTTGTCTCAGTTAGGAGGCGAATTTATCCCTGCTTTAGAAGAAGGTGATTTTGCAGTTGAAACCCGTGTTTTAACGGGAAGCAATTTAAATACGACAATTTCGTCTACTCAAAAAGCTGCGGGTATACTTAAGGCAAAGTTTCCTGAAGTAGAAAAAGTAGTTACTAAAATAGGAAGTGGAGAAGTGCCTACAGACCCAATGCCTATGGAAGCTGCTGACATGATGGTGATTTTAAAAGACAAAAGTGAATGGACTTCAGCATCAACTTTTAATGAGTTGTCAGATAAGATGTCCGCTGCTCTACAAGATGTACCTGGAATTACAGTTGGCTTTCAATATCCTGTTCAAATGCGTTTTAATGAGTTAATGACTGGAGCTCGTCAAGATGTAGTATGTAAAATTTATGGAGAAGATTTAGATACTTTGTCTAAATATGCTAATAAAGTCGGCAAGATCGTCAATTCTATTAAAGGAGCCAAGGATTTATATGTTGAACCTATAGGAGGGATGCCTCAAGTAGTAATTGAATACAAACGAAACCTTTTGGCACAGTACCAACTGAATGTTTCTGATGTGAATAAAGTAGTAAATGCTTCCTTTGCTGGACAAAGTGCCGGATTGTTGTTTGAGGGTGAGCGTCGTTTTGATGTTGTTGTTCGCGTGGATGCGAACCAAAAACAAAACCTACAAGATATACAGAATTTATTGATACCAACACCTAAAGGGATACAGGTGCCATTGCAAGTACTAGCCGATGTAAACATAATTAATGGACCTAATCAAATCCAACGTGAGGATACCAAAAGAAGAATTGTAGTTGGTTTCAATGTACATGATTCGGATGTTCAAACGCTAGTAAATGAAATGAAACAAAAAGTGGAAACTCAAATTAAATTTCCTAGCGGCTATTACATTACTTATGGGGGAAGTTTTGAAAACTTAAATGCGGCCAAAGATCGTTTGATGATTGCCGTCCCTATTTCATTACTTTTGATTTTCTTATTGCTTTATTTCGCATTTAAGTCGATCAAACAAGCTCTATTGATTTATACTGCAATTCCACTTTCTACCATCGGAGGGATTTTATTTTTAGCTCTTAGAGGCATGCCTTTTAGTATTAGTGCAGGCGTTGGGTTCATCGCTCTATTTGGAGTAGCTGTTTTAAACGGTATTGTATTGATTGCTGAGTTTAATGCGCAAAGAAAACAAGGTATTTCCGATTTAACCGAGATTATATTAACAGGTACTAAAAACCGCCTTCGACCTATATTAATGACTGCTTTTGTAGCCTCTTTAGGCTTTCTGCCTATGGCTATTAGCAACGGTTCTGGGGCAGAAGTACAGCGACCATTAGCTACAGTAGTTATTGGCGGGTTGTTAATTGCTACTTTTTTAACGTTATTTCTTTTACCTATTTTATATATGATATTTGAAAAAAAATCTATTCGTGTTTTACCTAAAAGCGGAGTAGTGGTTTTGTTTTTCCTGTTTAGTTTTATGGGTATGGCTCAGCAAAAAATGCCCTTAGATAAGGTTATTGAACAAGGATTGAATTCTAATTTAATTCTTAAAAATGACAAACAACGAGTAGCTGCTGCCCAAGTCATGATAAAATCAGCTCAAGAAATACCAGCATTCAACTTAGTGGGTGAGTATGGACAATTAAACAGTGCTTTTAATGATAATCGAGTTGGGATAACACAAAATATTAGTTTCCCTTTTTTAAATGCTAAAAAGAAAAATTGGTACGAAGTGCAAACAGAGTTGGCACAATTGAATTATCAATCTTCAGAACAAACCATAAAAAAAGCTATTACTCAAACTTTTTATGATTTAATTTATGCTGTGGAACGCGAAAAAGTCTTGCAACAATCGGATTCTATTTATACCCAATTTTTAGAAAAAGCCAAATTACGATTACAAGCAGGTGAAACAAACCATTTAGAAAAAAATGGGGCAGAATTAGCCTTAGCTTCTATTAAAGCTGATTTTAAAAAGAATCAAGAGATGATTTACCAACTTCAATTGCAAATGCAATATTTGTTGTCTACCACTGATTGGGTAATGCCAGCTTATACAGATTTGAAAATTGAAGGACAAATTGCTGCTGATTTTGAAACGAATCATTTGCGTTTACAACTCATTGAAAAAGAGAAAAGAGCTAATGAAGTGGCGATACAAGTTGAAAAAGCAGCGTTATTTCCAGAAATTACCTTAGGTTATTATAGTATGACGATGCAAGGAATGGGGGCAGATGATGTGCAATATGGAAGTGGAGTACGATTTCAGTCATTTCAATTGAATTTAGGTATTCCTGTTTTTAATGGAGCCAATAGGGCTCGAAGAGCAGCTTATAAAATTAATGGGACCATTTTAGCTAATCAATCTGAATTACAGAAAAAAGAATTAGAACAAGCTAAGTTGGCTTTTCAAAATAAACATCAAAATGATGTATTGGTTCTAAAAAATTATGAAAATCAAGTGCTTCCAGGAGCACAATCAATGATTAAAACAGCTGATAAACAACTTTTTAAAGGTGAAATTAACTTTATGGAATGGTCGTGGATTATGCAGCAGGCATTAGCCTCAAGATTAGATTATTTAGAAAAAGTGAAGTCTTATAATGACGCTTTAATTCAGGTATTGTATCCAACTATAAATTAAAAAATAATGAAAAATATATATGTTTTAGCACTTGTGCTTTTGTTTTTAGGTTGTCAGTCCAAAATAGAACCACAAACCGCTGGTAAGCAAGCGGATGAGAATCAAGTTACATTAACGAGTCAGCAATTAAAAAATGCCGATTTATCATTAGGGAATATTGAAGAACAAGCTCTTCAAAGTACTGTTAAAGTAAATGGGAAAATAACTTTATCTCCTGAGGCAGTAGCGAGTGTAAGTATGCCATTAGGAGGCTATGTGCAAGCAATTAAGGTAATGCCTGGGATGAAAGTTCAAAAAGGACAAGTATTGGCTGTTGTTGAAGATCAAGCTTTTGTTCAATTGCAACAAGATTATTTGACAACTAAACAACAATTGATTTTCGCAACCAAAGATTATCAACGTCAAAAAGAACTCAATGCCTCACAAGCGAGTAGTGATAAAAGTTATCAATTAGCAGAGAGTGAATGGGCGAAACATAAAATCACACTCAAGGCTTTAGATGAAAAATTACGTTTAATACATATTAATCCAGCGACATTAACAGAAAATAGTATTTCTAAATCGGTTCGTATTTTGGCTCCCATTTCAGGTATGGTTACCCAAGTTAATATAAATATAGGTAAATATATAACAGCTACTGATGCATTATTTCAATTAATGGATAACACTAGTATGTATGCACAATTACAAGTATTTGATAAAGATGCTGCCCTTTTGCAAATAGGTCAGCCGGTAACGGTTTTTACTAATGCCCAACCTAATGTGAAGTATACTACAGCAGTTGCTTTTGTAAATAAAAATTTTGAAGCCCAATCAAATGCGATTGAAGTCTATGCAAAAATTAATAATCGTACTAATACATTGATTCCAGGAAATTATGTTAATGGCGTAATTGAGTTAAATAATGCTCATGCTTTTGTAGTGCCAAATGATGCGGTTGTTCATTTTGAAGGTAAGGATTATGTTTTTATCCAAACAGCATCTTCGGTATTTGAAATGGTTGCAGTTCAAACAGGAATTGTTACAAAAGAGGTGATTGAAATTAGGAATTATGAAACTCTAATAGGAAAAAAAATAGTTATCAAAAATGCCTATACAGTTTTAATGGCTTTGAAAAACAAAGAAGAATAGAGAATAGATTTTTTTTGCACTGCCCCAAAAGTAAACACTATTTTTTGGGGCAGTCTATTTATAAAGCCTTTTTTAAATTTTGTAGCGTATTCCAAAGAATCCTCTTCTACCTTGATTAGGAGCATAGACATAACTAGGGTCAAAAGTTAAGGCATAAGGATTGTTAGGTGTGGCTAATACATTTCCATTTGAGTCGTATTGTATATTTTGATCAAACGGGTCATTAGCTCGCGCAATAAGAAAAGGGGTGTTTTTATTTGGGGTCCAATTTAGAAGGTTTTTTATGCCACCATAGATTTCAAATCCCTCCCATTTTTTATAGCTTAATTGAATGTTTTGGATACTCCACCAAGGAGAATTTGGGCTTCTTGGGTCTAGTTGGCTCAATAAAGGCAAACGCATAGGACTGTAAGCATTGCCAGTATAATCTAAACTGATATACCAAGAAGGAATATCATAACTCAATGTCCAATTAGCACTCCATTTTTCGGTAAGAATAGGTCGTGTTTTAATGCGATTTTCCATTTTGTAGCTCTCCATATAAGTGGTGCCAACTATTGCTTTTAATCCGAAACTAGATACGTAATCTAAATTTAAATTGATACCCTTAGTTGTGGCATATCCTTTTAGATTTTGGTAGAGAATGGAATTTGGGTTTGAGTCGTAATCTGGTAAGATTTGGTTGTAAAAATAGGTGTACCAAACTGAGGTTTCAAGAGAAAGTAAGGAATAATCTTCGAATCGAATTTTTTTCATAAAGTTTACATTGGCATTAATTGATTTTTCGGGTTTTAGATTTTCACTGATTTTTATTTCTCTAGAACCAGTTAAGGCAGCATGTTCTTCAGTAAATAAATTCACCACACGAAAACCAGTTCCTGAATTGATGCGTATGCTATTGTTACTGTTCCATTTAAATCGATACGCTACTCGTGGGGTTTGGATCCAGCCGTGATTGTTGTTATAGTCTAATCGATAGGCAAGCATTAGCTTGTGTTTTGAATTTAATGCTATTTCATTTTGAAGAAAAATACTTCCTATTTGTAAGCGTTCTGCATCTCGTGTAGCAGGCGTGTTATCGTTGTAATATTGGTATCGATGAGCTAGTCCAATTAACAAGTCTTGATTTGAAAACACCTTGTTCCATGTTAATTGATTGAAACTAATTCGTTGATTAGCTAAATAAAAAACATGACCATAAACTGAATTTTGTTCGTGATTAGTAAATGAAAAGGCAAAATTTATGTTTTCTTTAAAAGGTAAACTATATTTTGCAATAATTTCTTGTCTCTTAGTGTAAATACTTTCCCCATAAATTGCTGTGCCACCTCTATAAGATTTGTTCCATTGCATTTGTCCGCCCCATCTGTCTTCATAAAAAAATCGCCCTGCCAGAGTTAGCGTTTTACTACTTTTTCTAATGACATTCCATTTATTAAAAACAGAAATGCGTTCTTGTAAAGTTACATCGGTAAATCCATCATGATTGTTATCTTTAGGAGAATTATAGTTGAAATAATTTAGCCCAAGTAAGGATTGTGTTTTTTTGCCAACTTGAAATTTATACCCTAAATCTAAGTTGTTTTCTAACCAAGAAGTAGTGAAGAAATCAGCTGATAAGAGAGGAGTGTTTTGGGGTGATTTGGTAATGATGTTTATCAACCCTCCCACCGCTTCACTACCATACAATGTAGACGCAGGTCCTTTTATTACTTCAATTCGATCAATAAGCGCATTGGGAATCCCAGACAAACCATATACAGTTGATAGTGCACTGACAATGGGCATCCCGTCGATTGTAACCATGGTATAAGGTCCTTCTAAACCATTGATGTGAATGTCGCCCGTATTGCAAATGTTACAATTGAGTTGTGGACGAACCCCATTTATGTTTTGTAGTGCTTCAAACAAATTTGAAGTAGGATTCTTTCTTAAGAAGTTAGTTGTATAAATTTCAACTGGAACAGTTGTTTCGCTTCGTATTACAGGTTTTAATGTTCCAGAAATTACAATTTCATCTATGCCTTTGTCGTTTTTAGCAATGCTGTCTTTTTTTTGAGACCAAGCAAAACTCGAAATCAAGATTGTAAAAATATATTTTTTAATCATAAAAAATTAAATTTAGACAAAGCTAAAAATAATTTTTAAACATAATAATTTTGTTTGATAATTAAATAACAAATTTCTTTTTAGTTGATTTTGTTAAAAGAGATTAAGATGATTTGTTATGATCTGTAAAACAACGCTTATTAAAGACAATCAAGATGCCAAATCCAGTAGAAATTGCAACATCTGCAACATTAAAAATAGCATTAAAAAAAGTAAATCCGCCTGAATAGTCCTTGAATGGAAACCAAGAAGGAACTTGTTCAAAACGATAAATAGGAAAATAAAACATGTCTACTACACGGCCATGAAATAATGTTCCGTAAGGCTCATTAGAAAAGAGTGTAGCCACTTGCCCATAACTATCGTTGAATAATATTCCATAAAATACAGAATCTATTATATTACCAATTGCACCTGCCATTATTAAAATAATAGCTGTTAATAGGTATTTTGAAACATTTTTTTGGATAGAATCCCATAACCACCAAGCTAATCCACCTACAGCTATGATTCTAAATAGTGTCAAGGCTAGTTTTCCATAATCACCTGGTAGTTCTAAACCCCAAGCCATTCCTTCGTTTTCGATAAATTGTATTTTAAACCAATTAAAAACGGTAACGCTTTCTCCTATTGTAAAATTAGTTTTAATATACACCTTACTGATTTGATCTATCAGAAGTAAAATAAAAACATATAAGTAGGCTTTCTTAACGCTCATAATCTAATTTTTATGCAAAAATAGATTTTAATTTAAATTGTTCTTTGTTTTTTATCAAATTTATAACAGAATAAAAAACTACGCTTGTGGCGTAGTTTGATATCTTGTAATTTAAAGGTTGGATTATTTTACGGCTAAATGATTAGTATAGAATTTTTTAATTTCAGCGATAGAATTTGTGTTATAAGATACACTACTTACCTCTTCTCCTTTATAAAAATTCCATAAACCTTCTTTCTTACCATCTTTAAAACTTCCTTCAGCAATTAAGTTTCCATTTTCATCATAAGATTTCCATAACCCATTACTTTTTCCATCAACATAGTTTCCTTCATGCATAATTTTACCGTTATCGTGATAATATTTTACTTTATAAGTATCTGGAGCTATTTCTTCAGCTGTAGGTTTTATTTCTTGTGAATATCCAAACGAAATAAATAATAAACCGCAAATTGTCATTAAAGCTTTCATAATCATATAGTTTTATAGTTTAATAATTCAAAGCTAGGAAATAAATTTACATAAAACAAACAATTACTTAACAATTTGGTAACATTGCTAAAAACTTAACATTGAGGCAAAAAAAAAACAGCTCTTTTGAGCTGTTTTTTCAGTTTTTCAATTTTTTTATTGTAATAAACTTGTTCCTTCAACTGTTGCCCAAACACCAGTAGTTATACTAGCACCTGTTGATGTTGTACTAGTTGTAAATTGACCTGTAGGGAAGTTAACTACTACTGAACCAGCACCTTTATAATTTGTTGTTGAACCAGTAATTTTTACATTCGTCAATTTGATTTTTGATCCATTAACTTGGTTGTTGTTTGTTGTAGCATCTTGAATTTTACAACCTGTTCCTTCATAAGTTGTACCATTGTTTGAGAAGCTGCCATATCCCTCAATAACGATGTTGTTAAAATCTCCATTTCCTTCTTTTTTAAATTGGAAAGCATCAATTTCAATTGAAGAAACATCTTCAGGTACACAGTTAGCGTTTCTTTTTAAAGTAATATTGCTAATTACTGGCCAATAATTATTGTTGTTAGAACAAGCTTCAATTTCCATTCCGAAATTTCCTTTTCCTACTTGGTAAGCATACCAATTTGAATTATTTTGTCCCTTCCATCCATCTTGCCAGTCAAAAGCATCATCAAAATTACCATAAGAGATTGCATTAGTCATACTTACTGTTCCACCAAAGAATTCATACCCATCATCAGCACCTTTATAAGCAACTAAATGATCTAAAGTTGTATTAGAACCAACAGAGTAGAAAGTAAATGAATTAGTTTCTTTTTGTCCATCGGCAATTTTTTTCCCTGCATATTCAACTCTTACATATTTTAATGTACCGCTGTTATCTGCACTGTCAGTTCCTCCGTAAGTAATGTTTGAACCGTCTTCAGAGATTGCAGTTGAAGCGCCTCCAATTGCATTAATTGGCGCATCTCCTACTATCATAATTCCTGACCATGAACCTGGTACTTTTGATAATTCAGTAAAAACAATTGGTTGGTCAGCAGTTCCTATTAAATTGATTGTACCTCCGTTTTCAACAATTAATCCATTGTCTGTTGAAGCTGTTTTGTCAATTGTAATTACACTTCCAGCAGCAATTGTTAATGTAGCTCCTGGTTTTACTCTCACTACACCTTTTAAGTTATAATTTCCATAAGCATAACTCACATTTCCAGTAATTTCTCCTTGAATTGTTCCTGTAGCAGGTCCATTTGTTTCTTCGTTATTGTCGTCTTTTGAACAACTTGTAAAGATTAAAGATAAAGCAGTTAATCCTAAAAATAATTTTTTCATTTTTTTTAATTTTATTGATTGTTGTTTACGTTGCAAATATCTTAGTAGTGAATTAATTGAGTATTTAATTAATATTAATTAATTATAAAATATTTACTTGTGTTATTAATTAAATGTTAGTTACAATTGCTTTCATGTTAAATTAAAAAGGGTTTCAAACTGAAACCCTTTTTAATTGTATGCACGACTATTTTAGAAAGTATAATTTAAACCAACTGAGAATCCAACTCCTCTCTTAAAATCTTTGTAAGTTTTTGAGTTTTCAATGAAGTTGCTACTGCTTTCATCACCTAATTCTAATCTTACTTTTGGGTTTAAAATATTATCGGCTGAGAATTTAAGATCAAAGTGCTCATTTATTTTATTAGTCCAAACCAAGTCTAATTTCTGAACAGGCATTTCATAAATATGATCAAAACCATTTGAGCCCACAGAATAAATTCTTTTACCAAATACATTATAAACCGCAGTTACTGTTGAACTCCATTTTTTATTTACATTGAATTGGTATTTTAAATCAGAATTTATTAACCAGTTTGAAGCGCCTTGTAAATTTCTGGTTCTTTGTCCTTTTTGGTAAACATTTTCAATGTTATCTAATAATTGACCATTTATAGGATTTATAATTTTATCAGCTAAGGTTACTTTCGTTTGCATTAACGTTCCATTGAAACCTAAAGAGAAATTAGATAAACTTTTAGAAATTCTTCCAAAATCAAAAATCATTTCTCCTTCAATTCCGTATAAAACAGCATCTTTTGAATTTGTATATGAAATCATTGGGCCTCCAGCAGAAGCGATGTAAATTTTTTCAATTGGATTTTCAATTCTTTTTCCAAAGGCAGATAAAGAGAACATTTCTTTATTCGTTGGGAAAATTTCATATTTTAAATCAACGTTAGTATTTTGACTGTTTTTTAGGAATGAATTTCCTTGAATAGTTTCTCCTTCTGGATCTACAATTTGTATTGGATAAGCTTCCATAGAAACTGGTTTTGTATAAGTTAATGATGAAGCGAATCTTAAATTAGACTTGTCATTAACAACATATTTTAAATTTAATGCTGGTAATATGTATGATTTGGTGTTATTAACTTTTTTGAATTCGTTTGATGCAGATCCGTCTTTGTAATAAGAAGTTAAATCAAACTGCTCAAATCTCAATCCTATGTTAGCATTTAATTTTTCAGTAATATTATAATTCAAATTAGCATAGGTACCAATAGTGTTATCTTTTACTTTTGCTTTCCAGTTATAAGCACTTTGCTCAATGTAAAATAATCTTTGATTCAAATCTGGATTATTTAAATCATATAAGATTTGATCGTTAATGTCTTCATAAGCTAAAGTGTAAATACTATAATTAGTATTAGGATTTAGGTTTAAGAAACGATAACTTGATTCTAATTGATTGCCATTTCCGTTAACTCCTATTGTTAATTTGTTGTCGTTTCCAAAGTCATAACTATATTCTGCAAATCCAGACATATATAAGGTGTTGTCAATTGTCAAATATTGTCTCAAAAAATTATTTGCACCATAGTTATAAGAGATTGTATTGTTACTGTTTTTAATTCCATAAAAAGAGTTTAAATCAGGCAAGCCGAATTTTGTTTTTGCTGCAGAAACACCCACTTTAATTTTGTGATTTCCATTTGAAGTTAATTTGTAATCGCCAAATAATTGTCCACTGTAAAAGTCAGTTTGCTCATATTTATTAACTCCAACAAAGGCATTTGGTGTATTGGTTTGCGCATTTAAAACCCCAACAGAAGTCGATATTTCACTACTAGATGATTTTAAGTACAAGAAGTTTGTAGATAAATTCAATCGGTTAGAACTATAATTTAATCCTAAAATAGCAGATGAATTGGTTTTGTAGCTATAAGATTGCTTGTATAAATTGTTGCTAAACTGTGCATATTGACCTGGTTGAAATGTTCTTCTAACCCCTTTTCTATATTGATAGCTATTGTCAAAATTTAAAGCAAATAAATAACTAAGTTTTGATGTTCCAATGTCGAATTTATCACCATGTAAAATACCATAACTTGAATTTAAAGGACTTTTTCCTTTAGTTGGAGAAACTGAATTATCAAATGTGTTTTGAGCTTTTGTACCGCTAATGCTGATCGATTTAGGCTGCGATCCAAAAACAGAAGGTAAGTCTCTGTAGATTGACTCAAAGCCAAAGTAACCAGCTCCCTTTTGAGAATTTTTAGAATAATAAAAGTCTTTTAGGTTGTTGTTGGTAACAAATCCAGTACCAATTGAAATCTTTGTGATTGGCTTAGTAATTTTAGTTGTTGTTTGAACATTAAAGGTTGCACCAGCAAAATCGCCGTAAATGTTAGGGCTAAATGTCTTATAGGTATCAATTTGATCCACTACATCAGAAGGTATTAAATCTAAAGGGATCATTTTATTAAAAGGATTATTAGTAGGAGCGGCTAATCCGTTGATTAGTAGGTTTGTATATCGTCCTTCTAGTCCTCTTACAAAGATTCCCCTAGAGTCAACTTTAGTAATACCAGATATTTTTGTTAATCCTTCTTCAACATCACTAATACCTTTTCTAGACATTTCTTGTGCACCAATACTTTGTTTGATTTCTACTGCTTTTTGTTGTTCTTTTAAAAGTGCTGTTTCTGTAGTTTTCTTTAAAGATACTTTAACAACTACTTCTTCAATTTTAGAGGAGTTTTCTTGAAGACTTGTATTTACTTCTAACGTTTGTCCAGAGTTTAGCGTAATGCTTTTTTCAATAGATTTGTAGCCAACAAATGAAAAAACAAGTGTAAAATTTCCTGGTTTTGCATTTAATTCGTAATTTCCATTTATATCTGTATCGGTTTTATAACCAGTTCCTTTAAGGGAAACAGACACAAATCCTAAAGGTTGATTGTTTTCTTTGTCTTTAACAAGACCTTTGATTTTTGTAGTGTTTTGGGCAAAACTGATTACCGAAATGAATAACCAGAATAATAAAAATTTAATTTTCATGAAGTTGTGTTTATTTTTGCTGCAAAATAAACTCTTGAAAATTACGCGATTGTTATTCAGAAGTTATTAGTAAGTTTGTTAAAAGTTAAGTTAAGGTTAATAGATTAAATTACCGTTAAGTCAAAGTTTTCTAACTTTTTTATCTTTAACTTTACCGAAATATTGAATGAAATTTCACAAAATGAAGAAAAAAGATATTAAAATCTTATTAGTGGATGATGAACCAGATATTCTAGAAATAGTAGGATATAATTTGGCTCAAGCCGGTTATCAAATTTCAACAGCTACAAACGGTAAAGAAGCAGTAAAACAAGCTATTAAAATTAAGCCTCATTTAATTATCATGGATGTAATGATGCCTGAAATGGACGGCATGGAAGCTTGTGAACAAATACGAGAAATCCCAGATTTAAAAGACGTTATCATTACCTTTTTAACAGCTAGAAATGAAGACTATTCTCAAGTGGCTGGTTTTGAAGTAGGTGCAGACGATTATATAGCAAAACCTATAAAGCCTAAGTTGTTAGTTAGTAAAGTTAAAGGTCTACTTAGAAGGCTTAAAGAAGAGGAAACGGTAGCAGAATCTACTTCAATTCAAGTAGGAAATCTTCAAATTAATAGAGAAGAATATAAGGTAATAAAAGATGATCAAACTATAATATTACCTAGAAAAGAGTTTGAGTTACTTTATTTATTAGCTTCTAAGCCAGGTAAAGTTTTTACCAGAGCTGAAATTTTAGATAAAGTTTGGGGAAATGAAGTAATTGTTGGCGGAAGAACAATTGATGTTCATATAAGAAAATTAAGAGAAAAAATTGACGACGACATTTTTAAAACAATTAAAGGTGTGGGTTATAAAATTGAATTTTAATGAGTGTCAATTTTAAAAAATCATATAAGTTTGCTTTTAAATCATCACTTTACATCTCAATATTTTTATTGGGATGTCTTAGTTTATATC
>NZ_JAGKWP010000200.1 GCF_021151785.1 Flavobacterium sp.
GATTAAGATTGTTTAAAGTTCCTGTGCTCATAAACGAATATTTCTGCTCCAGATTGGATAATATTGTTTCTATATTAAAATTTTGTTCTCCAAGCTCAACCTTAATTTGAACAAATGCCTCTTTATATTTTTTGTTGTCTTTTCCAATTTCTTCAACTATTTCAGATGTCATCTTTTCAATTGCGGGAACAATAAGTGATTTATTATTCTTCGATGCTAGAGAACTTCCAGCACCAAAAAGAAATCCTATTTTCTTTTTGTCAGAAACTAATATCTGTTGAATACCTCTTATGTATTCCGACGGATCGTGTTTTAACTTATACATGGTATTTATCTTTAATCACTAATTATAGAAAAAGCAAATAAAACATTTTCACAAACGTCTCAGCAGGGTTAGAGATGTCAAAGACGTCGCCACTGATCAGCAAAACATCTATATGTTCCTGCTGTATGGTTACCAATAGCCAATCCCGATATGCCAATCTGCTGTATGGAGTATTTTCATAAAAAAGTCTGATTAAAAGAATTATATGATCCAAATTTCAACATAGCTATAATCATATTTTGTAAGCTACAATTAAATGTTAAAACATACAATGATAATTCACCTGTTTAATAACATTATTCAATTTAAAATGAGGGTATTTTATATTTATTTTCTGTCATCAATATAATTATATTAATAAATACCCCCGAATAGTTCAATATTTGACAATAAGCAACATCGAATTATATAAAGATTCCCTTAAATACCTTCGAATAAATAAGCCTCTGCGAGGCTGCGCGTATTTAGGGTGATGGTATGTCTTTTCTATAAACATGTGACCCCGCTGGGGTCATTCCAGGCGGGAAATAGTCGGTTTATATTCGCCGCGGCGAACCCTTCTTATATCTGGCTTCAGATAAATATTGACTGTACTTGGTGGTTGGTCAAAGACACAACCACGGCCGCTTCGTAGGTCAGGAAAGAAAATAATTACCAGCTGTTCTCTATTGTATTGCACGAAATCATTCTAATCATAAAAATCAGGTAAATCAGTGGTTCAGACAATGAAAAGCCAGGTCTCCCCCTAGCCAACGCCTAAGGAAAGCCATATATATTCCGCCTCTGTTCCGCCTACCTTCCGGGTATATTCCGCCTATGTTCCGTGTGCTTAATAAAATAGAGAGGGATAAAAAACAAAAAGAGAAACACCGCTTGCGTGATGTTTCTCTTTTTCTACCTGTACCTAGTCCCGATAAATATCGGGACGGAATCGAACCGACACACCTCACGGTACCAGCTATAGTGAACGCTATCCAGGCTGCTATGGATAGGTTTGAATCAATTTTTCAATGATCTCAGGGTATTGTTTAAGATTTTTAATATAAACGCTACTTTTCATGCGTTTGATATGACTCTCGATTTTGCGCGCCTGCTCATAATACAAATCAGGTATCAAAAGAAATACT
>NZ_JAGKWP010000075.1 GCF_021151785.1 Flavobacterium sp.
GAACAAATAACCTAACTTAACTTTGTTACCAATTATCAAACAATGAATAATACTCTTACGGACATTAAAATTACGAAATGTCAAACGTCTAAAATCAATGACGTGGATTTTGAAAATTTAGTTTTTGGAAATATTTTTACAGATCACATGTTGGTTTGTGACTATAAAGAGGGCGCTTGGCAACAACCAGTTATTGAGCCCTATGCTCCTTTTTTAATGGATCCATCTTCTAAAGTTTTCCACTACGGACAAGCTATTTTCGAAGGAATGAAAGCCTATAAAGATGCACATGACGAAATTTGGTTGTTTAGACCAGATCAAAATTTTGAGCGTTTTAATAAAAGTGCTTCGCGCTTGGCCATGCCTGAAATTCCTGAAGACGTTTTTATTGGTGGATTAAAACAATTGATTCGTTTAGAAAAAGAATGGGTAAAACATGGCAATGGTAGTGCATTGTATATCAGACCTTTCATGATAGCTACAGGACATGGAGTAATTGCGTCACCTTCTACCGAATACCGCTTTATGATTATTTTATCTCCAGCTAAATCTTATTACTCAGGAGAAGTTAAGGTAGTTATCGCAGAACACTTTAGTAGAGCTGCAAACGGTGGAATTGGAGCTGCTAAAGCTGCAGGAAATTACTCAGCACAGTTTTACCCTACTAAACTTGCAAATGAAGAAGGTTTCCAACAAATCATTTGGACAGACGATGCTACTCATACGAAGTTAGAAGAAGCTGGAACGATGAACGTATTCTTCCGAATTAATAATACCTTATTTACAGCACCAACTTCTGAGCGTATTCTTGATGGAGTAACCAGAAAATCAGTTATTGATTTAGCTAAAAAAGAAGGAGTTAATGTAGAAGTACGTTCAGTTTTAGTTGAGGAATTAGTACAAGCTGCAAAAAACGGAAGTTTAAAAGAAATATTTGGAGCAGGAACCGCAGCTGTAATTAACCCTATCGCAGGATTCTCCTTTAGAGGTGAGTATTTTGAATTACCTAAAATAGAGCATTCCATTGCTCAAGATATCAAAACTAAATTAACAGGTATTCAAACAAAAGAACTTGAAGATACTTTTGGTTGGACCGTTAAAGTATAAATTTAAAACAAACTATAAAAGTTGCCTTATAGAAATTAAGGCAACTTTTTTATTTTAAAATAGTTTCAAAATTAGGCTTAAAATAATTTGGTCCTTTCATCACCTTTCCATCTTCTCGATAAATTGGTTTTCCGTCTTCTCCTAATTTACTCATGTTGCTGCGTTGAATTTCTTCAAAGACTTCCTCTATTTTATATTGTAAACCATGCTCTAAAATAGTTCCACACAAAATATATAGCATATCACCCAAGGCATCTGCTATTTCTACAATATCATTATTTTGAACGGCTTCTAGATATTCTTCATTTTCTTCTTTCATTAAATTAAATCGAAGTAGATTTTTTTGCTCACCTAGAGAAGCTTTAAGTTCTTCACTCACACCTAAACCAAAAGAGGTATGAAATTCCTTTACGGCAGTTAATTGTTTTTTCATATTTAAATACTTTTACTGCTTAAAAATAAAATATTAAAGAGGATATTGTTTAAATTTGTTGGAAAAAATTTTTAACATGTTTTCAAAAGGACAAACCCTATTTGCATTAGCATTTGCCATTACCTTCATTATTGCCTTATTTTTTATGTATCGAAAAGATGCCAATGTACATAAAAAAACCTATAAAGGAGTAAAATGGGTTTTATTAGGATTTATATTGTTTATTTTATTTTTATTTTTGATTAAAACGGTAATCAAAGAATAATTTTCTATATTTGGTGGAATCATCTCCTAGTTCATGAAATTAGTCAAATATTTTACGTTATTATTTTTACTTTTCCTACTGGCTTTTGTAGTTTTTGTAGCCACCCAACCAGCGACCTATCAAATTACCAAATCAAAGGAAATACAAGTTCCAGTTAATCAAGTTTTTGATTATGTAAACGACTATTCTAATTGGAGTGAATGGCAGCAATTTGAAACTACTGAGAACATAAATTATGCCATTTCATCTCATTCAATTGGAGCCAAAGCTTATGTAAAATGGGAAGATTCTAATATTATTGCTACAAGATATGCTGAAAAAGATTCTATTGCACAGGATTACATTGAAAAAGATAATAAGCAAACCTTGCATTGGAAATTTGAAAAAAACAAAAACGGAACAATAGCTAAAGTAACAATCAAAGGTGAATTGAGTTTCAAGGAGAAAATTTATTCTGTTTTAAACGGAGGTATTTCTAGCTATGTTGGACCACAAATTCAAGAAGGACTCGATAAAATCAATGATTACTTAGTAAATGAATTAGGTACTTTTAAAATTGATGTAAAGGGACTAGTAAATAAACCAGCAACAAATTTTATTGAACAAAAAGATTCATGTAATAGCAAAGATTTTTCAAAAAAATCAAAAGTCTTGTTAACCTCAATAAAACAATTTATCAAATCAAATCAAATTCAAACTTTAGGTGTTCCTTTTGTTATTTTTTATAGCAATCCTAATACTTCATTTATCAAATTTTCAATGTGTATACCTGTTAAAGATGAAATTTTAACGACACCAGAAAGCCAAATTCAAGGAAATCATCATGAAGAGTTTTTAGCTGTAAAAACTATTTTAAAAGGAGATTATTCACATGCAAAAAAAGCATGGGGTAAAGCACGTCAATTTATTTATAAAAATAGATTTACAGAAGATATAAAAGGAATTTACATTGGCATATATAAGAAAGCATTGCCAGAGGTGAAAGAGCCATCTAAATGGGAAACAGAAATCTATATTCCTATCGTTAAAAGAAAACACAAAAAGCGAATTGTAAAAGATTCTATCATAAACTCAAAAGAAGAATCCCCCGTAGAGGAGAATAATAACTCGAATTAATTTTATTTCTTAACAAGTACTACATCTACCATTTGATTAGAGGTTTTGGGTCCAAAAGTTCGAGCTTGCTTTTCTGCTTCAGACGAACATAAAATATAAAGGTTTAAACTACTTAAGGGAATGATTTGAGTTATATATTTCCCTTTTGGATCATCTATTTTAACTTGGTAGTCTTCAATAGCAATGGTATTACGTACCACTAAAAAATATTGATCTGTAGCATATGGAAAATACCATCTGATTTGATTTTCAGCTACTTTAACTTGATAATTCTGGGTGAAGGTTAAAGGTAAATCCTTGTTAACCAAGCTTATGGCGTTGTTAGTATTAACTACTTCATTACCTTCTAAATCAACCAAAGTTACACGTAAGTCTTTAGCATTAGTAACGACCTTCTCTTCATGAGCATGCACTACAATATAAGAAGTAAAATCATATCCACAATGAGGCACACCCGTAATTTGACTAAACGCTAAACTACTCCATAAGATTAAAATAGTAATAATTTTTTTCATATAAAAAAGGCTCACAAAGAGCGAGCCAAATTACGTTATATTTTCAAAATTTACATAGAAACATAAGAATAAATCTTCTCCCCTTGTTCAGAAGTTAATCTAGCTTTTCTTGTCATACGTTCAACTATAGGTCTCCAATTCTCTTTTGAAAATGCACTACGGTCATATAATTTGTGACATTTTCCACAATTTGTTTCAAACAAATTTTTACCTTCTAGTTGGTCAGGACTCATTGTTAATTGAGCCTTTACTTCAGATGTGACTACCTGATCTGAAGAAGAACTTTGTTTTGAAGCACAAGCAAAAAGAAACATAGCTGTAATAACTAGTGCGACACCAACTTGTATTTTTTTCATAATTTAGTTAATTTTGGTTAGTTCAAATGTAATAAAAAAATCCCAAGAAAATTTCTTGGGATTCGAATATTATATCTAAATAAATTATTTCACATCCATTAATTCTACATCAAAAACTAAAGTAGCATTCGGTGGAATTACACCACCAGCACCTCTTGAACCATATCCTAAATAAGCTGGAATAACAAAACGAGCTTTATCACCAACTTGTAATAAAGCGATACCTTCGTCCCAACCCTCAATAACTTGTCCTACACCTAAAGTAAATTCAATAGGCTGCTTTCTTTTGTAAGAAGAATCAAAAACCATTCCGTTATCTAAAGCACCTTGATAGTGAACAGAAACTTTTTTGCCTTTTTCAGCTTGTTTACCACTCCCCTTTTGAATAATTTGGTAACGTAAACCACTTTCTGTTTTTTGGAAACCAGCTGCTAATTTTTCCAAAGCTTCTTCAGCTAATCTTTTTTCCTCTGCTAAACGCTGTTCTCTAGAACCTTCAAACGTTCTAAACGCTTCAATAGCATTCCATTTTTCAGCCTCTGCTCCTACTCTTATAATTTCAATACTTTCTATAGCATCGTCTTGTGCCACAACATCTACAACATCTTGACCTTCAACCACATGACCAAAAACAGTATGTTTTCCATCTAACCAAGGTGTCTCAACATGAGTAATAAAAAATTGTGAGCCATTAGTTCCTGGACCCGCATTAGCCATAGATAACACGCCTGGTTTATCGTGTTTTAACTCAGGGTGAAACTCGTCATCAAATTGATAACCAGGTCCGCCAACACCTGTTCCTTGTGGGCATCCACCTTGAATCATAAAATCAGGAATAACTCTATGGAATTTTAAACCATCATAATATGGCTTACCCATAGCTCTTGCTTCATTATCTAATTGACCCTCTGCTAAACCTACAAAGTTCCCCACAGTACCGGGTGTTTTATCGTGCGTTAATTTGACTAAAATACTTCCTTTTGGTGTATTAAATTTAGCGTAAATTCCGTCTTGCATAATATGTTTAATTTAAAGATGGACAAATTTACTATTATTTTCCCTATTTTTGATTTAAGGAGCAGAAAAAATACTTGGCAATCAATTACAGTCTTGTAGTACGAAATAAACGGCAGTTTGTTCTCATCAGGGCTTTACTGAAGTGTATTTTAACTCATTTAGGACTTCATCTTAATCAGTAAAAATGAAAAATTACAATACAATCAATAGAGAAACATGGAACAGCAAAGTTGAAATCCATGTTAATTCTGAATTCTATAATAACGAAGCATTTCTAGCAGGACACAATACAATTCCATATACTGATTTAAATGCGTTAGGTGATGTTAAAGGAAAACGGGTTTTACATTTACAATGTCATTTTGGTCAAGATACACTTTCGTTAGCTCGAATGGGCGCTCAAGTTACAGGTATAGATTTTTCTGAAAAGGCTATAGAAGCAGCCCAAAATTTGGCTCATCAACTTGAATTAGAAGCCAAATTTATTTGTTGTGAGGTATATGACACATTAAAACATATTAAAGAACCTTATGATATTGTTTATACCAGTTATGGTGTAATAGGATGGCTACCCGATTTAGACCAATGGGCCAAAGTAATCGTTAATGCATTGCGACCAAGAGGAAAATTGGTGTTTTTTGAATTCCATCCTGTAGTTTGGATGTTTGATAATGATTTTACCCACATACAATATAATTACTTTAAAGACGAACCTATTGTAGAGGTAGAAAAAGGAACCTATGCAGATAAAACAAGTAACTTAACTAATAGTACAATTACTTGGAACCATAGCTTAAGTGAAGTTATTCAGGCATTATTGAAAAATGATTTGGAACTGATCGAATTTCAAGAATATGATTTTTCTCATTATGCCTGTTTTAATAATAATATAGAATTTGAACCTAATAAATACCGAATTGCATCATTAAACAATAAAATTCCAATGATGTACGGATTAATCTGTAAAAAAAGATAAAATGAAATCTATTTTCAACGCTACGGATAATCAAGAAATGATTACCCGAATTAATAAGTTAACACCAAATACACCTGCACTTTGGGGGAAAATGAGTGTCGATCAAATGCTTCAACATTGCAACGATGCTGTTTTAGTTGCTTTTAACGAAAAAGAACTTCATGTGCCTCTTTTATTTCGAATATTAGGAAAACTGATGAAAAAATGGGTACTTAAACAACCTGAATTTGATAAAAACAGCCCTACAGCAAAAGAATTTAAATACGATATCAATTTTGATTTTATAAAAGTACAACAAGAACTAATAAACAATGTAAGTCGTTTTGCAGCAGGAGAACATGCGGTTAAATGTAGCACACATCCGTTTTGGGGTAAAATGTCATCAGCTGATTGGAATAATTTACAATGGAAACATTTAGACCATCATCTCAGACAATTTGGTGTTTAATTAAATTACGAGTTCTTAGTTATACATAGAATGTTGTGTATCTTTGCGCCTTGAAAACAATTGTGCATGAGAATAGATATTATTACCGTATTACCTGATTTATTAAAAAGTCCGTTTGAAGGTTCCATTATGAAAAGAGCCATTCAAAAAGGTTTAGTAGAAGTTCATTTTCATAATTTAAGGGATTACAGTACAAATAAACATAAAAATGTAGACGATTACCAATTTGGTGGCGGCGCAGGTATGGTTATGATGTGTGAACCGATTGATTTATGCATTTCTAAACTTAAAGCCGAGCGTAATTATGACGAAGTTATTTACATGACCCCTGATGGTGAAACGTTGAAACAGAAAATGGCAAATTCCATGTCCATGTTAGAAAACATAATTATTCTTTGTGGGCACTATAAAGGCGTTGACCAACGGGTTCGCGAACTCCACATTACAAAAGAAATTTCAATTGGTGATTATGTGTTAAGTGGTGGTGAAATTGGAGCAATTGTATTGTGTGATGCTTTAATCCGATTAATCCCAGGCGTATTAAGTGATGAAACTTCTGCATTAACAGATAGCTTTCAGGATAACTTATTATCACATCCAATCTATACTAGACCTGCAGAGTACAAAGGTTTAAAAGTGCCAGCTATATTATTGAGTGGTAATTTCCCTGAAATTGAAAAATGGCGTGAACAAAAAGCTTTTGAACATACCAAAGAACGAAGACCCGATTTATTAGAAGAATAAAAAATTGCCTAACATAAAAATACCCCTAAAAATGAAACACTATTAGGGGTATTTTTATGAAAAGAAAAGTTAAGTATAATTAAGCATACATCTCTTTTCTCAATTCTTTAATTTTTGGATCATCTAAATATTCGTCAAAAGTCATATAACGGTCAATGCAACCTTTTGGTGTTAACTCTAAAATACGATTACCAACTGTTTGAGCGAATTCATGGTCATGAGTTGTAAATAAAACAGAACCTTTAAAGTTTTTCAAAGAATTATTAAATGCCGTAATAGATTCCAAATCTAAGTGATTTGTTGGTTCATCTAACATTAACACATTGGCTCTAATCATCATCATACGAGATAACATACAACGTACTTTCTCTCCTCCAGACAATACATTACATTTTTTTAAGGCTTCTTCTCCAGAGAAAATCATTTTACCTAAAAAACCACGAACATAAACTTCATCACGCTCTTCTTCTGTTTTAACCCATTGACGTAACCAATCTACTAAGTTTAAATCACTTTTAAAGAAATCATGATTTTCTACAGGCAAGTAAGACTGTGATGTTGTAATTCCCCATTCAACCGTACCTGCATCCTGTTGAATATTGCTATTTAAAATTTCATAAAAAGCAGTAGTTGCTCTTGAGTCTTTAGAAAAAACTACAACTTTATCTCCCTTAGCCATATTCAAATCAACATTTTTAAACAGCACTTCACCATCAATAGACGCTGCTAAATTTTGAACATTTAAAATTTGATCTCCTGCTTCACGCTCTTGCTCAAAAATAATGGCAGGATATCTTCGACTTGAAGGTTTGATTTCGTCTATATTTAATTTTTCAATCATTTTTTTACGAGATGTAGCCTGCTTTGACTTAGCCACGTTTGCACTAAAACGACGAATAAATTCTTCTAATTCAGCTTTTTTCTCTTCCGCTTTCTTATTTTGCTGTGCACGTTGACGAGCTGCTAGTTGTGAAGATTCATACCAAAAAGTATAATTACCAGAATAGTGCGTAATTTTTCCAAAATCAATATCAGAAATATGAGTACAAACCGCATCTAAGAAGTGACGGTCGTGCGAAACAACTAAAACCGTATTTTCATAATTTGCCAAAAAATGTTCTAACCAACCGATAGTCTCAAAGTCAAGGTCATTAGTAGGCTCATCCATTATTAATACATCTGGATTACCAAACAAAGCTTGCGCTAATAACACACGAACTTTTAATTTACCATCCATTTCACTCATTGGTGTGTAATGAAACTCTGAACCAATCTCTAAGTTTGACAATAAAGTAGCAGCATCACTTTCCGCATTCCATCCATTCATTTCATCAAATTGCAATTGTAATTCTCCAATACGATCAGCATTTTTATCATCATAATCTGCATAAAGAGCATCCATTTCTTGCTTTATTGCATGCAACACTTTATTTCCCATTAAAACAGTCTCAAGAACGGTATAGTCATCAAACATATTGTGATTTTGATTTAAAACCGACATACGCTTGCCTGGCTCCAAGATAACTCTTCCCGAAGTAGGGTCGATTTCACCTGATAAAATCTTTAAAAAAGTTGATTTTCCAGCCCCATTGGCACCAATAATTCCATAACAGTTTCCTTGGGTAAAGGTTACGTTTACTTCATCAAATAATATTCTTTTACCAAATTGAACGGATAAATTAGATACTGTTAGCATGTATTTTTAGATATTTTTTTTAAAACTGCGTCAAAATTAGGAAATTTAGACGACTTTAAGGCTTATTTCTATACTATAATTTATTTTTTTAACGGTCTATTAACAAAGCTAACTAGAAGAAACAAATATATTTGTTCGTTAAAAATCAATTTATGGCGAAAAAATACTTTTTATTATTTAGTTTTTCATTCATTATCTCTAGTACAACCTTAATTTCCTGTAAAAATTCATTTGACGGAGACAATTATGTTGCTTATTTAGGTGGTGAAATTGAAAATCCTAAGTGTAACTATGTTGTTTTTATGAAAGGAGAAAAAGTAATTGATACTTTCTTTCTTGATAAAAACAACCGTTTTTTCCATAAATTCGACTCACTTACTCCTGGACTTTATAGTTTTAAACACGATCCTGAATATCAATATATTTACTTTGATAAAAACGACAGTTTAATGCTTCGTTTAAATACATTAGATTTTGATAATTCTTTAATGTTTTGTGGTCGCGGTGATGAAAAAAATAATTTCTTAATGGAACTTTTCATTCAAAACAATAATGATAGAAATCAAATGTATGAAGTGTATACTAAAGATATAAATGCCTTTCAAAAAAATATTGATTCTACTTATAAAAAAGCTAAATCATTGTATTTAAAAAGAAAAGCATTTATCAACTGGAATGAAGACTTTGATAAAATTGCCTCTTCTAGCGTAGAACTCAACCATGCATACAAAAAGGAAATTTTTCCATTTGTACATGAGTTTAGAACTGGAAAATCTGTAAAAAATGACTTGCCTAAAGATTATTATAAACACAGAAAATTAATTGATTTAAATGATACGGCTTTAGTCAATTACTCTCCTTTTGTAAAATATGTAACCGTATTATTGAACAATTTAGTACTCACTGACGCTAAAGATATTGCCGATGAAATGTCATTAGAAAGCAATATTAAGAAATTACAAATAGCCGATACACTAATTAGAGATAAACATGTTAAGAATCTTGTGGTAAACAATATTGCAAATATGTATCTCTTATCAGATCAATGCACGGAAAATAATGCTAAATTTTTCCAATTGTATTCTAAAATATCAACGGATAAAAAATTAGAAGCTGAGGTGATGAGAACATCAAAAAATGTACACAAACTTCATAACAATGCTTTGCTTCCTAATATAGCTTTACAAGATGTTACTGGAAAATCAATTGCTATAAATGATCTAATCAATACTAAAACGGTATTGTTCTTTTGGTCTAAACAATCTGATTCGCAGGCTATTTTTTCGCATAAAAAAGTAGATGAATTAAAAGCTAAATATCCAAACATTCGTTTTATATCAATCAATATTGGAAATTCAAGATCTGAATGGTTGAATGAATTGAAGAAACATAAATTTACATCTAATCCAAATACTATTGAATTGTTTTCTTCAGATTTTGAGGAAATAAAAGAAAAGTGGGTGATAAATAAAATTCATCGCACGATGATTATTAATCCTAACGGAACAATTAATAATGCTTTTGTTAGTTTATTTGATGCTAATTTTGAAAATAAATTGAATAACTAAGGTTAATGTAATTATTCAAAAAAAAACCACATGATTTAAAACATGTGGTTTTTTTATTTTATTTAAAATCTTATTTATTGATTTCCTTTTGCATAATCTGCTAAGAATTGTGCTAAACCAATATCTGTTAGAGGGTGTTTTAATAATCCTGTAATAGATGATAAAGGGCCTGTCATTACATCAGCTCCAATTTTAGCGCAATTCACAACATGCATAGTATGACGAACAGAGGCAGCTAAAATTTGCGTTTCAAAAGCATAGTTATCATATATTTGACGGATTTCATCAATTAAATTTAATCCATCTGTTGAAATATCATCTAATCTTCCTAAAAACGGTGATACATAAGTCGCTCCCGCTTTAGCAGCTAATAAAGCTTGTCCAGCTGAGAAAACTAAAGTTACATTCGTTTTAATTCCGTTATCTGAAAAATATTTACAAGCTTTAATTCCGTCTTTGGTCATCGGAATTTTAACTACAATTTGCTCATGTAATTCTGCTAATTCCTCACCTTCTTTGATCATTCCTTCATAATCAGTAGCAATCACTTCAGCGCTAACATCGCCTTCAACGATATTACAAATGTCTACATAATGCTTTAAAATATTATTTTTACCTGTAATTCCCTCTTTAGCCATTAAAGACGGATTGGTAGTAACGCCATCTAAAACCCCTAAGGCTTGTGCTTCTTTAATGTCGTTTAAATTTGCCGTGTCAATAAAAAATTTCATTTTGTTTGATTTTTATTTTGTTTATGTGTTGTTTCTGCAAAAGTATGAAATCCATTTCAATTTCAATTACAAAAGTCCACTTCAAGTTTAATTACAATTTATAATGATTCATTAACATTTTTTCATAAACGGTATCAGGTAAAATACGTTTTAGAACAATAGAAAACTTTTGCATAAATGCACCAACTTTATAATGAATCTTAGGTTGAGGCGTTTGAATGATTTGATAAATAGCTTCTGCCATTTGAATAGGATTACTTCCTCCATCTACATGAGCATTTACCATATCGAGTTGTTGTTGATACACTTGTTGATACGCAGAGCCTTGTATTACTGGAGCATGAAAACGACGACTTGCAATATCTGTAGCAAAATCTCCAGGAGCGACATTGGTTATATGTACGCCAAAAGCTTTGGTTTCCATTCGTAATGATTCGGTAATTAGTTCCAAAGCTCCTTTTGAAGCTGAATAAATACTTCGAAAAGGTAATCCCATATATCCAGCTATTGAAGTTACATTGATAATTAACCCTTGACGTTGCGCTCGCATATGAGGCAAAACCGACTGCATCATTTCAATGGGACCAAATAAATTAGTATCAAAATTATTTTTTATCTCTGTTAATGGAATTTCTTCTAACGGCCCAGTTATACCTACCCCCGCATTGTTTATTAAAACATCAATCCTACCTGCTTCGGTAATTACCTTTTGAATGCATTGTTGAATGGAAGTACTGTTACGTACATCTAATGCTACTAATTTAAACTTAGAACCCGATACTTGTTCTGGATTTCTACTAGTACCATAAACGATACATCCTTTTTCTTGCAAATACTCCCCAACGGCCTTCCCTATTCCTGAAGAACCTCCCGTGATTAAAATAACTTTTGACATTGTATTAGTGAATAAGTATAAATGATAATAGTACTAGGAATGATAACATAATTC
>NZ_JAGKWP010000076.1 GCF_021151785.1 Flavobacterium sp.
TGAAACAAATAACTTTAAATGGAAAAAATATTTAATAATACTGAAAATGCCTTCATTTTAAAATCTGATGCGGAATTAAATAGAGCTCATTTCTTATTTAAAATGATTGGAAATCCCTCTCTAGTTAAAGTAGGAACGTCATTAACTAATTTTGCTTTGAAACTGCACTTACCTGTTGAAGGATTGATTAGAAAAACAGTTTTTGATCATTTTTGTGGAGGTATCAATGAACAAGACTGCTTAAAAGTTGTTGATAAAATGTATGCTAAAGGAGTTTCTTCTGTTCTTGATTATTCTGTGGAAGGTAAAGAAGAGGAGGAACAATTTGATGCTGCATTAGAAATGACTTTACGTACGATTGATTTTTCTAAAGCCAGTCAGGCTATTCCTTTTGCTGTTTTTAAACCTACTGGTTTAGGAAGAATTGATTTGTATGAAAAAGTGGGAGCAAAATTAACTTTGAATTCTTCTGAACAAAGTGAGTGGAATAGAGTAGTGGCTCGTTTTGAAAAGGTTTGCCAATATGCCTTTGATAAAGATGTTACTATTTTAATTGATGGTGAAGAAACATGGATGCAAGATGCTGCTGATCAGTTGGTTGAGCGAATGATGGAGCTGTATAATAAAGAAAAAGCTTTGATTTTTAATACCTTACAAATGTATCGTTGGGATCGTTTAGATTATCTAAAAAGTTTACATGAACGTGCTAAATTAAAGGGATATCACATTGGTATGAAACTGGTTCGTGGTGCATACATGGAAAAAGAAGCAAAACGTGCAGCAGAAAAAGGGTATAAAAATCCTATTTGTTCATCTAAACAAGCAACTGACGACAACTTTAATGCTGCAGTTAGCTACATGATGGAGCATATTGAATCAATGGCAATTTTTGCGGGTACTCATAATGAAGATAGTTCTTATTTAGTTATGAAATTAATGATTGAAAAGGGCCTCTCTAAGGATGATAAAAGAGTATGGTTTGGTCAATTATATGGAATGAGTGATAATATCAGCTATAATTTGGCTGCTGCAGGTTATAATGTAGCTAAATATTTGCCCTTTGGCCCTGTTCGAGATGTTATGCCTTATTTAATTAGACGAGCACAAGAAAACACATCAGTTGCTGGACAAACTGGAAGAGAATTGTCTTTAATTATTGCCGAGAGAAATAGAAGAAAATTGAAATAAGAATCATTTCTATAAAAAAAGACTAAGCTAGAGCTTAGTCTTTTTTTTCATTATTATTCATCATAAAAAAAACAGCGCCAACTAAGGCTATAATAACTAATGCAAAAACAACTGTCATTATAATAGCGCCGTTACTCCAAGAATACAAAGGCACAAATAAATTTTTCATAGGAGTTAGTTTTAAAATTTAATCAAATTTAACATCTATAATTATTAAATAACATGATAATTATCAGTTACTTCTGATTTAATATTATAAAAATTTTGATTTTATTTCTGGTGATGGTATCAAACAAGTATCTTTTTTTCCATACCATTTATATCTATTTTTTGCTATATAATCGTAAACCAAATTTATTATTGCATAAGGCATTAAATTGAATATTAAAATCCATTTATAGGATGACTTTAAATTTTTTAAAATAGTAAAAATTGCTTCTGATTTGACGTAATAAGCAATTCCAGGTTCATATAAAATAATACTATCAAAAGTAGGCTGTATTCCTAAATACTTTATGATTTCTTGTCCTTTTTCACTTTGAATAGCTACAAAACGGAAAATATCCTGTTCATCATGTTTTATTATGAAGTTAACTTTTTCATCACAATAATTACAAACCCCATCAAAAAGGACAATTTTTTTATTTTCTGGAAATTCCATAATTAATCAATCTGGTAAAATATAAATAAATAAGCCAAATTTAACTTAACTTTTAAAGAGGTTGAATCCATTCTAATTCATCAATAGCAACTTTTGAAGTAAAAATTCCATAATTTACAATAGCTTTATTTTTTTCAATTTTATCAATTGTTCCAATAGACTTACCTTCTTTCATGCGCACACGATCACCAATTTTCAAAGTAACTTTTGGTTTGTTTTCCTCAGCTTTTTGTTCTTTTATTTTTTTCTCTTTTTTCTCTTTTCTAATTTCTTCTACCTTCTCCTTAACTTCGGCTACAACTTGTTTTTCGATTACTTCTTTTTGCTTTTTCTCTTTTGCAGATATTTTTTTTCTTTTTGAGTTTTCAATCTCAACCATCTTTAAAAATTCTCCAATAAGTGACTTTTTATCTTTGTTATTAAAATATTTTTCTGCTATATCATCAATTCTTTGCCCCATGTAAATCAATCGCTGATTGGCATCATACATTTCTTGATAGCGTTCTAATTTCTCTTGAATCTTTGCATTTATTTTTTCCATTTTTTGGCTTTCTTCTCTGGCCTTGGATTCTTCTTCTTTTAAAATAGTAGATGTTTTTTCAAGTTTAGAGCGCTCCTTTTGTAGTGTAGCAATGGTTTTATCAAAACGTACTTTTGTATTTTCAATTTTCTTTTTAGCACGATTGATTAGTCCATAAGGAATACCATTTTTCTGAGCAACTTCAAATGTAAAGGAACTACCCGGTTGCCCTAAGTGAAGTTTGAACATCGGTTCTAACGATTTTTCATCAAATAGCATGTTTGCATTACTTGCAAAAGGTAGTTCATTTGCTAAAATTTTTAAATTGGTATAATGTGTTGTAATAATACCAAAAGCTTCACGTGCATAAAATTCCTCTAAAAAAGTTTCGGCTAATGCACCACCTAATTCTGGGTCAGATCCAGTACCAAATTCGTCAATCAAAAATAAAGTTTTCGCATTACATTTTTTCAAGAAATAATTCATGTTTTTTAAACGATAACTATATGTACTTAAATGATTTTCAATAGATTGATTGTCTCCAATATCTGTTAAAATTCGATCAAACAAAAAAGTCTGACTTCTTTCATGCACTGGAATAAGCATCCCTGATTGTAGCATCAATTGTAATAAACCTACCGTTTTAAGCGAAATTGTTTTTCCACCTGCATTTGGGCCAGATATAACTATAATTCGGTTTTCGTTTTCTAGTTCAATAGTTTGGGGAAAAGTAGCTTTGCCTTCTTCTTTGTTTTTTAAAAATAGAATTGGATGATAAGCTTCTTTAAAAAAAAGCTTTTTTTCTTCAGTTATTGTTGGAAGTACACCATTTATTTTTCGTGCATATTTTGCTTTTGAAGCAATGACATCAATATCACTCAAAAAATTTTGATAATGAAGTAGCGTAGAAACGTAGGGGCGTATACAAGCTGATAAATTCCTTAAAATTTTGATAATCTCTTCTCTTTCCTCATATTCTAAATTATTAAGTTCTCTTGAAAATTTTAACGTAGCTTCGGGTTCAATATATGCAATGCTGCCTGTTTTTGAATTACCTAAAATTGTACCTTTTACTTTCTTTCTATACATGGCCGAAACAGCAAGTACTCGTCGGTTGTCTACTATGGTTTCTCTAATTTCATCAAGATAGCCTAATGAGTTATAATGTGACAAGGCCATACCAAAACTTTGATTGATTTTACCTCGAACTAATTGTATATTTCGTCTAATATTAATCAAATCTGGTGAAGCGTCGTCTTTAATTTCACCATATTTATCTACAATTTCATCGATTGCTCTGGCAATAACAGTTGTAAATTCAATTTGTAATGATTTTTGAAATAATTGCGGGTAATAATCCTTGAATTTTTTCAGGTAAATAATATATTGATTAGCCGTTTTATTGATTTGATAAATTTTACGAATACTTGCTAATTCCAGAAAACTATCTTCAATAGCTAAGAGTTTCAAATCTTGTGTAATGGTTTCAAACCCATGATTAGGTAAAGCATTGTTATTTGAAAAAGAAGCTAAATACTCGTTTGTATAAGCTAGTTCGGCTAGTAATGTTTCTTTCTCTTTGAAAGGTTGAATTTGTAACGCTTTTTCACTTCCGATTTCAGTATTACAACTTTCTGAAATAGTTTGAAGTAGCGTATGAAATTCTAAATCTTTTAGGGTCTTTTCGTTTATAGCAATCATTTTTTAACAAGATAAAAAGCAAATTTACAAAGTAATTATCTTTGTAAAAAATAAAGCTTCCACTTTTATGTTAGATATAGTAGTTGATTCATCTTGGTCTGCACTTTTTGAGAAAGAAAAAGAGCAAACATATTTTAATGAAATTCTTTTAGAAGTAGAATTAGCTTATAAACAAAGTGTCTGTTATCCTCCTATAGGACAAATTTTTAATGCATTTAAATATTGTTCCTTATCAAATTTAAAAGTGGTAATTATTGGTCAGGATCCTTATCACGGAGCAGGAGAGGCACATGGATTAGCTTTTTCTGTTCCAGAGGGTGTTGCAATTCCACCTAGTCTAAGAAATATATTTATAGAAATTCAAAATTCGCAAAACACAGTTTTTTTTCCGAATTCTGGTAATTTAGAGCGTTGGGCAAATCAAGGTGTATTGTTGTTAAATGCAACATTAACTGTTAAACAAAATGAGCCAAATAGTCATAAAAATATTCCTTGGCAAACCTTTACCAATCATGTGATAGAATTTATATCTAAAGAAAAAGATGGTATTGTTTTTTTACTTTGGGGTGGTTTTGCACAAAAGAAAAAAACACTCATAGATGTTCAAAAACATTTTATTTTAGAAAGTGGTCATCCTTCTCCTTTAAGTGCAAATAGAGGTTTTTGGTTTGGTAATAATCATTTCAATAAAACAAATCAAATATTAAAAAAACAAGGTAAAAAAGAAATAGAGTGGTAATCAAAGTTTTAAAATTCCTAAAATTTCCTCGCCTAAAAATGGGCCGCCAGGATAATGTGCTGTGTAATCCATGTTTAACCAAATTTTATCATCTTCATCTCGATGAATAAACAGTACTTTTCCTTTTGTGATTTGTTTAAAAAGTTCATTTTTAATGATATAAACCACTTGTTCAAGATCTTTTGCTTTTCCAACGTATAGTTCAGGATACATATGTTTGCCTGTATGAATTAATCGCATTGTTCCTCCAATTGATTTAATAGTTGCGGCCATTAAAATAGCATGATCGTCACAATCACCAGAAAAATAGGTCAAACTTTCACTAGCGTTAGCAAAATATTCATCCGTTTTAGGGTCGTTAACATAGTTCCAGCGTGAATTTATTTCAGTAAAAACAGCAAAATATTGAATAAATTTTCTGTTTTCAGGTTGTGCTTTTGCTTCTTTTTTAAAATGTTTATTTACACAATATAAAGCAAAATTTCTAACCCTAGGATTTAAATAATCTACACTTTCCTCAACTCTTTTTTTATTAGGAAAGGGGAGGAGAAAATTTGCTTTTACGGCTTCTTTTTCGTAATTATCATTAGCATTATATACAATTATTCGGTAGGCGTCAATTACTTTAAAGAAGGTGTAATTACCTTCAAGTGATGCAGCAGTAAATAGAATTAAATACAATGATAATGAGATAAATATATATTTTCTAAAAACAATTAATACGATGAAGAAAAATAAAAATAAAAGTCCAAATAGGGCTAATTTATCAATTGGGATTTCCCAATCTAAGTCAACAATATTTTTACGAAAATAAATAAAAACAGGAATGGTTATTAAAAGCGATAAAAGCAGAACAACAAAAACAGACCACTTCTTATTTTTATAAAAAGTAGTCTGTGCGTTTGTCAATTTTGATAACCAATTGTACATCTCTTAAAATAAAAAAGGTATCAATTAAGATACCACTTTTTCATATGTTGTTTTATTATGTATCAAATTTAAATTAAAAAGTTGATTTTGTATGATTGAAAAGGTCTTTTCGTCTAATTGTTTCTGAGACCATTGCGTTTTTGACAACCATTCTTGAATATCTTCAATTTTTTGGTCATAACGTGTAGCTAAATTTCGATCAATACTTGGAATATATTTGAATTCTTCAGTAGTGGTGTTAATTATGTCTAAAATTTGTTCAATAATAGCCTCATTTTCTTTTAGAAACTTATCTCTGACAGCAATAACAAAACAAGGCCAAGGCGTAGGACATTCACCTATCCTTTTGAAAGTTCCATTATCTACAAAAGGTTTAGTTGTGAATTTTTCCCACATGAAATAATCGGCTTTCCCATTAGAAAGTGCTTCAATGGCTCCAGACACATTATTTACGATTTCAAATTCTAACTGTTTTGTATCCCAATTTTGCCTTTCAGCATTCACTACGGCCATCAAATGAGAACCTGAACCCATGCGGCTCACGGCAACTTTCGCGTTCTTAAGATCAGAAACGGAAGAAAATGATGCTTTATTATCTACGTGAATTCCCCAGATAAGTGGTGATTCAACATAGACTTGTACAATTCGACTATCATTTCCTTCTACAATATCTTTTACTATACCTTCTGTTAGTATGATTGCAATGTCAGTTTCTTCATTTCTTAGCATTTGACACATTTTACCCGTACCTTCTGGTACATCAGTCCATTGTAAATCAATGCCCATTTCTTCAAATTCACCACCTTCAATGCATAAATGCCAAGGTAAGTTAAAATGTTCAGGAACACCAGCAATTCTTATTGTTTTCATGATTCATTTTTATAATTTATCTTCACTAATTGCCACCATTTCCATGTTATATTTTCTTCATCAGGATAATTTTCCATAAAATGGAATCCTATTTTTTCTAAAACATGATTGGAAGGGTCGTTTTTCGCATGTGTATAAGCATTCATTTCTTGAATATTCATTTGATTAAAACCAAAGTCTAGCCAAGCTATTGATGCCTCTGTAGCAAAACCTTTATTCCAATAATTTTCATTTAAGCGATAACCATAATCATAAAAATTGGTTTTACCATTTTCAATATGATCATTTACAAATTTTATTCCAGTCCAACCTATAAATTCGCCTGTTGCTTTTAAAATTGTTGCAAAACGTCCAATACCATTCTGCTCATATTGTTGCTGAACAGAGTGAATAATTTGAATAGTTTCTGAAATATCTTTAGTAGGATTTTGCCATAAAAATTTGTGTACGTTTGGATTGCTATCCATAGCATACATGGCCTCTGCATCAGATATTTCTAGAGGTCTAAGAATTAATCTAGGTGTTTCAATTAGTAGATTCATAAGATTTGTGCATGATTAACAAATTAAAAATTGAAATTCAAACCAATAATCAAGATTAAAATGTTTTATTGAAATCAATTTTTAAAAACCTATTATTCAGTTAGTTTCATTAGCGTATATTCAATCAATTGATCTACTGTTTTATAAGGATCTTCACTGAAAGTTCCGTCAGCACGATTAGCAATAATTGCATTTAATGATAAACATTGATGTCCTAGTAATTTTCCAAGCCCATAAATTGCCCCTGTTTCCATTTCTAAATTGGTCATTTTAGTTCCGTTATAATTAAAAGCATCCATTTTAGAATTTAGTTTAGGGTCTTGGATGTTTAAACGTAAAACTCGTCCCTGTGGTCCATAAAAACCTCCCGCTGTTCCTGTAAAACCTTTAAAAATCTGATTGCTTTCAAATTTTTTAATTAAAGAATCACTTCCAGCTATTACATAAGGGCGTCCTTTTCTTAAATCCCAATTTGTTTGTTCGATAAATGCTTCTTCCATCTCTTTTTCAGAAATTGAATCAATCAAATAAGAACGTAACATATTATCTAAACCTAATCCATAGGCACTCATTACCATTGAATCAACAGGAATATCGGCTTGTAAAGAGCCAGAAGTTCCTACGCGTACAATATTTAAAGACGTTAATTCATCTTTAACTGTTCTTGTATTCAAATCTATATTCACAAGAGCATCTAATTCATTCATAACAATATCAATATTGTCTGGACCAATTCCTGTTGACATTACAGTGATTCTTTTTCCTTTGTAGGTACCTGTTTGTGTTTTAAATTCACGTTTTTGCGTTGTAAATTCGATAGAATCAAAATGTTGAGTGATTTTTTCAACTCTATTTTGATCACCAACGAAAATGATATCTTTTGCTATTTGCTCTGGTTTCAAATTGATGTGATAAACACTTCCATCAGGATTTAATATTAGTTCTGAACTTTGTATCATAATTAATTTGGTTTAAAATAATTTTAATTAATATTTGTTGTGTGTTTATGTTGATTAGCCACCAACACGTTTAGTTTTAAACCCTTTATCTTTTAAAAATTGCATAATTTTTTCTCTATAATCCCCTTGAAGTAGAATTTCACCTTCTTTAATACTACCACCAACTGCAAACTTGGTCTTTATTTCTTTGGCAAGTATCTTGAAATCTTCTGCTTCGCCTTCATAACCAGAAATTATGGTAGTAGGTTTACCATTTCTTTTCTCATATTTACAAATCATTGGCTCCTTTTGAATGTATAATTCATGAGCAATTTCAGCTGTTGCTTCAGATTCTTCAGATGGAGTATGGTCTGGAAATAGTTTTTTTAGTTGTTCTTGTAAATCCATAATTTGTAAATGTACAAAAAACAAATTCCAAATTCCAAAACAAAAATGTTAGGAATTTGGAATTTGTTAGCTAAATTTTAATTTATTTTTTTATTAACCCTAATTCGATTAATCGTTCTGTTAAGAATTCACCAGCGGTAATATCTTCGTATAATTTAGGATTATTTTCATCAATACATTCAGGTAAGCAATTTAAAGACATATCGCTCACTGGATGCATAAAGAAAGGAATTGAATATCTTGAAGTTCCCCACAATTCTCTAGGTGGATTAACCACTTGATGAATTGTAGATTTTAACTTATTGTTTGTATGTCGTGAAAGCATATCACCCACATTAATCATTAGCTCATCTGGCTCAGCCATAGCATCAATCCAATCGCCATCATGATTTTGAACTTGTAAACCTTTACCTTGAGCTCCCATTAATAGGGTAATTAAATTGATATCTCCATGAGCTGCTGCACGAACAGCACCATCCTTAGGTTCATCAGTGATAGGAGGGTAGTGAATAGGTCTTAAAATACTATTCCCATCTTTAATGAATTTGTCAAAATAAAATTCATCTAAGCCAATGTACAAAGCCAAGGCTCTTAATACATAAACTCCTGTTTTTTCAAGCATTTGATAAGCTTCTTTACCTACAGAATTGAAATTAGGTAATTCCGTTACTTCAACATTGTCAGGATATTCACCTGACCATTTTGAACCTTCTGAAACATACTGACCAAAATGCCAGAATTCTTTTAAATCACCAGCAGAACGACCTTTTGCATGTTCTTTCCCAAAAGAAACATAACCTCTTTGTCCGCCAATACCTGGGATTTCATACTTTGATTTTACCTCTAAAGGTAAATTGAAAAAGTTACGCACTTCAGCATATAAATTTTCAACTAGTTTGTCATCTAAGAAATGACCTTTTAATGCCACAAAGCCTATTTCAGAATAAGCTTTCCCGATTTCATTTACAAATTTTTGTTTGCGTACCGGATCATCCGATAGGAAATCACGCAAGTCTACACTTGGAATTTTTTGCATTTAAAAATAATTTGTTAATAACTTCAAAGTTTGTAATCACTTTGTTTTACAAATGTATAGAATATTTCTTTTATGTATTTTGAAAAGTTATTAACAATTAAGAAATGATTAAGAAAAAGAAATTCTAACAAAACGCGTTTAAAATGTTATTTTTATTAATTTTGGGGCAAACAAATGAACTAACTACATGATTTTTGAAAGACAAAATTTAAGCAACGAAGAATTAATCAGTTTATATAAAAAGCTAGTTAAGCCAAGATTAATAGAAGAAAAAATGTTAATTCTTTTGAGACAAGGTAAAGTTTCAAAATGGTTTTCAGGTATAGGTCAAGAGGCAATTTCTGTTGGAATTACTGCGGCTCTGGATAAAGATGAATATATTTTACCAATGCACAGAAATCTTGGTGTATTTACTTCGAGAGACATTCCATTACATCGTTTGTTTTCACAATGGCAAGGAAAAAAATCTGGTTTTACAAAAGGAAGAGATAGAAGTTTTCATTTTGGAACTCAAGAATTCAACATCATAGGAATGATTTCTCATTTAGGTCCACAAATGGGTGTTGCTGATGGTATTGCACTAGCCAATAAATTAAAGAAGAATGGCAAAGTAACGGCTGTATTTACTGGTGAAGGTGCAACATCTGAGGGTGATTTTCATGAAGCTTTAAATATTGCTTCAGTTTGGGATTTGCCAGTACTTTTTGTTATTGAAAACAATGGCTATGGACTTTCAACACCTACTAATGAACAATATCGATGTGAAAACTTAGCCGATAGAGGTATAGGTTATGGTATGGAAAGTTATATTATTGATGGAAACAACATTTTAGAAGTATATACAAAAATTAAAGCATTAAAGGCTTCTATGAAAGAAAATCCACGTCCTGTTTTATTAGAATTTAAAACGTTTAGAATGCGTGGTCATGAAGAAGCAAGTGGTACTAAATATGTTCCTCAAGAATTAATGGATTTATGGGCAGAAAAAGATCCTATTGAAAATTACAGAAATTATTTGAAGCTTACAGCTGTACTTTCTGATGAATTGGATGAAGAAATACGTACTACAATAAAAAAAGAAATTGATGAAAATTGGGCTATAACTCAAGCAGAACCAGAGTTAGTTGCAAATTTAGATGAAGAATTAAATGATGTTTACAGACCTTATGAATTTGAATCATTTGAGCCTTCGGAAGAAAAAGATAATATCCGAGTAATTGATGCTATTTCTTCTGCGTTAAGTCAATCTATGGAGCGTCACCAGAATTTAGTTATTATGGGGCAAGATATTGCAGAATATGGTGGAGCGTTTAAAATCACTGAAGGTTTTGTGGAAAAATTCGGTAAGGAAAGGGTTCGAAATACACCTATTTGTGAAAGTGCTGTAGTATCAGCAGCCAATGGTTTATCAATCAATGGACACAAAGCTGTTGTAGAAATGCAATTTGCTGATTTTGTTTCAACAGGTTTTAATCCAATTGTAAATTTATTAGCTAAACAACATTATCGTTGGGGTGAAAATTCCGATGTTGTAGTTCGAATGCCTTGTGGGGGTGGAACTCAAGCTGGACCTTTCCATTCTCAAACTAATGAAGCTTGGTTTACAAAAACACCTGGTTTAAAAGTTGTTTATCCTGCTTTTCCTTTTGATGCCAAAGGGTTATTAAATACAGCAATTAATGATCCTAATCCTGTAATGTTTTTTGAACACAAACAATTATACAGAAGCGTTTACCAAGATGTTCCAAAAAATTATTATACAATTCCTTTCGGAAAAGCAGCAGTATTGCAAGAAGGAAAAGATGTTACCATTATTTCTTTTGGTGCAGGTGTTCACTGGGCATTAGAAACTTTGAAAAATAATCCCTCTATTTCAGCTGATTTAATTGATTTAAGATCATTGCAACCTTTGGATTGGGAAACTATTTACGCTTCTGTAAAGAAAACAAATAGAGTAATCATTTTACAAGAAGACACCTTATTTGGTGGAATTGCTAGTGACATTTCTGCTATGATTATGGAAAATTGTTTCGAATATTTAGATGCTCCAGTAAAAAGAGTGGGTAGTATAGAGTCGGCTATTCCATTTATGAAAGCACTAGAAGACCAATATTTACCTAAAGCAAGATTTGAAAAAGAATTAAAAGATTTGTTGACTTACTAACTTAGTTAACATATATCAAAAAAGTCCGTAAAAAATTATTT
>NZ_JAGKWP010000077.1 GCF_021151785.1 Flavobacterium sp.
TGGTTGAAATAAATTCAATTATATTGAAAATTATCAACGTAAATAAATATCCAAAATAATAATTAGTAGCTTTTTCATCATAAAAAATTATAGAAACCGTCCACCAAAACCCTGTGCTGTTTAGAAAAAATAAACCAAATTGAGAAACCAAGTTTTGAGTACAATGCCATTTTACAAAAGGCGTACTTTTTATGTTTCCTAAATAAAAGAAAACCGATGCCAATAAATTTAATATAGGTAATGGTAAACCACCTATTACTGCAACTAACGACATTAAATAACTATTAGAAGCACGCTCTAATTCTGATTCGTTAGGCTTATATGCAAAAACTGCGTTATGAATCATATTATAAATTTTTTTTAAAATTCCAGTACCAATTAAGTAACACAACAAGTATTAAAAATGATGCCACATATTTTTGTGAAATGAATTTTTCTGCTCTTTTATAAAATTGAAAAAAAGATTCCTTTTTAAAAATCCAATCATAACTTATCCAAACCGGCACAAGTATCATAATTAAACCAACTAGTATTCCAAAGGGATTCATTAAAACAGACGACAACCATTCTCCTTTAAATCCTAATATTGTTGCACGAGTTGTACCACACGAAGGACAAGGAAATGTTGTGATTTTTTTAAACAAACACCCTATTTTTCCTTCTTGTTCAATTTTATTCCAAGAATAAAAAACCCAAGTGTATCCTAAAGAAATAAGAAGTAATAAAAAATAATACAATTTGTTTTTCTTATTGGATAACATAGTCATTTCTTAAAAAAAGCCATCTTATGGATGGCTTTTATACTTTTTTACATCATTAAACTTCTTTGGAAATTTTCTAGATTCTTTTGCTTTGTAGCCCCTTGAATTAAGAACCAATCTACAATAGCCCAGATACCTAAACCACCACAAGTTAATAATTTTCCAACTCCCATTCCAGTATCACCAATGTAGAATCTATCAATTCCATAAGCACCAGCAAAAATTGAAATCAACAATGATGTTGTTGGATCTTTAAATTGAACCATTTGAACCATTGGCCATTTTTCATCGTCCATGGCTAATAATTGTTCTCTAATTGTATTTAATTGGTGTCCTTCAAAATACTTAGCATTTGACATCATGAACATGTCTACTTTTTGTGCATCCATTTTAATTATAGTTTAAGTTTTTAGTTAATTACGAATATATTATTTTATTTTTATTCCTACAAGAATAAGTAAAAATTATAGTACATGTGAAGCTAAGACTTTTTGCACTTCGTACACATCTACACTTTTATTAAATTTTTTAGAAATACTTGGTAGTGCTTCACTGGATATCCAAATTTTCAGTTCGGCCTCTAAGTCAAAAGTTCCAGCCGTTTCTATACTAAATCTTGAAATATTTTTATAAGCTACAGAGAGGTATTCTGTTTTTTTTACCCGTTACACCTTGAACGTCAACCAAAATTAAACGCTTATTAGTAAAAATAAAAGTATCACGAATTAATTGAAACCCCAGTTCAATAGATTCCCCAGAAACTAATAATTTACCATAATCGTTTTGCAATTGATCATTAGAAACAGCTCCTGCGTTCCCTAATAATGATGAAAATAATCCCATGTATTTTTTTGAATAATTAGTCGCAACATCAAACTTTTGTTACAAAATCTATTCAGAATATTTTGCAATTATTTTATCAACTATCACTTGAGCCAATAAAATTTTGCTTTCCTGCGTCCAACCTGCAATATGTGGTGTTAAAATTACGTTATCCGCTTGCATTAAATATTGCAAAGGATCAGGTATTTGGTCAGTTAACAACGTTTCAAAAGATAATTTTTCATATTCTAGAACATCTAAACCCGCACCTAGAATTTTACCAATTCTCAGAGCCTCTACCAAATCAGCAGTAACTACACTTCTACCTCTTGCCGTATTAATGAACCAAAATGGTTTATGAAACGCATGAATAAAATCAGCATTAATCATTTTATTGGTTATTTCTGTCCAAGGGGTGTGCAAACTCACTACATCTGCCTTCGCTTGTAATTCTTCTAAAGAAACTTGGTTAGCCAGTGCATCGCCCACATTAGGTACAATATCGTAACACAAAACTTCTACATCAAACCCGCGCAATTTTTTCGCAAATGATTTTCCCATGTTTCCATACCCGATAATACCTACTGTTTTACCGTCTAACTCCAATCCACGATTACTTTCTCGGTTCCAATGTCCTTGACGAATTTCTCTATCAGCTTTATTCAACTTATTAAATAACGACAACACCATACCTAACGCATGTTCGCCCACTGCATTTCTATTACCTTCAGGAGAAGAGATTAATTCCACCTTTTTAGACAAGGCATATTCGCAATCAATACTTTCGAGTCCGGCACCTACTCGTGCAATAAATTGCAAGTTAGTTGCTTTTTCAATAAAAGTTTGATCAATTTTAAACCGGCTTCGGATGATTACTCCGTGGTAATTATGAATTTTAGCCTCTACCTCTTCTTTTGTAGATGTAAAATCAGCTTCATTTGTAAATCCAGCTTGTCTTAGTTGTTCCCAAAGTAACGGATGATTAGTATCCAAATGAAGAATTTTGATAGAAGATAAATCAGTCATAAATGAAATAAAATTTTAGCTTTTCGAGATCAAAACAATACATGTAATCATTTTTTGACTACACCTGATGCTCATAATTTAAATAAACTTCTTTGATAGTTTCAAATAAATCCATTAATTCGTTATGCCCATCTGTAGTAACTAATTTTTGTTTGTATTCTTTGAAACCATGAATACCTTTGAAGTAATTAGTATAATGACGACGCATTTCAACTATTCCTACTCGTTCACCTTTCCATTCCATAGACCAGATTAAATGATTTCGAGCCGCCTCTACCCTATCAGTCACGGTAGGTGGTGTCAAAAGTTCGCCTGTTTTGAAATAATGTTTGATTTCATTAAAAATCCAAGGATAACCTATGGCAGCACGACCGATCATCATGCCGTCTAAACCAAACTTATTCTTGTATTCCAATGCTTTTTCTGGTGAATCAATATCACCATTTCCAAAAATAGGAATTTGAATTCTCGGGTTGTTTTTAATACGCTCAATATGAGTCCAATCAGAATGCCCTTTATACATTTGAGCTCGTGTTCTACCATGTACTGTTAATGCCTGAATACCCACATCTTGCAAGCGCTCAGCTACTTCATCAATATTGATAGATAATTCATCCCAACCTAATCTAGTTTTTACAGTAACTGGCAAATTTGTTGATTTAACTACTGCTTTTGTTAAACGCACCATTAAATCAATATCTTTAAGCACACCTGCACCAGCCCCTTTGCAGACCACTTTTTTAACTGGACAACCAAAGTTAATATCAACTAAATCAGGTTGTACTGTTTCAACAATTTTGGCAGACATAGCCATTGCTTCTTCGTCTCCACCAAAAATTTGAATGCCAACCGGTCGCTCATAGTCAAAAATATCCAATTTCTTTTTACTCTTCATTGCATCACGTATTAAACCTTCAGACGAGATGAATTCAGAATACATTAAATCAGCTCCATGCATTTTACACAACCTACGAAAAGGTGGATCACTCACGTCTTCCATAGGGGCTAATAACAAAGGATGTTCGGGTAAAATGATGTTGCCTATTTTGACCATAACTTGTTTTTTTGCAAAAGTACTTAATTAAAATGATTTGTAAAATGCTAAAAAAAGCGAACCTAAGTTCGCTTTTCAAATTATTTTCTATCTCCAAAAATACGCAAGATATATAAGAACAAATTAATAAAGTCAAGATAAAGTGTTAAAGCTCCCATTAAAGATTCTTTGGTATCTTCATCCGTTCCTTCATTTCCAATGATATTCATTTCTTTGATTTTTTGCGTATCGTATGCTATTAAACCTGTAAAGATAAATACCCCTACATAAGATATAATCCAATGCATCATGGTACTTTGCATAAAGATATTTACTATTGATGCAATAATTAATCCTATTAATCCCATCATCAAAATTCTACCCATAGATGTTAAATCAGATTTAGTAAAATAACCATATAAACTCATAACAGCAAAGGTTCCAGCTGTAATAAAAAAAGATGAAGCAATAGAACTAGCTGTAAAAATGACAAAAATTAAGGATAAAGTAAGACCGTTTGCCATGGCATACAAGAAAAATAGGGCTTTAGCCATCATAACATCCATAGTTGGTAATGCTTTTGAAATATATCCTACCAATAAAACTTCACCTATTAACAAACCATAGAAAAGAAATTTGTTAGATAGCAAAGCTAAAATTAATTCCTCTGTTTGCGCTACATACCATGCCGTTAACCCTGTTACCACTAATGCAGCACACATCCAACCATAAACTTTAGCTATAAAATTAGCTTGTTCAATTTTAATTTGATCCTCAGTTAATTGTCTTTGTTGATTTTCCATTTTTTATAGTTTTAAATTTTTTATCTTGGAGTAATCCATGAATTTGGATTTAAGGTAGTAATATTTTGACTTAAAGTAAACTTCATTACGGTTAATCCAGCAAAATTAGTTTTGATTTTTCCAAGTGTTTGTTTAATACCCACTTTTTGACCTTGAGTAACAGAAACTGAACTTAAATTGCTATAAGTGGTGAAGAAATCTCCGTGTCTAACCATTACCGTATACGTTCCTGTACTTTGGGAAACTTGAATACCTGATACTTCTCCTGCAAATACACTTCTAGCCATCATTCCTGATTCTGTTTTAATGTCAATTCCACTATTATGAACATCTAAATTACTAAATTCAGGATGTTTACTGTTGCCATATGGAATGTATATGGCTCCTTTTTCTACTGGCCAAGGTAATCTACCTTTATTAGCTTTAAAATTATCTGATTCTACTTTACCCTCAGGTGTTAATTCAATTTTTGTTGAAGAAACCGCTACAGGTTTAGTATTCGTTCCTGATTTGGTTCCAGTATTCGCTTTTGTTTTTTCCGCATTTTTCTTATTCGCTGCAGCAATAGCCTCAGCAATCATTTTCTTAATTTTACGATCAATATCTCGTTGCTCTTTCTTCATTTTTTCAATTTCAGCCGCATATTTCTTCTTATCTTTTTGAATAGATTTGGCAACTTTCTCTTTTTCTTGTTTTATTTTTTCATGCTCTTGTTTTGCCTTAGTACTTTCTTGTAAAACGACTTCTTTTTCTTTTTTCTTCCCCTCAAGATGCTGAACTGATCTATTTAATTTTACTTGTTTTTGTTTAATCTCTTCAGCCTGCATTTTTCTATAACCTGCATATTGCTTCATATACTGTATACGCTTGTAGGCTTGTAAAAAACTATTTGAAGATAAAATAAACATGATTTTACTTTGATCTGAACGGCTTTTGTAGGATTTAACAATCATCTTAGCATAATCCTCCTTCATTACTTGCAACTCTCGATTTAATTTATTGATTTCCAATTGTGTTAAATAAATATCATCACTTAACAATCGTGTTTGCTTACTAATTGTATTAATTAAATTAGCACTCACCTTGATTTGTTCTTCAATTTTATTGATTTCTTTTAATACCGACTTTTCTTTTACACGTTCATTTTGATATTTATTGCGCATTTCAGCCAACTCTTTTTGCAATTGTTCTTTGCGTGCTTCTAACTTCTGCTGAGCATCTTCTTGAGCCACAACGGGCCACGTTAATAACCAAATGAATACGATAAGAAAGCGTTTTTTCATGCTTGACATAATTTTTGCGAAATTAATCAATTATAATTTGTTTGTAGCCATTTGGGACAGAATAAGGATAGTTTAAGTCCTCATTAAAAGTGATTTTTTTGTATTCTACTTCAATTTTAACTTGATCTTTATCTTGTGCTATGATAGTTAACGCTGTAGGCAAAAAATTAGTATCTTGATTTTGAAAAGAAGGATAAGTAATTGTTACATTTCTTTGCTTTATTTTTTGATTAACAAACTGCTTTTTTAATAGATAATTACCCGTTTCAAAAGCAAATATTTTTTCTATTTGAGTATTGTTTTTGTTTTTCAACTGAAATAATTGATCAGCCACTTCTGCTAAAAAATCTTCCTTTGTTAAATCATCGATTGGTCTACCTAATAATAGATTTTGAAGCTTTTGAAAGTCCAAATCTGTCCCCAGCCAATTAGACAATACCCGATAATCACCATCAAAGTAAGTATTATTTATTTTTTCATAATAACTAACTCTAGTAGGAGTAATGTAAGCTTTAGCTGCTGTTATTCCGAAAAATTTCAAACTAATCCAAATAACTTCATCTTTTTTAATACGCAAATCAGCATTGATATTCAAAGATTGCTTGATGTCTTCATAACTAGCATTAGCACGTATAGAAGCTGTTTTAAAAACCAATTTATTTTGATAATGTTTTTGAATTACTTCAGAAGATTGATCGGTTTCTTTAGCGGCTTGTTCTGCGACTACGACTTGTTTTGCCTTACATGAAACTAATAATGATAATAAAAATATATAATTAACTATTTTTTGCATATTTGATTTAATAATGACTGCTTATTTAACTTGATCTAATTTTTTTTGGTAATTCTGCTTCATTTTTACATCTGTTAATCCTTCTGCTGAAAGAATTAATTGCTTATAAAAACCAGATTCTAATTTTTTATCTTCTACTACATAATCCAAACCTAATTCGAGAAATTCTTTTGCTTTTTTGTAGTTTTTTAATTTGTTTTGTGCCTTACCAACATAGTAATACAGATTAGGTTTTGTGGGATACAAATCAATTAATTCCTCAGCTTTTTTAGCCATTTTATCGTATGCCTCTGTAAAATCATACGTGTTTAAAAGTAAATCTACTGTTTCAACATCAATATTAGACTTTCCTATAGCGTTCTCAAAATATTTTTCAGCTAAAACATATTGATCTTTGCTATAAAAATATTTAGCTAATTCTTTATACACGTTCAATCCCGCTTCATTATCAAAATAAGGCAATACAGCATTTATTTCTGAGTATAATGAAGTGTTCTTTGTAGCAAAAATTAAGTATTCATTTAAAACACGATGCTTAATTTTTAAATCAACTTTACTAGACTTCACCACGCGTTTAAATGAATTAGTAGCCTCAATATTATTATTCTGAGAAATATAAAATTTTAATAAACTAACATGAACCATATCAGAAGTTGGAATTTCTTCGGCTAATTTTTTAGCTGTTTCAAAAGCCTTTTGTTCTTGATTACTGGTTGTATAATAATAAATTAAATCAATATAATTTTGCTCTACTTTTGGATAATCCTTAACCGCCTTCAACAATACCTCTAGTTGTGGTTTAACGGATTTATTCATGCTTTGGATTTGTAATTTATACATTTCCATTGTCTTGGTTAAATTCGTTGTACTTTCAAGTTCATCTAACACCTGTTTTGCTTTTTCAAACTGGCCTGTGTTCATATACAACGACACCAAGTCTTCTTTCATATTAGCATCAAAAGTCGTTAGTTTTTCTACAATAGGTATAGCTTTATTGTAATCTTTGATTTGATAATACACGTCATATAAACCATTCCAATACCAGCGTTGTTGAGAATTTAAATCTACTGCTTTTTGAAAATTTTGTTCCGCTTCAGCATACTTTTTTAACGCTAAATAATTGGTTCCCAATTGATAATAAAACTCAGGATTTTTAGCTTCTTTCAAAATACATTGTTCCAATGAAACAATAGCTTTATCATAATTCTCCATGCTTTTATGTTTCAGTGCATCATAGAAGTTGTTTTCAACTTCAGTAGCAGCAGTTTCCACCTGATCAGGCTCTTGCTGTTCTTGAGCAAGTCCGATTTGAAAGAGAAATAAAAAGCTTAAAATCCGAATCATATTAATCTAAAGTTGAATAATCTCCTAAACTCACACTCGTAAATTCGCCATTGTAATTCACATGATTTCCTATCATAGCACTATCTAATTTGGCATTTTTTATGTGTGAATGAGTTTGTATTAAACTATTTTTAATTTTTGAATTGATAATATGTGTTGCCTTTCCAATAGAAACATTTGGCCCAATAATGGAATTAACAAGATGCACATCTGCGGCAATATAACAAGGTGGTATGATTTCTGAATTTTCTATACGAACATTTTCTGCAATCATTGTTTCCTCTGCGTCTTCATGAATAAACTGTAACATTCTACTATTCGTTTCAACCGTCACATTCTTATTTCCGCAATCCATCCATTCATCTACTTGACCTGGTACAAAAACCATACCTTTTTCCATCATCTGTTTAATACCATCATTAATTTGGTATTCACCGCCGTGAATAATGTTATTATCTAATACTGCTTGTAACTCATTTTTCAATATCGCAATATCTTTGAAATAATAAATACCAATTACTGCCAGGTCTGAAACAAATTCTTTTGGCTTTTCAACTAATTCAACAATATGATTGTTTTCGTTCAAATTAATTACTCCAAAAGCCTCAGGTTGATCTACTTGCTTTACCCAAATAACACTATCTGCATTTGCATCTAAGGTAAAATCAGCTCTAAACAAAGTATCTGCATAAGCAATAACCGCAGGTCCACTCAATGAATCTTTAGCACACATAATTGCATGTCCTGTTCCTAAAGCTTCTCTTTGGTAATAAATAGTTCCTTTTGCACCTAGTTTTTCTGCAATAGCAATTAAATCTTCTTCTACTTTTGAACCAAAATCAGGATGAATAATAAAAGCTACTTCTTCTAATGGTTGATTTATTACTTTTGCAATATCCTCCACTAATCTATGTACTATTGGTTTTCCTGCGATAGGAATTAAAGGTTTTGGAACAGTTAACGTATGAGGGCGAAGGCGCGAACCACGTCCAGCCATTGGTACAATTATTTTCATTTTTTTATATTATTAGGTTATAAAATTGAATAACTAAGATATAATGTTGCGTCTTAAAATTATTCAATTCGTAAATTATTTTTTATTTTACTCCAGTACTTCCAAATCCTCCAGCACCTCTAGATGTTTCATTCAATTGATCAACTTCTATCCATTCTGCTCGTTCATGCTTAGCAACTACAAGTTGGGCTATTCGCTCACCATTTTCAATTACAAAATCGTCATTAGATAAATTTACTAAAATTACACCAATTTCTCCTCTATAATCAGAATCAACAGTACCAGGTGAATTCAATACAGTAATTCCTTTTTTTAATGCTAGTCCACTTCTAGGTCTGACTTGCGCCTCAAAACCAAGAGGTAATTCAATAAACAACCCTGTTTTAACCAAAACTCTTTCAAGCGGTTTTAAAACAATTGGATCAGTAAGATTGGCACGTAAATCCATCCCAGCAGAAGCCATTGTTTCGTAACTAGGTAAAGGATGCTGCGACTGATTGATAATTTTAATTTGCATTATTTTCGTTTAAAAGTTTTTAATATAACTTCTTTTTCATTTTTATAAATATAATAACTAAATCCTAGGATAGCAATAATTCCAAAGATATATGTTTCTCTTAAAACAGGAACATAAAAGGAAATGCATGCTAATAAAATTGACGCACCTAAATAGCCCAAAATTTTTGGCATATCAAATGGAATAGGATATTTTGTTCTTCCCATAAAATAAGAAATTAACATCATGGAACCATAAGCGGCAATAGTAGCTATAGCGGATCCCATATAACTAAACTTAGGGATTAATAAATAATTCAAAACCAATGTAATAACTGCTCCGACTACGGATATATATGCACCAATAATTGTTCTATCAATTAATTTATACCAAACGGATAAACTGGTATAAATCCCTAGAAAGAAATTAGCAATTATAATCAAAGGCACAATTTTCATAGCTTCCCAATACTCTGGTTGTCGTAGCATTATGAATTTAATAACATCAGCAAAAACGACTACCACTAACAAAATTAAAGAACCTAAAATAACAAAATATTTAGTTACTGTTGCATAAGTTTGTGGGGCATTACTATTACCAGCCTGACTGAAAAAGAAAGGTTCAATACCTAAAGTATAAGCCGTTCTATACAAAACCATAAACAAACCTATTTTATAGCATGCTGCATAAGCCCCTACTTCAGCTTTTGCAATATGTTCAGGCAGTAATTTATCTAACAAAATTTTATCAAAATGTTCATTTATACCAAAAGCTATTCCAGCAAATAAAATAGGCCAACCGTACTGTATCATTTTTTTCCACAACCCTTTATCAAAAAACCAACTGGATGTTATATAATTTGGAATAAAAACTAAGAAAGTAAATAGACTTGCTATAAGTTGAGATAAAAAAACATATCCTACTTGATAATCTTTAATGAATATACTGCTCCAAAAACCATGTGGATTTGAATGAGCTAAATCTGGTAATACAATAAGAAAAAACAAACTGAGAAACATATTAACAAATACATTAAACAATTTAATTGCTGCATATCTAATAGGTTTTTGCTCAGCTCTTAACTTCGAAAAAGGCAAAATAACTAGCGCATCTAATGCTAAAATCCAAATAGCATAATTTACATATTCTTTATCGACTTCTAGAAAAGAAGCTATTGATTTTTGAAATAAAAGTGCGCCACAAAGGAATAAAATACTAGACCAAAAAAGCGAAACCAGAGTTGTACTTACTACATTAACCTTTTTGTCTTCCTTGTGATAAAACCTAAAAAAAGAAGTTTCCATACCATAAGAAAGAATAACGTTTAAAAAAATCATATAAGAAAAAAGCACAGTTACTTCACCGTACATTTTCTTATCTGGCATCGCCTTAGTATGCAAACTAACGAGTAAAAAACTAATTACACGTGGCAAAACAGTAGCTACACCATAAATTAGGGTTTGCTTGAATAAATTTTTATAAGTGGTCAATGTATAATTATCTTTTTAATGTGTAAATAACAATCATGCTTTTGTAAATTGGCTAACTTAAATTTCTCTTTTTCATTATTCAATTCATTTTAAATATAAAAATTTTATATGAATTTAACAAAATGAAAACCTTTAGGAACATACCCCTGATTATAGTAAAATTTATGAGCGTTAAAGTTAGTTGAAAAAGCGTCTAAAACTATGGCATTTACCTGAAATTTTTGCGCTATTTTTTCAATTTCATTAATTAACCTGATACCTAAACCTTTGCCTTGATGATTTTCATCTACAACAAAGTTATCAATTTCTAAATATCTACCAGAATAGAGCTTCGTATTTATCCAATAACCAGAAACAGCCACTAGTTTATTAATATCATAAATTGCAATCTGTTTATATCCGTTCGGAACCATTTCTTCAAGTAATGCAACATATTTTTCTTCCGTAAAATTTTCATCATAGAGTTGTTTTATAACCCCATAATTTAATACTATTTCCTCTATTTTTTCACTATATACGATTTCCATAAGAATAATATGTCTATTTTTGATGAATTTTTATCAAAATTAGATTTATGAACTATTTTTTACAAATATTAGCCTTATTATTTTCAATGTTTTTAGTAGGGCAAGAATCAAAAAAAGAAATAAATGACGAATATCTTTATTTAGAAAATTCAAAACTAGATAAAACAATCAATTGGATAGAAAAAGAAAATGAATTAACATCTGAATATTTAGATAAAATAGCCCGAAAATATAATTT
>NZ_JAGKWP010000201.1 GCF_021151785.1 Flavobacterium sp.
AGTTTATAGTAAATAAATTAGAGTTCAAAAGTAATTAATTGTTACAAAAAAATCCGATTTATTACTAAATCGGACTTTAAAACATAACAAATTAAATGTATTTTTATAAAATACCTAACTCTTTCATGCACGCTTTCATCATTTGATAAGTACGTTCAATATCATTATCTAAACCTATAGACATTCTTATTAATCCATCAGTTAAGCCCATTTCTTTTTGCTCTTCTAATGGAATTTCTGATGAAGTAGAAGTTCCAGGCGCACTAAATAATGTCTTGTAAAAACCTAAACTTACCGCTAGATATCCTAAATTTTTATTTTGCATCAATTCCATTAATGCATTAGCTTGATCTAAAGAACCTGCATCAATAGTCATCATTCCACCAAAACCATATTCTGGATTAATCATACCTTTATACAATTGATGACTAGGGTGGCTTTCTAATCCTGGATACACCACTTTTAAACCATCTTGTTGAAATTTTTGAGATAAATACATCGCATTATGACTATGCTGTTTCATACGTATATGTAAAGTTCTTAAATTTTTCAAAATGCTAGCCGAACGTAAACTATCCATTGTAGGTCCTAACAACATACTAGCTCCATTATTCACGTTTCTTAAATCATCAATAAATTGTTGCGTACCACAAATAACACCCCCAACTGTATCACTGCTTCCATTAATAAATTTAGTTAAGCTGTGTATCACTACATCAGCACCTAATTGAACTGGAGCGACAGATAAAGGGGAAAAAGTATTATCTACTACCAATTTTAAATTGTGTTTTTTAGCAAGTTGAGCTAAACCTTTTATATCAGCTACCTCTAACAATGGATTACTAACAGTTTCACAATACAAAACTTTTGTATTAGGGGTAATTGCAGCTTCAACAACATCTAATTTAGTAATATCAACAAAAGTTGTAGTAATATTAAATTTAGGTGTGAAATTTTTTAAAAAAGCATATGTTCCACCGTAAATGGTTCTACTTGAAACAATGTGATCTCCCGCCCCACACAATTGTAATAAGACCGGAGTAATTGCTCCCATTCCTGAAGCAGCAACATTTGCAGCCTCTGTTCCTTCCATAGCGGCTAAAGCCTGACCTAAGTAAAGATTCATGGGAGACGAATGCCTTGAATATAAATAACAACCTTCTGCATTACCTTCAAAAGTGTCAAACATAGTTTTAGCAGATAAGAAGGTATATGTAGAACTATCAGAAATAGAAGGATTTACACCTCCAAATTCGCCAAAATATTGCAAATCTTGTATTTTGTCTGCGGGATTAAATTTACTCATAATATTAGTTTAAAGTTTGTGTTATTTTTTTCAAATCTCTTACTTTATACATTATTTTTCAATAGCAAGCATAATATTTAGTTTTTTTTTCTACAAATAAAAAAATAGCAAGATTTAAAA
>NZ_JAGKWP010000078.1 GCF_021151785.1 Flavobacterium sp.
CATTATTACAATATTACAACATATTTACAACTATTTTTTCATAAAAATGAAATACAAATTAACAACATATAGTCTATTTTTTTAAATTTGTAGCAAAGCATAATTGAACATGAACAAAATGGCAAAAACAGCAACGTTAACTTTTGAAGATTTTAAAAAAGAAGTTTTAAACGATTTTAAAATAGCTACGGTTAGTAGAGAATGTAGTTTACTTGGAAGAAAAGAAGTACTTACAGGGAAAGCTAAATTCGGAATTTTTGGCGATGGAAAAGAAGTGCCTCAATTAGCCTTAGCCAAGGCGTTTCAAAATGGTGATTTCCGTTCAGGATATTATCGTGACCAAACGTTTATGATGGCAATTGGTGCCTTAACCATCGAACAGTTTTTTGCTGGATTGTATGGACATGCAGATATTAATTTTGACCCAATGAGTGCAGGTCGTCAAATGGGCGGGCACTTTGCTACTCATTCATTAGACGAAAATGGAAATTGGAAAAACCTTACACAACAAAAAAATTCAAGTTCTGATATTTCACCAACGGCTGGACAAATGCCTAGATTATTAGGTTTGGCGCAAGCATCTAAAATCTATAGAAATGTAAAAGAACTGCCTGAAATAAATAATTTTTCAGTAAATGGAAATGAAATTGCTTGGGGTACTATAGGAAACGCCTCTACTTCAGAAGGCTTATTCTTTGAGACCATTAATGCTGCAGGGGTTTTACAAGTGCCTATGGTCATGAGTGTATGGGACGACGAATATGGAATTTCAGTACATGCTAAATACCAAACAACAAAAGAAAATATTTCAGAAATTTTAAAAGGGTTTCAACGTGACGAAGAAAATAAAGGTTATGAAATATTTCGTGTTAAAGGTTGGGACTACCCTGCTCTAGTTGAAACATATCAAAAAGCAGCTGAATTAGCGAGAAGAGAACATGTACCTGTTTTAGTTCACGTACAAGAATTAACTCAACCACAAGGTCACTCAACTTCAGGTTCACACGAACGTTATAAAAATGCAGAACGTTTAGCATGGGAAACAACATTTGACTGTATTGTTCAAATGAAAAAATGGATGATTGAGAATAGCATTGCTACAGTTGAAGAAATTGAAGAGATTGAAAAAGCTTCTAAAAAAGAAGTGTTAGAAGGAAAGAAAACAGCTTGGAATACCTACTTAACTGCTATCAAAACTGAAGTTGCTGAAGCTGTACAAGTTCTAAACAATGTAGCACAACATTCTGAAAACAAAGTTTTTATAGAGAAATATAGTGCTGACTTAGCCGCTATCAAAGAACCTATTCGAAAAGATATTTTGGTCACTGCGCGTAAAGTTCTTCGAATGTTATCTGGCAACGATAGAGCTTCATTAGCACAATGGATTACTTCATTCTCTGAAAAAATCCAACCAAAATATAGTTCACATTTATTCTCCGAATCTGTAAGAAATGCTGCTGCAACTCAAGAAGTATTGCCTACTTATGACGAAACCGCTGAAGAAGTAGATGCACGATTAATACTTAGAGACAACTTTGATGCCATATTTGCTAAATACCCAGAAACATTAATTTTTGGTGAAGATTCGGGTACAATTGGTGATGTAAATCAAGGATTAGAAGGTATGCAAGAGAAATATGGTGAATTCCGTGTTTCTGATGCAGGTATTCGTGAAGCTACTATTCTTGGTCAAGGTATTGGAATGGCAATGCGAGGCTTAAGACCAATAGCTGAAATTCAATATTTGGATTATTTATTGTATGCTATTCAAATCATGAGCGACGATTTAGCTACTCTGCAATATCGAACACACGGCCGCCAAAAAGCTCCTTTAATTATTAGAACTCGCGGTCATCGCTTAGAAGGTATTTGGCATTCTGGCTCTCCTATGGGAATGATCATCAATGCTATCAGAGGAATACATGTATTGGTCCCTAGAAATATGACTAAAGCTGCTGGTTTTTACAATACACTATTAAATTCAGATGAACCTGCTTTAATTGTTGAGTGCTTGAACGGTTACCGTTTAAAAGAAAAAATGCCGACCAACTTAGGTGCTTTCAAAACACCTATTGGTATTGTAGAAACTATCAAAGAAGGTAAAGATATTACCTTGGTATCTTATGGCTCAACTTTACGTATTGTTGAACAAGCTGCAAAAGAATTGTTAGAAATTGGTATTGATGCAGAAATCATTGATATCCAATCATTATTACCTTTTGATGTTCAAAAAGATATTGTAAAATCAGTAGCAAAAACCAATCGCTTATTAGTGATTGATGAAGATGTTCCTGGTGGTGCCAGCGCTTATATTCTTCAGGAGATTATTGAAAACCAACAGGCTTACAAACACTTAGACAGTGCACCACAAACATTAACTGCAAAAGCACATAGACCCGCTTACGGAACAGATGGAGATTACTTTTCTAAGCCGAGTGCAGAGGATATCTATGAAAAAGTATACGAAATCATGCATGAAGCTTTTCCTGCTCGTTTCCCTAAATTATATTAAGTAAAACACCAATATTAAAATAGGAAGTAGTAATTTTGCTTCCTATTTTTTTATGGAATAAACGAAAAACTTATGTCAAATACATACATTGGATATCATTTTACTATTGAACCATTAGAATTAGGTTCAGAAATTTTAATTGCCGAATTAGGCGAAACAGCTTTTGAAAGTTTTATTGAAACGGAAACAGGTGTATCTGCATTTGTTCAAAAGGATTTATGGACCGCTAATATACTGGAAGATATTTACATCCTAGAAAATCCTGAGTTCAAAATAGAATACACGTTTGAAGAAATTGAACAAGTAAATTGGAACGAAGAATGGGAAAAAAATTTCTCCCCTATTGATGTTGATGGAATTTGTCATGTACGTGCTCCTTTTCACGAACCAACAAACGCTACTTTTGAAATTGTAATTGAGCCAAAAATGAGTTTTGGTACTGGACACCATGAAACAACTCACATGGTCATCCAACATTTATTAGAATTGGAATTAACCAATAAAAAAACAATGGACATGGGATGTGGAACTGCTATCTTAGCTATTTTAGCAGAAATGAAAGGTGCCCAACCTATAGATGCTGTAGATATTGACAACTGGTGTTATTTAAATTCTATTGAAAATACAGAACGTAATAATTGCCAACATATTTCTGTATATGAAGGTGATGCATCTTGGCTAAACCAAGGGCAAAAATATGATGTTTTTATTGCAAATATCAATAGAAATATTCTTTTAAATGATATGTCTACCTATGTGAATTGTATGAATAATGAAGCTACTTTATTATTAAGTGGATTTTATTCAGAAGACATTCCTGCTATTCAAGAATGTTGTGAAGCTTTAGGTTTAACTTTTATTTCTAAAAAAGAACGAAACAACTGGGTGGCATTGAAATTTGAAAAAAAATAATAACTTTGTCAAGTTAGCTTTAAAATTTTTATTATGAATACTTTAGAACAAGTTCAAGAAGAAGTTTTAGTAGAAGAAGCGATTGGTCTTACCAATGAAATTGTTTTATATAATGACGATGTAAACACCTTCGATCATGTTATTGAAACCTTGGTACGTGTATGTGATCATACTTGGGAACAAGCTGAACAATGTGCTATCTTAGTGCACTACAAAGGTCAATGTACTGTTAAAACAGGTGAGTTACCTAAACTGAAACCCCTATGTTCAGCCTTACTTGATGCTGGTTTAAGTGCAGAAATCATATAAAAAAAAGTCTCGCTAAATACGAGACTTTTTTCTATTATGAAGTCATCTTACCAATAGCACAACTTACATAAGATTTTGCTTTAGCACCTAAACTATTGCGCTCTCCATCTTCTGGATAACCTAACTCGGCTAATGTTTTCTTCACTACATCTAAAGTATGAACTTCAGAATAATCAAAGGTAACTGAATTGTCTTCTACCACCACAATAACATCAGATACATCATCAAGGGCATTCAAATTCTTTGTAATCGTTGAAGCACAACCACCACACTTCAAATTTTGTATATGTACTGTCGTTTTCATAACTGCTTAATTTAACCATATAAAAGTACAAAAAAAAGACATATTAAAAACTAACATATATCAGGTTTCTAACTTAATGAGGTAATTTATCTTTAATCATTCCATAAACATAAGTACCCAATAAAGCTCCTAATAAAATAACAGCAATTGATTGCATACCAGTTCCTAATAAAATAAAAATAGGTCCAGGACAACACCCTACTATACCCCAACCTAATCCAAACATCGTCCCTCCTACTATATATCTAAAAAACACACGATCTTTATCCATAATCTGTATGGGAGCCCCTTTAATATCTTTAACCTCTTTTTTCTTAATTAAATAGATCCCAGTAACACCTACAAAAATGGCAGTGCCAATAATTCCATACATATGAAATGACTGAAATTGAAACATTTCATAAATGCGATACCAAGAAATAGCTTCAGCTTTAGTTAACACAATTCCAAAAACAATACCTACTATAAAGAATTTAAACAATTTCATTTTAATCAAAAATTAAAGGAATTAAAAAATGAGCAGCAATTAATCCACCAATGAAAAAACCAATAACAGCAATTAACGAGGGAATTTGTAAGTTACTCAATCCAGAAATCGCATGTCCTGAGGTACAACCACCAGCATAAGGCGTGCCAAAACCAATTAAAAACCCACCACCTAAAAGTAATAAAAATCCTTTCCATGTCCACATTTGATCAATACCAAAAATAGCATCTGGACCTAACTTACCATTAGGTGCATCAATGTGTAAAGATTGTAATTGTTTTACCGTAATTGGATTCAACTGAAGTACTTGCTTAGAATCCATCATAAAATGATAAGCAATAAACCCACCAGCAATGGCTCCTAAAACTATAGCTAAGTTCCAACGTTGCTCTCTCCAATCAAAATTAAAATAAGCACTTTGTTTTTTAGCTGGTGTCATGCTACACAAAGTCCTTAAATTTGATGACATACCGAACGTTTTTCCAAAATACGTGAGCACTAACATGATTAAACCTATTAACAAACCTGATATTGACCAATGCCAAGTACCAAATAATACATCCATATTTATTATTTTTGTACAAAAATATAAATTCAAAACTTCAAATGTAACATTTGTTACAAAAGAATTAACATTAAATTAAAATCATGGGAAAAATTAAATTAGAAATATATTGGGGTTTTTATCTAGCTTTTACATTTATTTTATGGTCTCAACTAGAAAAATGGTTGGGTTTTCATAGTGATAAACTTTTTATACAACCTATCTTTTCTATTTTAATAACAATTCCTTTTTCAATCCTCTACTATAGAGCTTTATACTTAAAAAAGAAAAATGATTATAACAATCAAATTACTTTTCAACAATCATTTATTTCAAGTCTATTCATAACAGGTGTATTTGCTTTATTTCTTCCAGCAGCACTTTATTTTTCATTGAAATACATTTCTCCTGACTTAATGAATAATTTTATTCAAGCCTCTATTAAGTCAGGAAAGATAACTTTAAAAGAAGCAGAGGCCTACTATAATTTTAAGAGCTTACTACTAATGAATTATTCTTCTTTATTACCAATTGGTATAATTATTGGATATCTTGTTTCTAAAAAAAATGCAACAAAAAAATAATTAAGATGAAAAAAATAATTCTTTTTGGATTGATTTTGTTCAACATGGCTTGTGTAAGTACGAAATCAACTATTCAAAACATAAATGATAAAGCGGTAATGCCAAAAATCATTGGAGATCATTTTGAAATTAAAACTATTGCCAATGAAGGAAAATATGGTTTTCACCAAGATTATCCCATTAATTTAGGATTTTATAAAACTGAAAATGCTAATTTAGCAAATGTTAAACGTTTCTTTAATGGTATTACTTCGAAAGACGGTGAAAAACTCTTATTCAAGCGAGTAGACACTTGTTGTCCTTATCCATCAAAGAACAATGCAGTAGGCGTAGGAACGCTTGAAATTTACGAAGTTTGGATTGAAAGTAAAACAGAGAAATGGTTATTATATGTTAATTTAACCGATAAAGGAGAAGTGCTTTGCCCAAAAGGTTTTTTACCCAAAAAATAAACAAATTATGTAACCTTTAGAACATTCGTTTTAAAGGTTTTATTTTATCTTTGCACTACAAAAAAATAGAGAACATGAATTTAAACAATATACCTCAAATTAAACATACAAATAGTGGTAATTTTTTTGTCCTAGCTGGTCCATGTGCCATTGAAGGTGAAGAAATGGCTATGAGAATAGCTGAAAAAATAGTAAACATTACCAATCAATTAGAAATACCATATGTTTTCAAAGGTTCTTTTAAAAAAGCTAATCGCTCTCGTGTAGATAGTTTTACGGGTATTGGAGATGAAAAAGCTTTGAAAATTTTACAAAAAGTTTCTAAAGAATTTGGTGTACCAACAGTAACTGACATTCATACAAATGAAGATGCTGTATTAGCAGCTGAATATGTTGATGTATTACAAATTCCTGCTTTCTTAGTTCGACAAACCGATTTAGTCGTTGCTGCTGCTAGAACTGGAAAAACGGTAAACTTAAAAAAAGGACAATTCATGAGTCCCGAAAGTATGCAACATGCAGCTCAAAAAGTTATCGACTCTGGTAATGAAAATTTTATGATTACCGATAGAGGAACCATGTTTGGTTACCAAGATATGATTGTAGATTTTAGAGGAATACCTACCATGCAAGAATTTGGAACTACTGTTTTAGATGTTACTCATTCACTTCAACAGCCCAATCAAACTAGTGGTGTTACAGGAGGAAGACCAGATAAGATAGAAACTATTGCCAAAGCCGGAATTGCTGTTGGAGTAGATGGCATTTTTATAGAAACCCACTTTGATCCTGCTAATGCTAAAAGTGATGGAGCAAATATGTTACATTTAGACTATTTCGAAGGTTTAATGACTCGATTAGTAGCCATTCGAAAAACAATTAATCAATTTTAAATACTTATTTTTTTAAATTCTTATGAAACAATCATTACTAATGGTTGTACTTTCTTTTTGTGTTTTTTCACAGTACACCTTTTCGCAAGAAACAGTTGAAACACCAGAAAAATACACGGCTCATAACAAAGGTAAATTTTACATTTTCTGGGGAGGAAATAGAGAATCCTATTCAAATTCGGATATTCACTTTAAAGGAGAAAACTATGATTTTATTGTGACTGATGCTGTAGCACATGACAAACCTAAAGGATGGCATTTGGATTATATTAATCCTGGTAGAATGACTATTCCACAAACAAATTTGAGAATAGGTTACTTTATTTCAGATCACTACAATATCTCAATTGGATTAGACCATATGAAATATGTTTTTACACAAGATCAAATAGCTAATGTAACTGGATATGTAAATTTACCTAGTACTGATGAAGGTTCAATATATAATGGAAATTACAATAATACACCAATAAATTTTCAAGAAAATTTTAATCCTGACACTGATGACACTTCACCTCCTCCATTCTTAACATTTGAACATACAGATGGATTAAACTATATCAATACAGAAATTTCAAGAGTTGATGATATTTCTTCCAAAATATTCAAATCATGGAACAGTGATAAAGTACAAATCAATTTAACTGAAGGTTTAGGAGCAGGTGTTTTACTTCCTAAAACAAATACTAGACTACTTGGAAAAGAACGCTATGACGAATTTCATCTTGCAGGCTATGGTCTTTCAGCAAAAGTAGGCCTAAATTTTACTTTCTTTAAGCACTTCTTTATACAAACCGAATTAAAAGGTGGTTACATTGACATGAATGATATTAGAACTACAAAAAACACCTCTGATAGTGCTTCTCAACACTTTTGGTTTTTACAACGTATTATCAGTTTTGGAGGTATTTTCAAAATATAGACAATAAAACACAAGCTGCTAAAAGCGTGAACAATGTTTCACGCTTTTTTTGTACCTACAATTTAATAATACCAATTTTCTAAAATTAATTAAATAATTTCAATCAAAACTTATTTTGTTCCAGTTAAAAAAAGATGTAAATTTGGTTTTAATGAAACATATTGAATTCTAATTCATTAGATGTACTTCAAGAAGAATATTTTGGAAGAAAAAGTAGAAAATAAATTCTGGCAATACGATAGTTCATATTGGTTAGAACAACTAAATAGTAGTGAAAAAGGATTATCGCAAGCAGAAGCTACTAAGCGAATATCAAAAAATAACAGCGCTCTTAAAAATCGTTCTGCTTTACGAAAAGATATGATGCTTTTTGTCTACCAATTTAAAAGTCCGCTCATGTTAATGCTAATTGGAGCAGTAATTATTTCTGGCTTTTTAGGTGATACTTCTGAAGTTTTTATCATTCTATTTATTGTTTTGTCCACTGGTTTACTTAGTTTCTTTCAAGAACGAAATGCGGGTAAAGTAGTAGAAAAACTTCAAGCCTTAATTGCTATTAAAACAACCGTTTTTCGAGATGGAAAAATAACTAAAATTAATGCCAATCAAATCGTAGCTGGCGATATTATAAGCTTAACCGCAGGCGATATGTTACCCGCAGATTGTATTCTTTTAGCAGCGAATGAACTTTATGTAAATGAATCTTCTTTAACAGGAGAATCCTACCCTGTAAGAAAAGAAGTAGGAAAATTAAACGAAGAAACCGAACTTAGCAAGCGAAGTAATTCTTTATGGGAAGGGACAAATGTAATCAGCGGAGAGGCTAAGGCTCTAGTAATTCAAACAGGTGAAAACTCATTATTTGGTCACATTGCAAAGAGTGCCTCAATAGCTGTAGAATCAACATTTGAAAAAGGAATTAAAGATTTTGGCTATTTCTTAATGAAAATTACATTGGTTTTAGCCCTTTTCATTTTGATTGTAAATTTATTGAATCAAAAAAGTATCATGGAATCTGCTTTATTTGCACTTGCTTTAGCTGTAGGTATGGCTCCCGAATTATTACCAGCCATTGCAACTATAGCCATGAGTGCGGGTGCAAAAAAATTATTGGAGAAAAAAGTAATTGTCAAAAAATTAAATTCCATACAAAATTTAGGTGAAGTTAATTTGCTTTGTACTGATAAAACAGGAACCATAACTGAAGGAAGTATTAAAATAGCTGGATTAATAAACTACATTGGTCAGGAAAGCGAATGGGTAAAAAAACTAGCATATTGGAATGCCAGCAATGAAACAGGTTATTCAAACCCAATTGATGAAGCATTGAAAGACATAAAAATAGAAACTGGATATAAAGTCTCAAAAACAGGAGAAGTTCCATATGACTTTATTAGAAAAAGATTAAGCATTGCAATACAAACGGACTCTGAACAACTCCTAATTAGTAAAGGCGCTTTTTCACAGATTAAGAGTATTTGCAACAAAATTAGAGATGAAAACAATGAAATTCAACCAATTACATTATTTGAAAAAAAAATAGATCAACAATTTCAGTTATTTGGAGAACAAGGATTCCGAGTAATTGCTATTTGTTATAAATCAATAACTGCTGATTCTATAACAAAAGAACTTGAAATAGATATGATTTTTGCTGGATTCATTTTAATGAGCGATCCTGTAAAAAAAGGAATTATAGAAACAATTAATGAGTTATACCAACTTAAAGTAGGTTTAAAAATCATCACCGGAGATAACAAAAATATTGCTTTATCAATTGCTAAAAATATTGGAATAAAGAACCCAATAATACTTACAGGTAAAGAACTACTAAATACTAATACAGAGGCTTTGAAGCAATTGGTAAAAAGAACACACATTTTTGCTGAAGTAGAGCCGCAACAAAAAGAACGTATTATTTTAGCATTAAAGCATTCCTATACAGTAGCCTACATGGGAGATGGAATCAATGATGTCGGTGCAATCAATGCTGCTGATGTTGGTATTTCTGTAGATAACGCTGTAGATGTAGCTAAAGAGGCGGCAGATTTTGTGTTAATGGAAAAAGAATTAATTGTAATTGCTGAAGGAATTAAACAAGGTCGAAAAACCTTCGCCAATACCATGAAATACTTATACATCAATACTGGCGCTACTTTTGGAAATATGTTTAGTGTAGCTGTAGCTTCATTACTCCTCCCCTTTTTACCAATGTTACCAAAACAAATATTACTTACGAATTTCTTAACCGATTTTCCCTATCTAAGTGTTGCAAATGATAATGTAGATTCAGATGTTTATACTAAACCCGGCAAATGGAACATTAAAATAATTAGAAATTACATGGTTATTTTTGGAATACATAGTTCAATTTTTGACATTATAACTTTTTTGACTTTATTTTATGTATTAAAAGCAAAAGAAGCTACATTTCAAACGGGTTGGTTTATTGAATCTATACTAACAGAATTGTGCATTTTATTTATTATTAGGACTCATCGTGCTTTTATTAAAAGTCAACCAGGAAAATATTTATTCTTACTAAGTATACTAGCTTTAATTCTTACTATTACTTTACCTTATTTACCTTTTGCTAGAGAAATAGGACTTACCCCATTACCATTAAAAAACTTAGGATTAATGTTAGGAATAGTCCTTTTCTATATTCTGACCGCAGATATTTTGAAGGTATGGTTCTTTAAAAAATATAAACAAACATAATAATTAAAAAAAAGATGAACAATTTATTTTTTGACTTTACGGTTGATAAAGAGGCTAAAAAAGTATTCATTACCCGTGTTTTTAATGCTCCTCTGCATTTGGTTTGGGAAGCCTTTACAAATGCTCAGTTATTAGATCAATGGGTTGCTCCTGCTCCATTTACTTCTAAAACAAAATATATGAACTTTGAAGAAGGTGGCAAACGTTTCTATGCCATGGTTAGTCCAGAAGGAGTTGAACGTTGGGCTTTGCAACAATATAAAACAATTAATCCAACCAATTCTTTCTCTATGTTTAATGTTTTTACTGATACAGAAGAGAATCCTGAACCATCAGGCTCTGAATGGGTATATACTTTCAAGGAACAAAAGAACGGTACACAAGTACAAATTGAAATTTACAACGAATCTTTTGAGCGAATGGAAAGTTTATTAGAAGGATTTAAAATTGGATTAACAATGACGTTAGAAAACTTAGATTCATTATTTTCTAATTTAAAGTAAAGGTGGATATAAAATTAGCTATCTTAAATTATTTAAATAATTTACCTGAGCCAAAAAAAACTGAAATTACAAGAATACATCAAGCGATAATTGAAATAATTCCCACGGCACAACTTTGGTTTTTAGAGGGCACAAATACATCAGGTAAAGTTGTGACTAATCCAAATATAGGCTACGGCAATTGTACACTTCAATTAGCAGGAGGTAAAACTAGAGCCTTTTATAAAATTGGTTTAAGCGCCAATTCGACGGGAATATCGGTTTATATTATGGGGATTAAAGACAAAAACTATTTAAATAACACTTATGGTAATAAAATTGGAAAAGCAAAAATCACAGGGTATTGTATTAAAT
>NZ_JAGKWP010000079.1 GCF_021151785.1 Flavobacterium sp.
TTCTGAATGAGGCCAATCCTGTTCTTTAATATCGTTAGGAATAGATTTATCCTTTTCTTTCATAGTTACTTTGTTGTTAGTATTTTCGTTGGAGAATAACTAAATTCTTTCTTTTTCCCTTGAATTCCTTCAAATTTACTTTCTAAAAATTTTAAATCTGTTTCAAAATTACCTGTAATTTGAAAAGGATCAGCCACTATAATTTTTTTATTCCCCCAATCAAATGCTACAGGAACTATAGGAACATTCGCTTTTTGTGCAATATAATAAAAACCTGTTTTCCATTCTGTTACTTTTTTTCTTGTTCCTTCTGGAGCAATAGCAAGCCTAAATGTGTCTTTTTGTGCAAATATTTTTGCAATAGAATCTACCTTATTTTCATTTTTTTGTCGATTTAATGGTGTACCGCCCATCCATGAAAAATAATAATTTAAAGGAAAAATGAATAATTCTTTTTTACCCACCCAATTAATATCAATACCAAGTACACCTCTTGTCATAACTCCAATAAAAAAATCAAACCAACTGGTGTGAGGTACTACTATAAAGACACACTTTTTTAAATTTTTATCGAATGTTCCTTCTTGTTTCCAACCTAATAAGGTAAAGAATATAAATTGATATATTTTTTGTCTCATTTCTTATGTATAAGTTGGCAAATTTAATTTATATTTACCTAGTTTCTTTGATTATGTTAAAAAAAATACTGAGTTACCTCTATCCTATTACCGTTTATTCTGAAAAATCTATTATAAGTAAAGAATTAAAAATACTTCTATACAACGGTAACTATTTACTAGATACCACTAATACCAATTATTCTTATGGTAGTTTAGAAAAAGTATTGAAGAAAGGATTGAATTTTATAGGCAATAAAATTATTCAAGAGAAGAGAAACATTCTAGTTATGGGTGTTGCAGGCGGAAGCGTGATAAAAACGTTAGTCAATGACTTTAATTGTAATCAACCAATCACTGGTATTGAGCTAGATGCAAATATAATTCGATTAGCAAATAAATATTTTGAATTAAATAAAATCCCAAATTTTAATTGTATCATCGATGATGCGCAACATTTTATCGCTCATTCAGATCAAAATTTTGATCTTATCATTATCGATATTTTTGAAGACATGAGCATGCCTGACTTCTTATTTGAATCTAAATTTATTAACAATTATAAAAAAAGACTCTCTAACAAAGGACATATTATTTTTAACATGATGTGGAGTGGACCTGACAAAAGAGATAAAATTTCCAATTTTTTAAATCATTTTGAAGATAAAAATTATCAAATTCAACATTTAAAATCTGTTGAAAAATACAATGATTTATTTGTTATTCAATCATTAGATTAACCTAAAAGTAGTATCTTTAATTGTTAAAATAACCTATATGAAATCATTTTTTAAAAAATTATTGTTAGGTAAAATTTCAACTAGAGATAGAAAACCTGCAAAAATTAGTCCTATAAAAAAAAGAATATTAAATATTCGTTCTATATGGAACAATGATCATCAAGATGACAACGGAATTGAAAAATTGTTTCGCTTATTTTTAGCTATTTCACAATTATTGTTTCCAGGTGTTTACATTAAACAAATGGCTAACAAATATGGACGTGAATATCAAGATTTAGCAATGGATGTCTACATTTTAATTAAACTTAGTTTGCCCTATTTTATTTTAATTAATGGATGGCAAAACAGGATTATTCTTGTTGTTATTATGATTTATTTTTTAATTGAAACAGCCTTATACATTCCTATGTTAATATTTGCCTCTGATATGTTGTCAAGACCACGTTCTTATAAACGATCTATGATGTTACTCTTCTTGAATTATGTAGAAATTGTATCGGCATTTGCTGTCTTATACACACTTGGTGACAATATGAATCAACACTTTACACATTGGTTTGATGCTGTTTACTTTAGTGTAATCACCTCTAATTCACTAGGATATGGAGATTATCATCCTGTTAGTCTATTTGGAAAAGTATTAGCAAGTATTCAAACGATGTTTTTCTTATCTTTTTTAGTTCTTTTTATTAATTTCTTTTCAAATAATGTAAAAACAAAAGGGTATTTTGATCATGAAAACAATGATTAATGTAAAGGTCGTTTTTTTATCATTCCTCCTTTAGTATCTTTAACACTATTCATCACAATAAAAGCATTGGGTTCAATTTTCTCTATCTCAGTATTTAAACGATTTAACTCTAATCGTGTAACTACCGTATAGAGTATATCGGTCTCTTTAGTTTCACCACGTTTACCGTAACCTTTTTTTCCACTATACACAGTTACACCGCGCCCCATTTTTTCAATAATCATTTGTCTTATTTCTTCATTATTTGAAGAAATAATAGTAACTCCAATATATTCATCAATCCCCTCTACAATAAAGTCTAATGTTTTGGAAGCTGATAAATATGTAATCATGGAGTAAAGAGCTACTTCTATACCTAAAAAATAAGCCGCAGTACTAAAAATAATTACATTAATTACAATAATAACGTCTCCTATAGTTGTCCCGAATTTCCGACTTAAATAAATTGCTAATACCTCAGTTCCATCAATTACGGCACCTCCCCTAACCGCAAAACCGATTCCTGCCCCTAAAAAGAAACCACCAAAAATGGCAACTAATAAATTATCATTGGTCACATTTGGAAAAGAAACAGTAGCTAAAACTAATGACAAACCAGCTATGGCTACAGCCGTTTTTATTGCAAATTTTTTGCTTACTACTTTATATCCCATCAAAACAAAAGGAATATTTACAACCACAATTAATATAGGTAAAGGTATTTTTGTAATTGCTGATATTAATAAAGAAATTCCAGTAGCACCTCCATCAATGAAATCATTGGTCAATAGAAAACCTTTAAATCCAAAAGCAGCAGAAAAGATACCCAGAGTGATTAAAAAAAAATCTTTCCCCGCACGTTTGATTAAAATTAATAAAATTCGATAAGCTTTGGCTAACTGATAATCAGAAAAATGTTTTGTTTTTTGATTAACCGTTTTTTTGTCTCTTAAAATAGTTTGGGCTAATACTTCTTTTAAAAATGCTTTCATATACAATATTGATTTTGGCTTGGTCTACAATATACAAAATCAAAAGCAAAATGAAAAACAATTCAATAGATTAACGTCGATTTAACTCTTTTAAAAGTTGTTTAGCTTTTTCTAAATCTTCAGGAGTATCGATACCTATACTTCCATGATTGGTCTCAATCATTTTAATACGTTTACCATACTCTAAATAGCGAAGTTGTTCTAATTTTTCTGAAGCTTCTAAAGATAACATAGGCCATTTATAAAAATCTAATAGTGCTTCTTTTCTAAATGCATAAATACCAATATGTTTCATGTACCGCACCCCAACATTTCTTTCTCTTGGATAAGGAATAACAGAACGAGAGAAATATAGAGCAAAATTTTGTTGATCTACAACCACCTTAACATTATTTGGATTATTAATTTCATCTTCTTCCGTAATTTCAAACATTAAAGAAGCTAAATCTATTTTTTTTTCTTTATCTTGTTTAAATGCTTCAATAATTTGTTCTAAAGGTTTAGCATCGATAAAAGGTTCATCACCTTGTACGTTAATTACTATATCTACATCCAATTGTTTTACTGCTTCGGCAATACGATCACTACCACTTTCATGTTCTTTTTTGCTCATGATTGCATTTCCACCATTTGAAACAATATTATCATAAATTATATAAGAATCTGTTACAACAAAAACATCATCAAATAAACCTGAAATCACAGCCGCTTCATAAGTCCTTAAAATAACTGTTTTACCTCCTAAGTCTTGCATTAATTTAGCAGGGAAACGAGTAGAAGCATAACGAGCAGGTATAACAGCAATGATTTTCATGATAGTATATTTTTAACAAAAATAAGATTTTGGAAATTAATTCTCAAAAAACTCGTCTTTAAATCCTATTAAATACAATTTATCTTTTGCACGTGTAATAGCAGTATATAACCAACGAATATATTCTACATCAACACCATCGGGTAAATAAGGTTGTTCCACAAAAACGGTTTGCCATTGACCACCCTGAGATTTGTGACAGGTAATGGCATAGGAAAACTTAACTTGAAGAGCATTAAAATAAGGATTAGCTTTTACTTTTTGTAATTTTTTATATTGATAAGGTTCATCTGCATAGTCTAATAAAACTTCTTGATACAATCGATTGGATTGTTCATAGGTTAAAGAAGGTGATTCACTAGTTATTGTATCTAATAACAAAACGGTATCAAAAGATTCTTGATTAGGGTAATCAATCATTCGAACCGTAACTTCTGCAAATCTAAAACCATACAACTCTTTGATTTTTCTTATGGCTAAAACTTCAATAATATCGCCATTAGCAATGAAACCCGCCTCTGATTTTTCTGTTAACCAAAAATAATTATTTTTCACAACCATTAATAAATCACCTGCTGATAATTCGTTCTCTTTTCCTAAAATTTTAGCTCTTATTTGTTGATTATATTGATTTGCTCTTTTGTTAGAACGAACAATAAAAGCCGTATCTTCTATACTGAAATTATAAAATGCTTGATGGATGGCATCCTCAATTTCATAGCCGTCTTGTAAACGGATAATGTCTTTGAAACGATTTAATTTAAATTCAAAACCAGCAATAAATTGTTTTTTCAGTAATGAACGTAAAGCAGTAGCATTATATAAAATTCCAGATTTTTCAGATTGTCGCATCACTTCATCTAATTCAATATGATGCATTTCTTTTTGATAGTTAATTGACAAGGAATCTATTTCAAGAGCAGGGCTTACTACTGAATTTACCGGAGGTAACTGGGCCGTATCTCCTACTAAAATAATACGGCAATTTTGTCCGGCATACACATAGAACAACAAATCGTCTAATAATGAACCATTTTCATAACGACTCATTTCATTTTGAGCATCTGAAATCATAGATGCTTCATCAACTATGAATACAGTATCCTTAAACTTATTGGCTTGCATGACAAACCCTACGCCTCCATTTTTATTTTTTTTTGGAAAATAGATTCTTTTATGTATGGTGTATGCTTGTCTTTCGGCATATCCTGCCATTACTTTAGCTGCTCTACCTGTAGGAGCCAATAAAACTGCTTTTTGTCCAATTAGATGTAAATAATTTACTAAAACCGAAATCAAAGTTGTTTTTCCTGTTCCAGCATATCCTTTTAAAACAAAAATAGCTTCATCACCTGATAACATTAAATATTCTGTAATTTTTTGATAGAAAATTTGTTGTTGAAGTGTGGGTTCAAATGGAAATTGTTCAATAAGGATTTTATAAAATTGGGAAGGCGTCATGTTTGGATTTTGGTCTGTAAATAATACAAGTGATTGATGTAAAAGTATTTTTTGGTTTTCCCTTACTACAACTACTCGATTTTTCACAAATTTATGTAAATTTGCTCAATAAACCTATTTCATGGAATTAGATATTACACAGAAATCATACAAAAAATTAAGTTTTGAAGTGGCTCCTACAGGGGTTTCGTTTTGTGTTTTCGATTTAATTTCGCAGCATGTTTTACATTATAAGCATTATGACATTGATCCAAACAACGTGCTAGAAGAAGCCTTATGGAAAGTATTTGTTGAAAACCCCATTTTAGCAGAGCGTTATGATGAAATTGTTGTATTACATAATTCAAATTTAAATACTTTTGTTCCAACTTCTTTATTTGATCCCAATCACTTAGGAAGTTACATTCAATATGACAGTAAGGTGTTTGAAACAGATTATTTTGCTTATGATTATTTAGACACCTATGAGTTGAATAATGTTTTTATTCCCTACACACCAATAAATAACTACTTACTCGATCATTACGATTCATTTGATTATAAAAATTGTAATTCTATTTTTGTCAAAAAAGCACTAGATTATTCAAAAAACAAAGATTTTAAACAAGTTTGGGTCCATTTCCAAAAAGATAGATTTGAAATTGTGGTAACAAAAAATCAACAATTATTATTATTTAATACATTTTTATATCAAACATTAGAAGATTTTATCTATTTCTTATTATTTACCTACGAGCAATTACAATTAAATCCTGAAGTAGTACCAATACAATTTATTGGAGCTATTTCTGAAGATAATGATTATTTCAAAATGGCTTATCGATATATAAGAAATTGTACCATACTAGATGTAACAGCTTTGCAAAACACACTACAAGTAAATAAAAAAGCTATTTTACGTCATTTTATTTTATTTCATTCATGAGAATTATTTCAGGAAAATTTAAAGGGAAACGCCTTCAAGCTCCAAAAAGCTTACCCGTTCGTCCTACCACAGACATGGCTAAGGAAGCTTTATTCAATATTTTAAATAACCATTTTAACTTTCAGGATTTAAAAATTTTAGATTTATTTGCTGGAACTGGAAACATTAGTTATGAATTTGCTTCAAGAGGTGCTGCACCTATTTTGTGCATTGATGCTGATTTTGGTTGTATAAATTACATTAAGAAAATAGCAAATGAATTAGATTTTGACATTACTACTATTAAAAGTGACGTTTATAAATTTTTAGAAAAAAACAATAGTACTTATGACCTTATCTTTGCTGATCCTCCCTATCACTTAGAACAAAAAGATTTTGAAAAAATTGTGCACTTGGTATTTGAAAGAAACTTACTTGAAGATATAGGTATGCTAATTATTGAACATTCAAAAGATACGAAACTAGAACATTTAGATCATTTTGCTTTTTCTAGAAGTTATGGCGGAACAACTTTTTCATTTTTTGAAATAGAAGATACAGATGACGAAAGTGATGATGAATATGAAGATGAAGATGATTGGTATGATGATGAAGTAGAAGACAATACTAAATAATGAAATAGCCTCTTTTTTGAGGCTATTTTTATATCATTTGATAATACATTGCTTTAACGATACCATCAGACAAACCAATTTTTGGAACATAAATATTTTTAGCACCACTCCAACGCATAGCTCTTAGATAAATAGTTAGCGCAGGTATAATTACATCAGCACGGTCAGTATTTAAACCTAACTCAGCAATTCTTTGCTCATAAGTCAGTGAATTCAAATAATCAAATTGACTTTTCAAATACTTATAAGAAAGTGGTTTCTCTTGTGCTTTTCCTGACAACTTAAATGTTTTATTAATATTTCCACCAGAACCAATTAAAATAATATCATCAATTCCTTCAGTATTTGTTTTAATCCACTTTTCAATTTCCTGCCAAACAACATCATTAACCATATTATTTAATAGACGAACCGTTCCATTTTTAAATGACTTAGAAACCACCATTTTACCATTTGAAAACAAAGAAAACTCAGTACTACCACCGCCTACATCCACATATAAGTAGTTTTCATTCGTTTTGATAAATTGATGTAAATCCGATGAAGCTATGATGGCAGCTTCTTTTTTCCCATCAATAATGTCAATTTTAATATCTGCTTTTTTCTTAATGATTTCTGTAACTTCTTTACCATTATATGCTTCTCGCATAGCAGAAGTAGCACAAGCCATATACTTTTCTACCTTATAAACTTTCATTAACAATTTAAAAGCCTTCATAGCATCGACCATACGTTCAATATTTTCCCCTGAAATTTCCCCAACTGTGAAAGCATCTTGCCCTAAACGAATAGGAACTCGAATTAAAGCACTTTTATTAAATTGTGCTTCTTTATCTTTTTGTTCTACAATATTAGTTATTAACAGCCTCATAGCATTAGAACCAATATCAATGGCTGCATATTTTTTTATTTGAATCATGAATAGTTATATGGTTTCTGAAATTACTTCAATTTTATTTTTATAATATTTGTACATTTCTTGTTGAGCCCGGAAAATTTTCTCTTCACCACCTTTTCTGTACTTATTTTCAAAATGTTGTGAATGTAAACGTGCTTTCACATTAGCCTTCCAATTTATTTCAAAGGAATCTATTAAATTTTGTTTGATATCATTATCATAAATAGGACAAGTAACTTCCACACGAGCATCTATATTTCTAGTCATAAAATCTGCTGATGAGATAAACACTTCAGGATTGCCATCATTGGCAAAAATATAGATCCTAGAATGCTCTAAATAATGATCAACTATGCTAATGGCTTCAATGTTTTCACTTAAACCAACAACTCCTGGAATCAAACAACATATTCCTCTTATAACCAATTGTATTTTAACACCTGCCTGACTCGCTTCATATAGTTTATCAATCATTTTATAATCCGATAAACTATTCATTTTTAATTTAATAAAAGCTACTTTCGCTTCTTTAGCATTTTTTATTTCTCTATCAATCAATTTTACAAATCTACTTCTTGTGTAATGAGGAGAAACAATCAAATGTTTATAACGATGAACTCTGTAATTCACTTCAAAAAAATCAAATACTTTAGAAGCGTCTTTTAAAATTCTATTGTCACTAGTAAATAAAGTTACATCAGTATAAACACGAGCTGAATTTTCATTGAAATTCCCAGTAGAAATAAAACCATAACGTTTAACTACATCATTCTCCAAACGTTCAACTACACATAATTTACTATGCACTTTTAATCCTTTTACTCCAAAAATTAAATGAACTCCTTCTTCTTGCATTTGCTGAGCATAAGAAATATTACTGGCTTCATCAAAACGAGCTTGTAACTCAATTTGAACCACTACTTTTTTACCATTTTTAGCTGCATTAATTAATGAACTTACAATTTGAGAATTGCTAGCTAAACGATACAAAGTAATACTAATTGATTGTACATGAGGATCTAAAGCAGCCTCTCTTAAAAACCGAATGACATAGGAAAAAGATTGATATGGAGTGTGCAATAAATAATCTTTTTCGCTGATACTTTTTAACATACTTCCTTCTAGACTTAATCCTGGAATTGTAAGAGGTACATTTTGTTTTTGCAATAAATCATAACGTCCTAGATTAGGAAAATCCATATAATCACGTCTATTATGATATCTACCTCCAGGAATAATAGAATCTGTACTATCAATCTTCATTCGAGTTAAAAAAAACTCTAAAGTATCTTTCTCAATTGATTGATCATATACAAAACGAACTGGCTCACCTACTCTTCTTTCCTTAACACTATCAGAAATTTTTTCTATAAAACTTTTACTTAAATCACTATCAAATTCTAACTGAGCATCACGTGTTATTTTAATCATATGAGCCGCTATACTCTCATACTCGAAAATATTAAAAATACTATGCAAGTTATAACGAATGACATCATCGAGCAAAATAATATATTGCTTTTCATTAGAGGAAGGTAAAACCACAAAACGATTAATTGTTTTAGGAATTTCTACAATGGCATATCGTACCTCTTTAGCAGATAAGAACTTAGAAATGACATTACCAGATGTTGGTTTCATTACTAATTTAACTGCTAAATAACCTGAAGTATCTTTAATCAAAGGAAACTCAGTCAAATCATTTAACATAATAGTGACTAAGGCAGGACTAACTTTTTGATGAAAAAATTCTTTAATAAACGTTTTTTGTTCTTTATTAATTTGTTTTTCATTAATGATAAAAATCCCTTCCTTCTCTAACTTTTTTTCAATGTCATTTAAAATTCGCAAACTCTCTGATTGTTGTTCAATAACAATTTCAGTGATGTCTTTCAACAATTGTTCTGCTGTGATGGAACCTAATATATGTTTGGTTTCCACACCTTCATGACTCATTCTACGAATAGCAGCATATCGAACTCGGAAAAATTCATCTAAATTATTTGAAAAAATACCTAAAAATCGTAATCGATCTAGCAAGGGTACACTTTGATCTGCTGCTTCTTGTAATACTCTTGCGTTAAAAGCTAACCAACTTTTTTCTCTATCAATGTATGTATTCATCTTTATTATAGGCTCTTAATTGTTTAGGGAAAAGCACCTCTTTAGTAGTTCCCTTGGTAATATCTTTCCAATGTTCATTTAAAAATTTAATTTGAACAACACCGGAAGTCGGAACATTATCAATAGGTTTATCTCCAAACATATTTACAAATTTAGTAATCGCTTCATTATGTCCAAAAAGAATAATATTCTCAAAACAGTCTTTACACGATTGAATAGTTTGAGCTAATTCCTTAACATCAAAGGTATATAAATCCTCCCTAAAGATAATGCTTTCCATTGGAATTAGTAAATTTTGAGCAAAAATATAAGAGGTTTCCCTTGCTCTTCTCGCAACACTGCTCCAAACAATAAACTTTGGTGGTAAAAAAGCACTAATATGATTTGAAATTAGCAGCGCATCTTGTATGCCTCGCTTTGCAAGAGGTCTATCTATATCGCTCAAAGGAAAATCCCAACTTGACTTGGCATGACGAATTAAAATTACACTTTTCATGAATTAAGAATTAAAAGTTGTTTTTAAATTTCTTAAATTTATGAAATAATTAATTTCGTTTGAATACTTAAGGTGAAAAATTAGAAGAATTACCAATAAAATATTTTAACATTACTTTTTTACAAAAAAATCTAATTTATTAGGTTAAAATTACCAATAGATAGTTA
>NZ_JAGKWP010000080.1 GCF_021151785.1 Flavobacterium sp.
AGTATATAGTTTAATCTTTAAAACGCTCCCATTTAATCAACATAAATTTATCTCCTAATTCAGTAATAATCATACCTGCGCCAGAAAGTTGTTCTTTATTTTTTAAAAATTCAACTAGTTCATTATGTTTAAATATCTTATAGGTTGGATGATAATTAGGATGAGGAGGCTTCTTAATTTTGAATTCTTTAACCCAATTACTTATAGACACATGTGAAACACCAATAATGCGTTCAATTTCCCTATAACTTAATCCTTCTAAATATAGCTGTAAAGCCTTGGTAACATAGTAATCGTCAATTTTTTTTCCTAATTTATTTACTGTAAAGTAGTACTTACATTCCTTACATAAATAACGTTGTCTTTCCTTGATAATTCCACTTTTAACAACATGTGAATTTTGGCATTTTGGGCAACTTAAAACATCCATATATATAAATTTTGCATAAATATATTATTTTAGCAAATATATAAAAATAATATTCATAATTTTTATTTTATATATTTTAATTTAGTTAAAAAAAACATTAATTTTATTGAATAATTATTAATTATTTAGCATATTATTCATTTTACATACTTTGTCAATTCAAATAGCTGAGTTTTTATTGATATATATGTAATTTTAATGATTTAGTTAACTAATTATCAAATAAAACCCTTTTTTTTATAAATTTACAACAAAAAATATGAGAAAATTGATTTTTATTGTCATTTTAGTTGCCTTAATATTAAATTTAGTTCTTTTAATCTTAGGTTTAACTTGTGAAAATTCAACTCTATACAAACATAGAATAATCATTGGATTACTCTTTTTGACGCTTAGTAGTTTTTTAAGAGTCTACTATAAAACCATAAAAAAATAAAACACTTTATGATTTTATTATCACAAAGTGTTTTAAAATGACATAAATTTAATTTACTATATATTATCTGGTAAGATTTTACCTGGATTTAAAATATTATTGGGATCAAATAATTCTTTAATCCCTTTTAATAAATTTAATTGCGTACTATTAAAAGCAATGTCCATATAACTTTTTTGGACTAAACCAATACCGTGTTCACCAGATAAAGTTCCTTTTAATTGCACAGTTAATTCAAAAATTTCTCGAATTCCTTTTGGTATTTCATTTCGCCAACAATCATCTGACATATTGCCTTTTATAATATTAACATGTAAATTTCCATCTCCAGCATGACCGTAGCATACTGATTTAAATCCATACTTAGTTCCAATTTCTTTAATTCCCTTTAGGAGTTTTGGCAATTCATATCTTGGAACAACCGTATCTTCTTCTTTATAAACAGAATTCGCTTTAACAGCCTCAGCCACTCCTCTTCTCATTTTCCATAACGCATTTTTTTGATCAATTGAATCAGCGAATAAAACATCGTCAATATCAAATTGTTCTACAACTTCAAGTATTTTTTCAGCTTCTTGCATTAATATTTCTTGATAATTGCCATCAACTTCAATCAATAAATGAGCTTTATGTTCTGGTTTAACTTCCACACTAATTCCATCTACATGTTGTAAAGACCAATCAATAGCATCTCGTTCCATAAACTCTAAAGCACTAGGAGTAATTCCTGCTCTAAAAATAGCTGACACTGCTTCACAAGCTTGTTCAGCTTTAAAAAACGGAACCAATAATAAAATATTATGCTGATTCAATGGCAATAATTTCAAAACAATTTTAGTTATAATTGCTAAAGTTCCTTCACTGCCAACCATTAATTGAGTCAAATTGTAACCAGTTGAATTTTTTAATGTATTGGCTCCTGTCCAAATAATTTCTCCATTAGGTAATACCACTTCTAAATTTAACACATAATCTTTAGTTACCCCATATTTCACAGCTCGGGCACCACCAGAGTTTTCGGCAATATTACCACCTATGAAACAACTACCCATGCTACTTGGATCAACAGGATAAAACAATCCTTGTTCCGCTACTTTTTCTTTTAATACTTGCGTAATTACAGCTGGTTCAGTAATAACTTGCAAATTCATTTCATCAATAGCTAAAATTCGATTGAAACGTTCCATAGAAAGTCCAATTCCGCCATTAATAGCTAATGCCCCACCACTTAATCCTGTTTGTCCACCAATAGGCACTACAGGAATCTTATATTCATTGGCCAGTTTCATTATACCGGCTATTTCTTGTGGGGTTATAGGTTTTACCACAACATGAGGAGGATAAACATAATCCTCTGTCTCGTCATGACCATATTTTTGTAAGACATCAATATCTGTAAAAACAAAAGATGTACCTACTATTTCTTGTAATTTAGTTATTATAGTTATATCCAAAACTTAGTTATTTTAAAATGAAATACCACAGTACTAAGGTAATAAAAGATAATGGAATACCAACACCAACCATCATGCTACTTAATTTAGGTTTTAAACCATAAGTGGAAGCTAATATCGCCCCAGTAATCATAGGTGCCATCGCTGATTCGATAATTGAAACATCAATAACAAAACCAGATCCCCTCAAAGCAACCTTATAAAATAGATAGAAAAATAAAGGTGTTATAATTAACTTAAAAACTAAACCTAAAGTTAAAAATCCCCAATGCTTGCTTCTTTTTTCAATCTTTAATTGTAAACCTACAGCAACTAAAGCTATTGGTGATACCGTGGCAGCTAATCGTTGAAAGACAGATTGCCACTCAATGGAAAAATCTACTTGTAAAAAATTCAAAATTAAAGCTATTACGAAAGTTATAAATGGTGGAAAAAAAGCAATTTTTTTTACCATTTGAACAACTGAAGGTTGTTCTTTGGAAAATAACATAGCTACTAAAACTCCTAAAGTTGATAAGACGACAAAAGAGCCCGGCTGATCAACTATAATTCCTATTTTGATCGCCTCTTTTCCAAACATTGCTTCTAGAACAGGGAAACCAACAAAAGATGTATTTCCTAGCCCTGAAACAATAATTAAACACCCAGTTAAGCGCTTTGACCAATTAAAAAGTCGACTCAAGGTGAAAAAAAACAAAAATGACAATAAAAAACCCAACCAAGCAATCCCCATTGGGTAAAGTAGTGATGTATCAATCTTAATTTTAGGAATATAATACAATGCCATGGCTGGAATAGAAACATATAGCACGAATTGATTTAATGCCACAGGGGTATTTTTTGGAAAATGTTTTACTCTTTGGAAGATAACTCCTAAAATTAAACATAAAAAAAGTAAAATAATATTATCCATACTTAAGGAAAATTCAAACTTGATTAGGCAGCTGATTTAAAAAAATTGTATTTTTACACAAATATATTGCCTTTTGAAACAGAAAAAAAACACATCAGCGTTAAATGAGATTGAGGGCGTAATACAACCTGAAACTATAAGTCCGAAAGCAGCCCAAAATATTCAACAATTTAGAAGAAAAAACATTTCTTCAGAAGAGTTGATTTCCAAAATTTTACTAGGTGACAAAGTAGCTTTAAGTAGAGCTATAACTTTAGTTGAAAGTACCAACCCTATTCATTTAGAAAAAGCAAACGAAGTAATTAACGGATGTCTTCCTTTTGCTAATAAATCTATTCGAATTGGTATTACTGGTGTTCCAGGTGTAGGAAAAAGCACTTTTATTGAGGCTTTTGGTAAATATTTGACTAATTTAGGAAAAAAAGTAGCTGTTTTAGCCATAGATCCTAGTAGTTCTTTAAGTCATGGAAGCATCTTAGGGGATAAAACCAGAATGGAGGAATTGGTTAAAGATGAAAATGCTTATATTCGTCCAAGTGCTTCTGGCGATAGTTTGGGCGGTGTTGCTAGAAAAACAAGAGAAGCTATCATTTTATGTGAAGCTTGTGGTTTTGATACTATTATTATTGAAACAGTTGGTGTTGGTCAAAGTGAGACTGCTGTTCATAGTATGGTTGATTTCTTTTTACTTTTAAAAATTGCTGGAGCAGGCGATGAATTACAAGGCATCAAAAGAGGGATTATGGAAATGGCAGATGTCATAGTTATCAATAAAGCAGATGGAGATAATATAAAAAAGGCTAATTTAGCAAAAGTTGAATTTAACCGCGCTTTACACTTATTTCCTACTAAATCTTCTGGGTGGAATCCAAAGGTAACTACTTGTAGTGCAATAACTAACGAAGGTATTAGTGCCATTTGGGAAATATTAACTGATTACATAGATTTAACAAAGGGCAATGGTTTCTTTCAAGAAAAAAGAGAGGAACAAAATCAATATTGGATGCTTGAAACTATCAATGAATACTTAAAAAATCAATTTTATCATAATCCAACTATAGAAAAAGCATTAATTGATACAAAACAAAAAGTAATCGCTCATCATCTATCTCCTTTTGCAGGAGCAATGGAATTGTTACAATTATATAATTCCCTTTTTATATTAAATAAAGAATGATTTAAATCATATTTAATTTTTAGAATTGTAGTTAGATTTACAATCTAAAAATAAGAAAAAATGAATAAAATTAAAATTCTAGAGCAAATAGTTAAGGAACAGTCTAAAACATTGGCTAACTTGACTGCTTCCATTCAAAAATATAAGTCAGCTTCTGATATGGATGAAGATGACACTCTTGATCCTGAAGATTATTCACACCAAGGAGAAGCTAGAGAAATGAAAATTCGAATGGAACAATTGCTGCTAAAAGAGTCTAAAAATTTAGAGCTAATTGAAAAATGCTTATCTATAGAAAATGAAGAAGTAGCTTTTGGTGCATTACTTGATTTAGATTCGAAATATCTTTTTGTTGGAGTTTCAATTCATCCTTTTTCATTTGAAGGAAAAGAAGTGTATAGTATTTCAACAGAAGCGCCGATTTTTCAACTTATTAAAGGTAAAAAAGTTAATGAATTGATTGAATTAGGTACTAATTCTTACACCATTAAATCTATTAAATAAAGACTAAAAATGAATTTTGAATTCCCAGACATAGTGAGTTAATTTGGGAATTCAAAATTAAAATTCCATTCTAAATCTTGTTTATAAATAAGCGTACCGTCAACAATTCGTAAAGGGCAATCAAAATTATTAGTATACAAACCACCCGTCCCTAGTCCTTGTGGCATCTTGTTATTTAATGTAAAGGTAAATTGGGCAATAGCATTCAATCCGATGTTACTTTCTAATGCTGAAGTAATCCACCATCCTATATTTCGTTCTTCTGCCAATTGAATCCATTCTTTACATCCTTGTATTCCACCAATCAAACTTGGCTTTAAAATAATATATTGAGGTTTTGTAAAATCTAATAATTGGGCTTTTTCGTTATAATCAAAAACTCCTATTAGTTCCTCATCTAGAGCAATTGGGAATGGCGAAAGTTTACACAAATTTGCCATGGTTTTTAATTGTTTTGTTTTAACTGGTTGTTCAATGCTATGTAATTTATATACAGACAATTGAATTAGCTTATCTAAAGCTTCACTTTCATCAAAAGCGCCGTTAGCATCAACTCTAATTTCTATTGTATTTTCATCAAAATGAGAACGAATGAAAGCCAATAAATTTAATTCTTGCTTGAAATCAATTGCTCCAATTTTTAGCTTAATACAAGTAAATCCAGTGGCTAATTTTTCTTCAATTTGTTTTTTCATAAATTGTGGTTCACCCATCCAAACCAATCCATTTATTTTAATTGCCTCATTTCCATTAGTAAAAGTTGAAGGAAATAATAAGAATGGATTTGTACTTTCAAATGAAATAAAAGCCATTTCTATTCCAAATTGAATAGAAGGAAATTCAATTAAAGCTTCGTATAAAGCATTTTTACCTAAATGAATGTTTTCGCAACTCCACCGCAATTTCTCTTCATAATCAGGTCGATCATCAATGGAAAGTGTTCGTAATATTCCACACTCTCCTATTCCTTTTCTTCCATTTCCTTCCAAGACTATAAACCAAGTTTCTTTTTCAGTTAAAACCCCTCTAGAAGTTCCACTTGGTTGTTTGAATTTTAGAATATATTTTTGGTAAGTTGCTTTCATTATATTGATTTCCTAATTCGCTAAAAATTAGTCTAAAATTCTTAAAATCTTTTTGAAATCTTGTATTGGTAAACCTGCTTTTTCAAAACTTTCAAAATCAGATTTTGTAGCTTCAATCCAACTCACATATTCAGAAATATTCTGATTTTTATATTGTTCATGTATCTTTTTAGATTCTGAAATTCGATTGGTAAACAAATATACGTGAGCTAAGTTTAATTGATATCTAATTTCAGACTTATTCAAAGCAATAGCTTTATTAAAGTAAGTCTCAGCTTTAGTATATTGTTTTGTTTTAAGATATAAAGCACCCATTTGAGAATAATCTAAATCAGTAGCTATAGCTTTGTCAAAAACCAATTGCTGGTATTTTTCTATGGCTTCTTTATCTCTGTTATTCATCATCAACAATCTTACATCATTACGTATTTCTTTTAAATAACTGTTAGTTTGTTTAGCTTGTTTAATTGCATCTTCTTTAATTAATTCGATTGCTCTGGTTTTTTCAACAGGAAGCATTTGTTTAAACTCTGAATACTTATACTTAGCTGAAAAACTTTCTATAAATTGAGCTAAAAAAGCATCTGATTTGGGTGATTTTTTATACCAATCCAAACGCTCGCCAATGGCTACTAATTCTTTTTTAGTTTCGGCGTTCCATCCTCTACTCATCTTATAATCTACCCAAGCTACAACTTCAAGAACAATTTTAGTTGATAGTACCCAATTTTTGTTTTCAAATGCAAACCAAATATGAGGAGCATTGTTTAAGCAGCTTGTATTTTTGATTGAAATCACCTTACTATCTTTACTTATAGGTTCTTTAACGCCATAACAAGCTTTATCTATTTTACCATCCTTTAAGAATTGAGTTCCTGCTTTTTCTGAAGTAAAAATACCATAAATACAAGTATCATCACCAGAAACAGCGTTAGTTAAAGTAATTGCTCCAGCAGTTCCCTGGCTTATGCCAGTTGGATCGGGAATGGCTTTTAGTATGGAAGCTAAACTATTAGTAATCTTGCCATTTTCTTCAATTAAACTAATGCGAAAAACGAATTCTGAAGTGCCTTCAGGTAATTCATCTATCTTGATTAAAGTACGATTTCCGGAACTCAATTTAATTTCTTTTGTAAAAGCACGTTCCTTATCCCAATAACCATCTTTTTGTGCAAAAGATGAGGCTGAGATTAATAATAATAAAAGTAATTTCTTCATGTTAAATGTTAAAAACAACCAAATGTAACATCCAATTGCAACTATTCACTTTTTAATTTCAAATTTTATACCAATTATTATAAATCAATGCTTTGACCAATTTCTAACAGCATTAAATCCTTTCCTTTTTCAAAGAATTTTCTTTTGGCTTCTTCATGATTTATTTCTATATATCCAAATGTATCAAAGTGATACCCTAAAACTTTGTCACAAGCAACAAAATCAGAGGCAATAATAGCATCGTCAACATCCATAGTAAAATTACTTCCGATGGGTAAAATAGCTAAATCTAATTTGGTTCGTAAAGGAATTAACTTCATGTCCATTGTTAAAGCTGTATCACCTGCTATATAAATGTTTTTATGTTCTCCTTCAATAACAAATCCACCTGGTTGACCACCATAACTTCCATCAGGGAAAGATGAGGTATGAATGGCATTTACATATTTTACAGTTCCAAATTCAAAATCCCAACTTCCTCCGTGATTCATTGGATGGTAATTAAAACCTTTAGCACCAAAATGAGAGGCAATCTCAAAATTGGAAATAATAACCGCTTCTGTTCGTTTAGCTATAGTTTCTACATCTAAAATATGATCTTGATGTGCATGTGTTAATAAAATATAATCTGCCTGAATAGTAGTTATATCTATATGAGCAGCCTTTGGATTTCCTGAGATAAATGGGTCTACTACTATGTGAACATCATTAACTTGAATACCTAAACAAGCGTGTCCAAAAAAAGTAATTTTCATAGCATGAAATTTTAAAAATTAGAAATATATAAAGTTAACCAAAATAAAACACTTAGAGCAAAAGTACTCAAAGCAACTTTTTTCAATTCAGGTTCAAAATCTGAGTAATGTTGTGCTGTTTTTATTTTTTTTAAGTGAAGTAAAAGAGGTAAGTTAACTATTAAAATGGAAAATAAGGGCACATTCAAAATTATACAGAATATCATGAAAGACAAAGAAGCTACAATTATTATTATTTCATGATATTTTTTAGACCAAAGTAACCCTTTTTTTACAACAAGTGTGTTTTTATTGGCTGATTTATCATTTTCTAAGTCACGCATATTATTTAAATTCAATACAGCTACACTCAATAATCCAATTGAAACTGCTGGTAATACTAATTTCCAATCTAACAATTTGGTGAATAAAAAATTAGACCCCAATACAGAAACTAAACCGAAAAAAATAAAAACAAAAATATCACCAAAACCACTATATCCATAAGCATTTGTACCAACTGTATATTTAATGGCCGACACTATAGAAGCTACTCCTAAAAACAGAAACAATAAGCTATATAAAAAATTTTCTTTCCCAAAAGCTACATAAATTAAACTTACGGCTAATACAAAAGATATTATACCCATTAAAATAACGGCTTGCTTCATCTGGGTCGAAGACACTTCCCCTGAAGCCACTAACCGTTTCTCGCCAACTCTATTTACATCAGTACCTTTTACACCGTCGCCATAATCATTAGCGAAATTAGATAAAACTTGAAAAGCTAAGGTAGTTAAAATTGCTAATGCAAAAATCGTTCTATCAAATTGATGTTGATAATACGCATAAGCACTACCTATTAAAATTCCTGAAACTGAAAGCGGTAAGGTTCTTAAGCGAGCGGCTTGTATCCAATTTTTCATTTAAATCAAATTAAAATTAAAGAGTGATTAAATAATTACTCTTCTAAATAATTCCTTTTTTATGGAATATATTTTTTCTCAAAGTTTGGCTTACGTTTTTCTAAAAAGGCATTTCTACCCTCAATTGCTTCATCACTCATGTAAGCTAATCGTGTAGCTTCACCAGCAAATACTTGTTGTCCTACCATTCCATCATCCGTTAAATTCATTGCAAATTTCAACATTTTGATAGATATTGGTGATTTTTCAAGGATTTCTTGTGCCCATTGGTAAGCAGTTTCTTCTAGTTCATTATGAGGGATTACAGCATTAACCATTCCCATATCAAATGCCTCCTGAGCTGAGTAATTTCTACCTAAGAAGAAAATTTCTCTAGCTTTCTTTTGTCCAACTAATTTGGCTAAATAAGCGGAACCATATCCCCCATCAAAACTTGTTACATCAGCATCTGTTTGTTTAAAAATAGCATGTTCTTTACTCGCTAAAGATAAGTCACAAACCACGTGTAAACTATGTCCACCGCCTACAGCCCAACCATTAACAACGGCTATTACCACTTTTGGTGTAAAACGAATTAGACGTTGTACCTCAAGAATATTTAATCGATGATAACCATCTTCACCTACATATCCTTGATATCCTCTAGCTTTTTGATCTCCACCACTACAAAATGAGTAAATTCCATCCTTTGGGGAAGGGCCTTCAGAAGATAGTAAAATAACACCTATAGAAGTATCCTCATGTGCATCATGAAAAGCGTCTAATAATTCAGCAGTTGTTTTAGGGCGAAAAGCATTTCTAACTTCAGGTCTGTTAAAAGCAATTCTAGCCACACCATTACATTTCTTATATGTAATGTCATCATATTCTTTTACAGTAATCCAATTTATTGTATTCATTTTATATTTTAATAAAAGTGTTAAATATGAACTAGTTATATTATGAACTAAGTTTTTATGTTGAAGTTTGTAAAATTAATTGATTTTTTTGGTATAACTTGCAATAAAATGTCAAAATATGACTTACGAATCAGCTTACAATAAATTTTCTTATTTAATTTTTATTGTACTAAGTTTTCCGTTAGGCGTCTTAATTTATATTTATTTAACTGAACCTGAAGAAAGCAAACCATGTTTAATTTTTGGAGTTTTATTAATGAGCCTTTTTTTATTTTTATTACATGCCTACAAAAATACTAGATATACAATAAATAAAGATTTTCTC
>NZ_JAGKWP010000081.1 GCF_021151785.1 Flavobacterium sp.
CAATTACATTATATCTTAAATTAATTTCTAATTCTTCATAAATTTTAGTGGTAATATAAGAAAAATTAATTCAATACCTTTTAATCTTATAACCAATATGTTATGTGTTATTTCTTTAAAGTCTATTTTTTATTTCTATAAAATGAGAATTGAATTTATCCCAATCTTCAATATCTGAATAACAATCAGTAAGTACAAGATGGTAAAACGTATTTACATTCATATTGACTTTTTTTGCTTTATGGAACTTCTTTAATACGTTTCTTATTCAATAATCACTTTAGAAATTTTAGTTGAATTTCCATTTGAAATTTTCACAAAATAAACACCTGAGTGCACGGTTTGAATATCTAAATAACTTAGTGTTTGCCCTTGATTTATTTTATTAGACAAAATTACTTTTCCGTTCATATCAATCAAATCAATAGTACACTCTTTTTCAACAATAGCTCCAATTTGAATTATTATCAAATCAGAGGTTGGATTTGGAAATATAGTAATTTCAGATTGGTCTAAATCAAAATCTTGATTTACTAAGTTAGGTACATAATTTGTAGTATTTTCAGTGACAGAAGTTACTTTTCTGTTAGCATATACGCCATAATAAGTTGGTCCAATTATATAAGGATAAACTGAATTGTGATTCACATCAACTGTTGCAAAATAACAATATATTCCGCTTGGATATTCCGGAGTAACACAAAATCTTCCGTTGTGAACGTCCAAATAACTAGCATCTCCTGTGTGAGCTACATACTCATAATCTTCTTGAAAACTTCCTAATGGATAGGTCGTATTTACTGGAGGTCCTGCAGTAACAGTAGCACCACTTGCATTAGTTGTTCTAGTCGTAATATTTCTTAATTGGTAACTTGATTTCATTCTAACTATTCCACCTGTTCCGTCAGCATTTGCATAAGCATAGGCACCATAAATTGGGTATCCATCATAAGCAAAGCCAAGTAATGGTGAATGTTGTGAAGCATTGATAACATACAAACCATCAGCGTCATACAAATTACAAACGTTTGAAATTAAATTTAAATCGTTTTTAAAAGCAGATGGATTTTGATGATGGTGGTAATTAGTACCCGCTGGATGTCCTTTAGAACAATCAAATCCTGCTCTTTCATACTTAATAGCATCTCTATTCCAAACGCCATCTCCTGCTCCTCCTAATGGACCACCCGCAAACGCTCCCGTAGAATTTTTCCAGCTTACAGCATCTGAATAATTAAATATTGCTACGCCATTAATAAAAACTCCTATATTTCCTAATCCTGTCGCAGTTGGTGTTCCTGTATTTGGAGTTGGAATCAAAGGAAACTTAAATATCGAATTCTGATTTCCAGCTTGATTCGGGTTACCGTCTAAATATGGTCCAACAGGATACGCTGGAATTCCAGTTGCATTTACATAAACAAAATTAGCAGAATAGCGCACTTGTTGACAATTGACTAAAATACCATTAGAAATAGCCGTTGAATTTCCAGAAGTATAATAGGTACCTGTAGTTGTGTTGTTTTGCAACCACTTCGTTATAGCTGGATTGGTTTGCGCAAATGCAGATTGTAACAAAACAAATGCTAAAAGATAAAAAAGATTATTTTTCATTATATTGGTTAGTTTTAGTTTTATTGTTAGGATAGCTATATTTTGGATTAAATAAAAATTCTTTATCCGTAAGAGTCAATAAAAAGGCAATTAAATCCTTTTTCTCATTCTCACTCAATCGAATTGGCTTTTGTAACTCTCTAGCCAATGTTCTTCGCTTTACTCTTCCATCAGTGTAAAAATTAATGACTTCTTTTAATTTTTTAAAACGTCCATCATGCATGTACGGATAAGTAAATTCAATATTTCTTAAGGTTGGCACTCTAAAATTAAAACTATCTTTAGGATTTTGAGTAATCGTAACCCTTCCATAATCTTTATAGTCGGTGTCCAAAGGCAAACCATTATCTGCAAAACTATTGTTGGTTAACATTGGTTCATTATGACACGTTACACAATTTCTTTTAAATAATTCATATCCATTCTTTTCTTGCGAAGAGAAAAACACGTCTTTTTCATGTCGCATTACTTTATCATACTTTGAATTATAAGTCACTAAACTCACGGTGTATTGTGAAATTGCTTTTAATAAATTCTTTGTCGTTGCCACACTATCTCCAAAAACATTATAAAACATCTTTTGATAGTGTTTCGATTGATTGATTTTTTTTAAAACATTAACCAACGCATTATCCATTTCTAATGGATTAGTAATTGGATTAATGGGTTGTGTTTCTAAACTTATCACGCCTCCGTCCCAATGAAATAATTTTGTCCAAGCTAAATTCATAATTGACATAGCATTGCGAGTTCCTATTCTACCTTCAATACCATGACTCAAAGCATGATCAGTATGAGCAAAACCAGTATATTGTAAATGACAACTTGCACAAGAAATAGTACTATCTCTAGACAATATAGGGTCATAAAACAATTTTCTTCCTAACTCAAATCCTTGCTCTGACAAAGGATTCTTTTTAAAATCATACACCGGCTTGGGCCAACCTTTTGGCACATAAAATTCTTTGTAACCTGAACTTTTCCATGAAAAAAGAAAAATGCAAATTAGTGTAATAACAAACAATATGAGTCTTCTTTTATTCAATTGTAAACATATTTTTATAACATTTAGCCATTTCAATAGCTTTTTTTCCAGGAATCATCAAAGAATTATTTTCTTTCAAAGCGACGTTACTCAACCACTTATTCAAATCCACTTTTAGATGAATGGTTTCGGCATTTTCTGGCATAACCAAACTCATTTCCTGCAAGGCATTTTGTTGTGGCAAATAGCCTCCAATATGAAACTGAAACTCTTTTTTAACTGATTTGCAACTGGAACTTTTGCCTTCCAATTTCATATTGATATAACCTGAATTCCAAGCCCAATACATTCCAAGCGCTGGATCTAAATCACCATCTAAATTTCCAGAAACATTGGTTAAACTATCAATTCCTATTTGGAAATAGATACGTTTCATTTTCAAATCTGGTGTTTGTTTTAATTGAAACGAAAGGGTTTCTAAACGTTCTACATCAATTAAACGAACAGATTGTTTGTCTTTAAAACGTGTTCCATCTTCATATTCTACAACCAAATTTGATATATAAAATTTTAATGTTGTAATCGAAACCGTATCGTTAGTATCCGTATTATATTTTGTCGTATTCAAAACCAAAGCCTCAGTATTGAACATTGGTTTTATTATAAATTGAATGTTTTTCTTTCCTGAAGCAATCTGAAAAGAAAGACAAAACAATGCAACAATTATAGTAAATAATAATACTAACTTTCTACACATAATTTAGGGTCTTGGTGGCGACGGTCCATCTTCTCCTCCTGGTGGACATTGCCCATCTCTAGGTGGTTTTGGCGCCATCATTCTAGCTGCTTCACCGATAATTTCATCAAATTTTTTCTTTTGATTTTCATCACAAATAGCTCTCACTTTTTGAAAATGAATGAACGTTCCTAATTCTTCTTTTTCTCTGATTTTTAACAGTTCTGAAATGGCATTTTTAATAGCAACCGAATCAACAGTAGCATTTTTAAGCAAGTTGAAATAAGCATCATGTTTTTCTTTATTCTCTTTACTTAAAGATTGTCTTTGTTCTCTATGCTCGTCTCTTAACACTGCAAATTGCTCTTTTTGCTTATCGGTAAAATGCAATTCTTTTGCAAAAAAATCACCGATATTGCCTTTAGGTTGCGGCCTATTAAACCACATAAAAGCAATGGTACTAATGTTGATAAATAACAAAAGGATGATTATTACTTTTAAAAATTTAGTATTGTTCATGATTCTATTTTTAAAACATTAAGACATTAAGATTCATTAAGGAACTTTAAATACTTAACTTATAATTTCACTCTATTTTCTATCCAAGAATTAATAATCACTTGAAAAATATTCTTTGTAAACTACATTTTTGTCATCCCTTGCCACATAGTTTTTAGAACTCTCGGAATACTGTGTAATTGTAATCAAATTCACCGCCAAAAGAACCAATATACAAGCTGCAATCATCCATTTTTGAGATGCAGTCATAACAATTTCTTTTTGTCTTGAGTGATTTAGCAAAGCATTGTTGAGAGACAACGGCACTTCTACACGTTGTATTCCGTCTAGTGAGTTTAGGGTTTCTTCTATCCAATTTTCTTTTGCATTCATATTTGTATAGATGTTATTTGTTTTAAAAACTTGCGCTTATTTTTCATTTTCTTCATAATAAGTAGCTAAATGCTTCTTCAAATTTTGTTTAGCACGAAACAACAACGATTCTACAGATGATAATGAAACTTTCATAATACCCGCAATTTCATTGTAGCTCACTTGATCTAACTTGTGTAAAACATAAGCGGTTCGTTGTTGTTCTGGCAACAAATCAATCGCTTTAAAAAGAATTTTTGCAAGCTCTTGTTGTTCTAATTGAACGCCTGGATGAACAAAATCGGTATGATTTTCAAGTGCTTTCTCTCCATCAGAAGTAAAAATTGACTTAAAAACACCCAACCTTTTTTTACGTTGCTTCTTTCGGATAAATTCCAAACATTTATTCACCGATATTCTATAAATCCAAGTAGATAAGGAAGATTCTTCTTTAAATAAACCAATATTCAAATGAATGGTGATGAAAATTTCTTGTGTCACGTCTTCCGCATCTTCCATGTTTTGAAGCATCCCGACACAAGTGTTGTACACTTTTTTGGAAAATAAATCTACCAACAATTGGAACGCTTTTTCGTCGTTCTTTTTTAATTGTTGTATGAATTCTTTTTCTTCCAAAGGCTTTTATGGTATTTAGATGTTCTTTGGGTAAAAAACTTGCGTCAAGATAGTAATTTAATAATAAATGTTCTTTTTTGCCTTATAGATTGAACGTGGTTTTAATTGATATAAATATTAACCTTAGTTAATTCACGCCTTTGATCGCCTCCATAATCGACATTTTCACTGTCGCTATATCTTTCCATTGTTTCATAAAGTTCATAATCTCGTTGGCCTTTACGAAATTTTTCTACAAGGATGTTATATTTTCCGTTCTTTAACGGACAGTCTGCAAACATAAAATCAACTTCACCTGTTTTGATATGCGCTCGGCGGATTAGTATTCGCAGTTGGTTCTTGATTTGTGAATTTGGATAACAATAATCAGAAGAGTAAGTTGTGATAATCAATTTCCCATCTTGAGTTTTTGAAAGGGCACTTTCTGTATGTTCGTGTCCAATTATTTTTCCTGTTTTTACATGTGAAGCAATTGTATTTGTAGCGGATGTATTGAATGCAGTATCAGTAAAGAACCTATACGAATACTTTTTTACATTCACGTTCTTTAACGTTATGACCAGTTCACAGCTTGGGTCTTGACCAAAAGCATGATAAGAAAAAAGTAAAAGTAAAGTGGAAAGGATTAATCTCATTTTTTTGTCTAGTTATGGTGTGAGTTTGCTAATTAAGCGGACTTATTTGGTTTAAATTTGATTTTCTTTTCATAAAAATACCCCCAAGCGTTTAATCTGGGGGTAGTGTAATTATAAAGCCAGTGGTTTGATGTCTCCAGCCGCCGTAATAATGTAATAGCGATTGTTTCTTATAATGGTATTTTTAGGTAATTGATCTTCCCTTAATTTAATACGTATGGTCAAATCATAAAAAATTTGAATAGTAGGTTCAGTAATATCCGCATTAACAACAAAAGTATGCGATTTAGCTAGTGCGGCATCATAAAATTGAGTTGTGTTTTTTTTGATTTGATTTACTTGTGAATCAGGGGCAAAGTTAATCGCTGCCTGACTGTAAGCACTATACGATTTATAACTTTCCATCGGATAGGTTGTAGCATAACCTTCTACTAATGTTTTCTCTTTTTTAAACAAATCCATATTCATAATTGCCGAATAATTGGTTAACATTTGTTTATATTCCTCAGAAGCCTTCATTTGTAACACATCTCGAATATGATCTAAATTAGTCGTTACATAATCTACTTTAGCTAAATCATAAATTTCTTGTTTCGCGCAAATGGACATAATTTTGTTCAAATCGTTTGTGTTTTTGTACTTAATGATTAAATTCTTTTTCAATTCAAACCCCGATGGTTTTTCGTTATACGTTTTAGGATTAAACAATTTTTTTTGCACTTCATAATCATAAGAAGGAATAAACGAAATTAAATCAATCACAACTTCAATTTCTGGATTAAAGGCTTTAATGTCTTTCATAACTTGTTCCATTCGTTCATCCATTAAAAGGGTTACTTCTTCAGCTGTTTTACCCACTTGTAAAATACTAAAAACGGCACGCTGACTAGTCGCCTTTTCATTGTAGATGCCTTTAATTTGAATGACCATCTCCGTGTCTGAACTGTAGGAGGTCGTAATAGTGTTTACGGTTGGGTTTTGATACTGATTTTGATAATTATAGTTTCCACTTGCCGCTTCTTTTGTATTTACGTTTCCTGAATGTTGCGCCAATAAGCTAGAACCAACTAGTGCAAAAGCTCCTAATAAAAAATGTTTTGTTTTCATTGTTATCTGTTTTTAAAGTTTGATGCAGCAAACCTAGAATGAATGGTAAAAATAACTTGGGTAAAACCGCTGTAGCCTTACTGTAAAGTTTTTTCAGTACATTTACAGTCGATTTACAGTGAAGAAAAACGAAAAGAAAACGACATTTACACCTAGTAAATATGACGGAATTAGAACTTTTTTACCAACTCAAAGAGCAAGTACTAAGGCAATACAAAGAAAGCCATCCGTACTTTATGGGAAATTGGAAAAGTTTTACTTCTCAGGATATTTTAAATTTGATGGATGATATCCAATCCCAAACCAAGCAAACCATTAGTGAGAAATGGATTTATACGCATTTAAAGCCTGAAGTTAATGTAAAACTACCACGAAAAGACATGTTAGCTATTTTATGTAGCTATGCCCAATGTGGGAGTTGGGAAGAATTTACATTTAAAAAGTTACAACCTCAAACACCTATCCTAGAACAAGTAAACCCCATTTCAAAAACCCCATTTTCTTATTTCTATTTAGTCATAGGCGGAATGTTGCTGGTAGGATTAATAGGCGGAGTGTGGTGGATGGAAAATAAAAGTAATAAAGACGAAACGCTTCAATTGCAAAACAGTTATACCAAGGATACGGTGGCCAAAGAAGAGGTAAAAGCTTATGTTATTGAAGACACCATAGAAAAACCAATTGAGTTGTCGAAAACTAAAATGGAGTTTACGAAACCCACACAAGTTGTGTTGAAAAGTCCTTTTTATGAACCTAAGAAAATGGTAATACAACCTAATGAGCCGTTGTCTACTATTGAATTAAAGCCAAATGATTACGCTTTGATAGTAAAAGCCTTCATGAAAAGTGATATTAAAAATTGGCAAACTCGAAAGCAACAATTGCAAAAAATATTAGCCGATGATCTGGAAGTCATTGTCATGTTACCCAACAATTTGGGAGCAGAGTATTTCAACAAAGAAGAATTTGCTCAAAAACTGATAATTCCTTCTCCTTCATTGAAAAAAATGAATATTGTGGAACTGCAACAAGACGAACAAAAAAGAATAAAATGGATCCGAATTACACAGCCCTAAATAGGAAATGGACACTGACGGCTTGCTTGTTTTTAGTTTTCACTGTAAGCCTATTAGCCCAAAGCACTTCAAACAGCGTAAAAAAAGAGTTGACCCAACCAAATGAGGAAAGTGCAAATGAAAAATCGGTTGTAAAAGCTTCCATCAAGGCGGCTTTTCCAGTAGCGGTATATGAAGCCTATCAAAATCAGGCGCAACAAAAAATAGTTGATTTTTATGCGTATTTAACGGCATTGGCACAAGCCAAAGACGGAGCCGAGCAGGAGGAAATCAAAAAAGCCATTTTGTTAGACTTTGCGCTAACGCAACTGGAAGTTCTTGATATAACAGCTACAACGTCTAAAAATATTCCTTTGCTAGACTTGTTGAATAAAGTTAGGCAGACGAGCACTACTTTTTCATGTACAAATTTTAAAGAAGAGGGCATGGGAGAAACGTATTTCAACATCAGTTATGATTTAACCACGCAGCACAACGCGAACCAAACGACCACTAGAATAACACAAAAAGTGCAATTTACGCCCAAGACAAAGAGCTTTGGTACTACACAAAAAACAATTTGGGAACTCAAATTATTGGCTTTTTAATGTACAATCGATTCAATTTTCATCAGCATACCTTTTGCTTGTTTAAGCAGGTGGATTCCAGTATAATAGCAGGACAAACCCTTCATTATAAAAGTGCGTCTGGAAGTGCCTATTTTTTTACCGAACAAGGCGTGTACAGAAAATCTAACCATTGGGGTAGGGCGGCCAATTGCAGATGGCGTTTGGAAACTCAAGCAGCTTACAAAAACCAAAGTACAGTGGTAGGATATGCGCGTTGGACAGATTTTTACCCTAACAATGAAACTGAAAAATGGTTTTATATTGAAATTGATTGGGTGGCTAATCAGGCTTTGTTTTATCATAAAAACGACCCAAATTACCGTGGACAATTGCTAAGAAACGCTAATGAAACGGCCAAACGCATTCAAAAAATTAACGAAGTATTGCAGTTTGACCATTGGAAGAAGTACGCCCAAGTATACGATGAAGAAGTAGCATTGCAAGACATTGTAGCCTATTTGATCAACACGAACGAAACCCTGTTTCAAATCATACAAAAAGTAAATGGGACGACGTAACGAAACCAATCGATTGGCTCACAAGAAGAAAGCCGACGATAAGAAGAAAAAGCAGCAAACTAAAAAAGAAGCCGCTTTAGCCAAGAAAAAAGCCATTTTAGCCCAAGTTAACCCAAAGAACCCAACAGATGAATAAAACGTGTCCCTGTGGAAGTCAAAAAGCACTAGCGCAATGCTGTATGCCTTATATTACCAACCATTCTGCTCCCACGGCAGAAGCGTTAATGCGTTCCCGATATACGGCATTTACGTTGCATTTGGCGGACTATTTATTTCAAACGACTAGTTTAGCAGAAAGGCGTTTTACCTCTAAAAGAGAAATCCTCGAGTGGGCCCAACAAAATACTTGGCTAAAATTAGAAGTACTAGCAAGTACGGCACAAACCGTAACGTTTAAAGCCTATTTCTTAGATGCCAAAGGCCAAGCCCAAGTGCATCATGAAAAATCAACGTTTAAAGAAGTACATGGCAAATGGTATTATGTTAAAGGAAAGCTGGAGCCTTGATAAAAACAAAAAAGAGTTCATTATTAATACGCCTATCAATTAAGTATTTTTACTTAATTTTTAAATTTAGGCAGAATAACGTTTTTTTTACCCAATAGAACCCCTTATATTTGTAGAGGAGATTGATTAAATAGTTTTGTAGCTGTAAGAAGCCTGTATGACAGGTGATGAGTATTACAACTATAAAAGAAAAAAAAGGACAGCTGAAAAGCGGTCCTTTTTTGTTTGTATGTTTACTGGATTAAAAAGGTCTATGAAAAGCGTTTCAACAAGAAAGAGGTTAGGAGCAAAAGTGATTTGTTTCCCAGTCTTTACGGTTTCTTTTTCCTTATGAACTTGTTTTGGGAACTTGTTGAAAATTTTTAACAGCATTTTCTCAAATAATAAATTAAAAGTTGATAACTTTTAATTTATAGGTTTAGTTTATGTAATAAATAAAATAACTAATTTATTTAACAGGTATTTGAAAAATATTCACAATAAATGTAATTAAATTTTAACACCAAATTTATTTAATTTTTTAATTGATTTGTATGCATTTAAAACATTCACTTCTTTCACAATATCATTTTTTGAAATTGATTTTTGCACAGATTTTAAATTCATTAATTCAAGGCTGTCAAATATTTTTGTTTGTTCTCCTAAGTCAAATATTTTTGACCAATCATTTTTTGAAATTTGTTTTAGTCTATCATATAAAGCCTTAACATCAATAACTTCTACTTCATTTTCATTAGACAATGATTTTATGTTATCAATATT
>NZ_JAGKWP010000082.1 GCF_021151785.1 Flavobacterium sp.
TTACTATACTTTTTACGCAATTAATTTGGTCTCAAAATGACTCGTTAAAAATAAGAACACCTTTTGAGAACTATAATTTAACTTGGATAAATGGACAAAACAGACAAAAAGATTTTCCACTGCAATTAAAAGATAAAAATGGAGAAACTATTTTAACAGGTGTTGTTTATTTAGACGGTCATTTTAACTATAATTTTGCTCATCCTAAAGACAACACACAAACCATATCTGCAGTAACCGCACGAAGTAATGAATTTAGTTTGGCACTAGCTAGTATTGGCATTGAATCAAACTATAAGAATACAATTGGTCGTTTATGGTTGCAAACAGGTAGTATGTTAAATATCATTCAGGAGACAGATGGTTCTATTAGTAGAGGTAGAAATACAAGTACCGGAAATTTAAAGTTTATTCGTGAAGCTGCAGCAGGTTATCATTTTAATGTTAATTACGGATTAAATGTAGAAATGGGTATTTTTATGAGTTATATTGGATTGGAAAGCTATTTAACACAAGAAAACTGGAGCTATCAAAGAAGTATGGTTTGCGATTTTACTCCGTTTTATTTTCAAGGTGCAAGAGTACAATATTATCCAACAAAAAACTACAAAACAGAACTTTGGCTATTAAATGGTTGGCAATCCTATAACAGTTGGAATAAAAATCCTGGAATAGGTAATTCAAATTATTTGAGACCTAATGAAAACATTCAGTTAGTAGCAAATTTTTATTATGGAAAAGACAGTAAAAGTGGTTCTCCTGAATTATCGAATATTATGCGTTTTCACCATGATAATAGTATTGTTTACAGATATATAAAAAAAACATCTAATCAAAAAGGTATTTCACAGGCTGCATTTAGTTTAAATAATCATTATGGATTTCAACAAGGAGATGGCTTAAAATCAAAAGACAATTATATGATGGGGTCCTCTCTTGTGAATCGTTTATGGTTTAATCAAAATAAAATTGGCTGGACAACAAGAGTTGATTATGTAACTAATCCAGGCGGATATTTAGCATTTACTCCTGCTCAATCAGGATTAATTCCTAATGATTATGAAACAGCCTTATCAGAAGGAAAAGATTTAAAAATGTGTCAATTGAGTACCACTTTTGATTTTATGCCTAATGATATTGTTACATTCCGAATCGAATATGCTTACAGAAATGCTAATATTCCCTATTTCACAGGGCCCGGAGGAACAACTTCACAAACTGGATTTTCAAATGATAGTTTAGACCCCAACTGGAAAGCAGATTTAAAAAAATCAGAGAATCGAGTTATAGTTGCTGTCAATTTCAGATTATAATTTTTAACCCATTTGAAAAAAAGACATATTTCTCATGATTTATGTCTTTTTTTTGTATTTGATAATACACTACATTTGAAAAAAAATTAATGAAGAAATTTACAGTCTTTTTATTTTTGTTACAAATTGTATTTTCAAACGCACAAGACAGTATCTCTAAAGTTGCAATTGATTTTTCTGGATACATTGACACTTATTATTCTTATGATTTTGACCAACCAGAGACGAAATACAAACAACCTTTTCAATACAATTACAACAGACAAAACAGTTTTAATTTAAATATTGCTTTATTAAGAGCCAATATTAGCTATGAGAATGTGTATGCAAAATTATCCGTTCATGCTGGTACTTATGTAGAAGACAATTATGCCGCAGAATCCATTAAATATATTAATGAAGCTTTTGTTGGTTTCTACTTAAACAAGAGCAAAAAAACGACAATTGAAGCCGGAATTCTACCTAGTTATATTGGATTTGAATCGGCTACAACCCACAGCAATCTGACTTTAACACGTTCTATTTTAGCGGAAAACTCTCCCTATTACATGACCGGTGTTAAATTAAATCATCAACTCAATAATCAATGGAGTATTGCAGGTTTAATTACTAACGGCTGGCAGCATATTGAAAAAGTTGCTGCTTCTTTTCCACCAGCATTTGGAACGCAAATTGTATACAAACCTAATGAAAACAACCTTTTAAATTGGAGTACTTTCATAGGAAAAGAGTATTATGGAACCGATTTAGGCTTTCGCTATTTCAGTAATTTCTATTGGGACAGCAAATGGCATCCCAAGTGGCATGCTGTTATCGGATTTGATTATGGATTACAAGATGTAGCTCCCAATGGTACAAAATTAATCAATTGGTTTAGTCCAGTACTAATTAACCAATACGCTATTCATTCCAAATGGCAAATAGCACATCGGATAGAATATTATCAAGACACTCAAAATGTACTACTTACAAGCTATAACTTACCCTTTAAGACTATTGGTAATTCAATAAATTTTGATTTTCTAGTGAATTCTAAATTTAAATTGAGAACGGAAGGTAAATGGTACCACGCTACCCAAAATATTTTTGATGAAAATACACAAAAAGATAATTTTTCTGTAACTTCGAGTTTGAGTTTTGAATTCTAACTATGATTGCTAAAATAGCCCTATTTAAACGTTACATCCGACAATTATTTGACCTAAAATCTTCTCAAGAAGCTGAAGAACAAACCTATTTTGAAATCAAAGAAGGTGTTGAATTTAAAGGTAAAAATTTATGGCTTTTAGCATTTGCTATTTTAATTGCCTGTATTGGTTTGAATATTAATTCAAAAAGTGCCGTTATTGGCGCTATGATACTTTCGCCTGTAATGGGACCTATTTTTGGTATTGGTTTTTCAGTAGGAACCTCTGATGTTGTCTTATTCAGAAACAGTTTGCAAAATGCCATTAAAATTATCATTGTCAGTGTTTTCTTTTCTACTTTATATTATGTAGTTAATCCCTATTCTATAGAAACGGAAGAACTAATTAGTTTTTCTAAGCCTACTTTTTTCGATGTATTATTAGCATTTATTGGCGGATTAGCTGCTATGCTTGCTATTTCAAGAGAAAGCGGCACACAAGTTATTATTGCTGTGGCTGTGGCAACATCTTGTATTCCACCGTTATGTACAGCAGGATTTGGTATTGCCAATTGTAATATAGAATATTTACTAGGGGGTCTGTATACCTATTCCATCAATTCCATTTTTATTGGTTTAGGAACCTTAATGATGACTAAATATTTAAAATTTAAACAACAGTCTGACAGAACCATTAAAAGTGTCAACGGATGGTTTGTGGTTCTTGGTTTACTCACACTTCTTCCAGCGCTTTACTTTGCCTATGAATTAGCCATTCAAAATATGTTTCAATACCGTGTAGAACGAGTGATAAACGATAAAATTGAGCCGCATTTTCATGTCATTAATTATTCTATTGATTCAAAAAATAAAATAATTGAACTAGATGTTTCAACAACTTCATTCAACAGCAGTATAGATGCTCAAATAACCCAATATTTTATGCAAAACAACCTCAAATGTCATGATGTTGTGGTTCATCAAAACATAGAAGAAAATCTGGACTTGGTAAAAGAAATCAAGAAATTACAAGTGGAAATCAAACAATTGAAAAAGGCAAAAAATTAACAATCTGCCAACCCAACCGCTACGGCTAAACCACCTTCAGAAGTTTCTTTGTATTTATTATTCATATCCTTTGCCGTTTCCCACATGGTATTTACCACTTTATCTAGAGGCACTTTAGCGTTTTTAGCATCGGTCTCTAAGGCCAATTCCGCCGCATTAATCGCTTTGATTGCGCCCATCGTATTACGTTCAATACAAGGCACTTGTACCAATCCTCCAATAGGATCACAAGTTAAGCCCAAGTGATGTTCCATGGCAATTTCTGCCGCCATCAAAACTTGTTCTGGTGTTCCGCCCATCAATTCACATAAAGCACCTGCAGCCATTGCACTTGAAACTCCAATTTCAGCCTGACAACCACCCATAGCCGCTGAAATAGTCGCGCCTTTTTTAAAGATACTGCCAATTTCACCAGCCACCATCAAAAATTGTTTAATTTGATTTTCGTTTGCTTCGTGGTTTTCAATAACCATATAGTACATTAGCACAGCAGGAATTACCCCTGCACTTCCGTTTGTAGGCGCCGTAACCACACGACCTAAAGACGCATTTACTTCATTCACAGCCAATGCAAAACAAGAAACCCATTTCAAAATTTGTCTAAATTTCACTTCCGTCTGACGAATAATTTGCAACCAAGAATAGGGGTTATCATACGGCAATACACCAATTAAGTTTTTATGCATATCATAAGCACGACGTCTTACATTTAAACCTCCTGGCAACGTTCCTTCAGTATGACAACCAATATACATACATTCCAACATAGTATCCCAAATACGAAGTAACTCGTTATGAATTCCTTCTTCAGAACGCATGGATTTTTCATTTTCATAAACAATTTCTGAAATCTTTTTGTTTTCTTTTTGACAATATTCCAATAATTCTGTGGCTTTATCAATTGGGAAAGGAAAAGCACATTTAATATCACTTTTATGATTATCTTCTTTTTCTTTTACCACGAATCCACCTCCAATAGAATAAAAAGTAGAAGTATATTCTCCTTTGTCTGTATAAGCCGTAAATGTTAATCCATTGGCATGAAAAGGTAAAAAATTACGATTGAATACGATGTCTGTATTTACATGAAACGGAATTAAAATTTCGTTTCCTAAGAAAATTTCGTTTTTATTATTGATTGCAGAAATAATCACATCTATACTTTCCACTGGGATGTATTCTGGATCGGCACCACTTAAACCTAGCATTACAGCTAAATCAGTTGCGTGGCCCTTCCCTGTCAATGACAATGAACCAAACAAATCTACTTTTACCCGATTGATATTATCCATTTGATTTTGATTTCTCAATTCGGCTAAAAATTTTTCTGCAGCACGCCAAGGCCCTAGGGTATGCGAACTTGAAGGTCCCACCCCTATTTTCAACATATCAAAAACTGAAATACATTCCATATACTAAATCGTTATAGTAGCAAAGGTAAAATTTAGAATTTAGAATTTAGAATTTAGAGGTGAAATTTTTATTTATTGTGCTACAAAAAGTTTCAATATTAAATGTATTTTTTCATTCCACCGGTATCTAAAAAAATAAAAAAGAATCTAATCAAAATTAGAAAAGATTCTTTCTTGTTAATACTATATTTTATTGAACAGTATTTCCTTGTGACTTTAATTCACCTACATTTATGCCACTAATACCAACGCTTTTTATTCTTCTTAGCCGCATCGGACTTTTTGGAATTAGAAGGTTTTTTAGCATTGCTTGTACCCGCTGGTTTTTGTCCAGAATTTTGTTTTTTTGGATTTCTTCGGTCGTTTTGCTTAGCTGTTTTTTCTTCTTCTGTATATTCTCTGAATGGAAACGGATTATCTTTTACCACTTTGATTTGTTGGCGGGTTAATTTCTCAATATCTTTCCAATATGCCAATTCATCTTTACCACAAAACGAAATAGCTAATCCTTCATTTCCTGCTCTACCAGTACGACCAATACGGTGCACATAAGTTTCAGGAATATTAGGTATATCAAAATTAATAACAAAAGGAAGTAAGTCAATATCAATACCTCTAGCAGCAATATCAGTAGCTACGAGTACTCCAATTTGCTTAGTTTTAAACTCATCCAATACACGTAAACGAGCAGATTGCGATTTATCCCCATGTATGGCTTCTGCTTTAATTTCATTTTTTTTCAATGCTTTAACCACGTTATCTGCACTATGTTTGGTACGAACAAAAACTAACACATTGGTCAACTTTTCTTCTTGAAGCAAATGAATCAATAATTTTCTTTTGTCTTCTTTTTGAACCATGTATACTTTTTGATTTATTTTTTCAGCTGTACTTGAAACAGGAGTAACCGAAACAAATTTTGGCTGTTTCAAAAATTGGTCTGCTAATTCTCTAATTGCAGCAGGCATAGTAGCCGAAAACAATAATGTTTGTCTATTATCCGGAGTTAATTTTATGATTTTTTTTACATCATTGATAAAGCCCATATCTAACATTTGATCTGCTTCATCAATCACTAAATGATGTAAATGATTCAAATCAATAAACCCTTGTTTGTGTAAATCCAATAATCGTCCTGGTGTAGCAATCAAAATATCTACTCCTTCTTTAATTTTATTTACTTGCGGAACCTGATTGACACCACCATAAATCACCATTGCTTTCGTATTCATATAGCGACCATAGGTCTCAAAACTATCTAAAATTTGATGCGCTAATTCACGAGTTGGTGCCAATACTAACGTTCGAATTACTTTTCTTTTATTTTTTGAGCCAATTATAGGATGTAAATAATTGAGAATAGGAATAGCAAATGCAGCTGTTTTACCCGTACCTGTTTGTGCACAACCAACTAAATCATGTTCTTCTAATATGATCGGAATCGCTTGTTGTTGAATAGGTGTGGGTGCTACATAATTTTCTTCCTTAAGTACTTCAGTAATATTACGGTGTAATTTTAAATCTTCGAATGTCATATATTAAATTTGTTTGGCAAAGATAGTCTATTTTTTTGTTGGTTGGTTTTAACATAAGATTAGCGTAGTAACATCCCTAATGTTAGAAGTATTAATTCTTATCTTTGAAAAAAATTACTATGCCACTTAATAAATACTTTTTTTACGCCTTATTCTCCTTTATCATATGGGGATTTTTTAGTTTAGCCTTAAAACCATTGCATAACTATCCTTCGATAGACATCTTGTTTTATAGAGTCTTTTTTTCTACAATTTTATTGTTACTACTAAATGTAACTCTTAGAAAAGACATTGTAAAAAACAGCTGGAATACCTTCTTGACCTTCAGTAAAAAAGAAAAAAAACAGTTTTTAACATTGACTATTGGTGGCGGATTTTTACTAGTATTAAATTGGTTTTTATTCATGTATGCCGTAAATCATGTAAGTTTACAATCGGCTTCCTTTGCCTATTTAATTTGTCCTATTATAACCACTGTACTAGCCTTTTTTCTTTTGAAAGAACGATTAAACCAATGGCAATGGATAGCTGTTTTGCTATGTATAATTAGTTGTATTCTACTTGCCTATGGTCATGTACAAGATTTGATTTACAGTCTAATCATTGCCACATCTTTTGCCTTATATTTAATATCCCAACGTAAAAATGGCAACTTTGATAAGTTCATTATTTTAACCATTCAATTGGTAATTGCCTCCTTTGTTTTGTTTCCTTTTTTTCCAAAATATGCTGGTCCCATCCCAACAGCTAGTTTATTTTACAATATGATGGCATTAATTGTCATTTTATTTACCATTATCCCTCTATATTTAAATTTGTATGCATTAAAAGGAATGAATTCTTCTGCCGTTGGAATTCTGATGTATACTAACCCATTGATTCATTTCATATTAGCTCTTTTCTATTTTAAAGAGAATGTACAAATAACACAATTAATAGCTTATGGCCTTATTGCTTTATCAATAGTAGTTTTCAACATAAAGAAAAAAACAACAAGCTAAAGAATTGTTTTACAACATTTTATATTGAATTAAAATAGAATTTTTTCTAATTTAATTATTAACACTAGACTATTTTCATTGCCTCCATTAAAGGTTACTTTTCTATTCTACAATTTATTGACACTTTTTAAAGGATAATTTCTGCCACAAAAAGCTATAAATGTCAGTTTGTCAGTCTAAAATAAATTCGTAAATAAAAAAACTGACAAATTAATTCAAAAAATGAGTTGGCATAAGAATTGACTATTTCGAATCGTGCAACGCACAGTTCACTCCTAGAGGAACTATTAAAAAGCATTAAAAAGGAGAAAATATTATGAGTAAAATTATTGGAATTGACTTAGGTACAACCAACTCATGTGTGGCAGTAATGGAAGGTGGAGAACCAGTAGTAATTGCTAACGCAGAAGGAAAACGTACAACACCATCAGTAATCGCATTTGTTGAAGGTGGTGAAATTAAAGTGGGAGATCCTGCAAAAAGACAAGCAGTGACTAACCCAACAAAAACAATTGCTTCTATTAAACGATTTATGGGTAACAAATACTCAGAAAGTTCAAAAGAAGCTTCAACTGTAGCCTATAAAGTGGTAAAAGGTGACAACGATACACCAAGAGTAGATATCGATGGTCGTTTATATACACCACAGGAATTATCAGCAATGACACTTCAAAAAATGAAGAAAACCGCTGAAGATTATTTAGGAACGACAGTAACTCAAGCAGTTATTACCGTACCAGCTTACTTTAACGATGCACAACGTCAAGCTACCAAAGAAGCGGGACAAATTGCAGGTTTAGAAGTGATGCGTATCATCAATGAACCTACAGCTGCTGCATTAGCTTATGGTTTAGATAAAGCAGGAAAAGATCAAAAAATCGCGGTTTATGACTTAGGTGGAGGAACATTTGACATCTCTATCTTAGAATTAGGTGACGGTGTATTTGAAGTATTATCTACTAATGGAGATACACACTTAGGAGGTGATGATTTTGACCAAGTGATTATTGATTGGTTAGCGAATGAATTCAACGCTGCTGAAGGTGTAGATTTACGTAAAGACCCTATGGCTTTACAACGTTTAAAAGAAGCTGCTGAAAAAGCAAAAATTGAGTTATCCTCTTCTGCTCAAACAGAAATTAACTTACCTTATGTAACAGCAACAGCTTCTGGGCCAAAACACTTGGTACAAACATTAACACGTTCAAAATTTGAGCAATTAGCTCATGAATTAGTAAAACGCTCTATGGACCCAGTAGCTAAAGCATTGAAAGATGCTGGATTATCAACTTCTGATATTGATGAAGTAATCTTAGTAGGTGGATCTACACGTATTCCAGTTATTCAGGAAGAAGTTGAGAAATTCTTTGGAAAAAAACCGTCAAAAGGAGTTAATCCTGATGAAGTAGTTGCTATTGGAGCTGCTATTCAAGGAGGAGTTTTAACAGGAGATGTAAAAGATGTATTATTATTAGACGTGACTCCATTATCTTTAGGAATTGAAACTATGGGTGGTGTTATGACTAAGTTAATTGAAGCTAATACAACGATTCCAACAAAGAAATCACAAGTATTCTCAACCGCTGCAGATAACCAGCCATCAGTAGAAATCCACGTGTTACAAGGAGAACGTCCTATGGCAAATGACAATAAAACAATTGGACGTTTCCATTTAGATGGCATTCCACCAGCACAAAGAGGAGTTCCTCAAATTGAAGTTACTTTTGATATTGATGCTAACGGAATCATTAAAGTTTCTGCAACAGATAAAGGTACTGGAAAATCTCATGACATTAGAATTGAAGCTTCTTCTGGATTAACACAAGAAGAAATCGAAAAAATGAGAAAAGAAGCTGAGATGAATGCTGAAGCAGATAAAGCCGCTATGGAAAAAGCTTCTAAATTAAATGAAGCGGATAGCATGATTTTCCAAACTGAAAAACAATTATCTGAATTTGGTGATAAATTATCAGAAGGTAATAAATCAAATATTTCTGCTGCTTTAGAAGAATTGAAAAAAGCTTACGAAACAAAAGATGTGGCTACAATTCAACCAGCATTAGATAAAATCAATGAAGCTTGGAAAGCTGCTTCTGAAGAAATGTACAAAGCACAAGCTGAAGGTCAAGGTGCTCCTCAAGCAGAACCAACTAATGAAGGTGGTGATTCTACACAAGATGTTGATTTTGAAGAAGTAAAATAATTTAAATATCACATAAAAGTTTTATAAACTAGTGTTTATATAAACTAAAATAAGAAAAAACCGAGTTAAAAAAATAACTCGGTTTTTTTATTTTAAAATAATTTGTATATTGAGAAACCAATTTCTAACTAAAAAAAACATGAAAAGCCTACTAATTGCGTTACTTTTAACTTTGATTCCTACTTCAATATTTGCTCAGAAAGCAAAAACTAAGTCGGGCTCTTCTACAATTACTTCTACTTTGGCAACGTTTGAAAACTTAAAAGCAGAGATTATTACTGAACAAGGTAAACAGAAATTGGTAATTAGTATTGAGAATGCAGGTAAAAAAGAAAATGTCATTTTAAAAGAGTTGATT
>NZ_JAGKWP010000083.1 GCF_021151785.1 Flavobacterium sp.
AGATTATTTAGGGAAAGTTTATGTAGTTGAGTTTTTCTTTTCCTCTTGTCCATCTATTTGTCCAAGAATGAATCAAAATATGTTAAAATTGCAAGATGAATTTTATGGGAATTTAAACTTCGGTATTGCTTCGATTACAATAGATCCAGAGAACGATACTCCTTCACATTTGCTTCAGCATGCTAAAGATTTAGGAGTAAAGCATCCAAATTGGCATTTCTTAACAGGAAATTATAATTATATTATGAATTTGGCTAATAAGGGTTTTAATATTTATGCTGGAAAAAACAATAATGTGGCAGGAGGTTTTGAACATTCAGGATTATTTGCTTTAATTGATAAAGAAGGTAAGATTCGATGTAGAAAAGATAAATTCGGAAATCCAATACTATATTATGATGGGTTAGAAGAAGCTGGAATAAAAGCTATTAAAGAAGATATTAAATTATTATTAGAAGAATAAAATGAATCAATCTGTAGAAAACAAGTACAAAAAATTAATTGTTGCGGTATCAATTGTTATACCGCTGGTTGTAGCTCTTCTTTTTGGAGTTAATTTGCAAAAATTAGGTTATGATGTTGAACCTCTACATCAGTTACCGCCAATTTACGCGACCATTAATGGTGTAACAGCTTTAGTTTTGGTTTTGGCTGTATTAGCTATAAAAAATGGAAAGAAAACATTACATGAAAATTTAATGAAAGTGGCTATTATTTGTTCTTTAGCTTTTTTAGTAATGTATGTGGCTTATCATATGACATCGGTGTCTGCAAAATTTGGGGATCTAAATCATGATGGCGTGTTAGATGAAATTGAAAAAATGACTGTGGGTAATGTTCGTTATTTGTATTATTTCATACTTGTTACACATATTTCTTTATCAGTTGTAATTATTCCATTTGTGTTATTTACTTATGTTAGTGCTGTGTCTTTTAGTTTTGATAGGCATAAAAAATTAGCAAAAATTACCTTTCCAATTTGGTTATATGTTGCGATTACCGGTGTGGTAGTTTATGTTATGATTTCTCCTTATTATATTAAATAAAGGTTATTAGTCATGAATAAGATTAAGTTTTTAGCTGCACCGTACTCTGTTGGCCTTTTGTTGCTTTTTTTGTGTTTTTCAATTTTAGAAGTTCAAGGTCAATGTGCCATGTGTAGAGCGTCATTACAAAATGAAGCCAATCAAGCAACTGCTCAAGGTATTAATGATGGGATCGTTTATCTAATGGCTATCCCTTACATTTTAGTAGCATTAGCAGGCTATGCGGTGTATAGAATAAGATCGAACAAAAAAAAAGAAAATATGTCAAAAAACGCCTAATTCAGATAGGCGTTCTTTGTACTTTTAATCCATCCCTTCTATTTTTACACTTAATGTTCCTGATGTTGCTATAAAGGCTATTATGGCTTTTTCGTTTAAATCCATTTTTTCAAAAATAAAGTCGTTTAATTTTCCATTGATAAAGACTCCCTTCATTGGTGAATAATTGTTTAAATAAGGAAGCATGTTTTTTTTACCTTCTTCTAAATTTGATTTAATCGAGTATTTACAGTTCTCTTTAATTTTGTTTAATATAACACCTTGTAATAACCAATTGGCTGTTTTGGTTAAGATTCCTTTTGTGTTTAAAACATAATCTAAATCATCAAAATATATTTCTTTTGTTTCGGCATTATATTTTGGGGTTCCAATTAAATAAATAGTGCCAGAAACACTACCTAATATCTCTAATGAAATAATCATTTTTTCATCTTTATACCAAAGGTCTACTTTTTGAATAGTTATTTTTCTTTTGCCACTACCAAATTCCTGACCATAAAAATTTTTGGTTATAATTCTACTAGCACTTTCATAGGTTGAAACAGCAGCTATGGATACATTAAAATCATTTGGTATTTTAGAAACTGCTTTTATAAGTATTTTAGTTTTGTCAAAAGTGTTTTTAGGTTTGTCTCCTACCATGGTTTGCATATCGCATTTTACACCTAAATTTAAAGTGATTTTAGATTTGTTGATTACTGCTGGTGTGCTATAGATTTCTTGTGGTATTAATTTAAACCATGTTTCATAGGCTTCATTTGCAAGAAAAGGAACAGACAATGTTTGTAAAACAGAAAAAACTTGTTCTTTAAAATCGCAACTTTTATCAATAGCTTCATCAATTTTTTTAGCTATTTTTCTTTTAAATAAGCTAAGAGTTGGGTTGATGATGTATGTTATGGGTACATTTTTTCCTGCTACCAAGATGCTTGGGCTCTCTAACCATTCAAAATCTTCTATTCTTGATGTAGTATTCAATTTCCAATTTAAGAACGTAGCTTTACTATTTAATGTAATTATACCATTTAAATTAACTTCTCTTGTGTCATTTAATCCCATAAAATCGGTGCCATATTTGAATTTAGCCCATATTTTTAAAGGAATTACTGAAATAATAGCACCGTCTTTTTCTTTTAAAGTAATAGGTGCTGTTTTCCAAATTTTCATTTCCGATTTATCGTCTTCTAAGATAGAGTCTTGGTAAATTAATCCAGTAAGGTTTTTATTTAACTGGTGCTCAATTTCCTTTAGTGGGATTTCTAAAGGCATATTGATAAATGAAGATTTGTTGCTGTAAACTATTGGAGCATTTGAAGAAGGTAGTGGTTTTATAGCTTCAATTTTTTTAGAAGTACTACATCCAAAAAAGCTCATATTTAATAATCCAAAAAGCAAAATTTTTAATTTTAAGTTCATTAGTTCAGTGAGTAGGTTTCTTAATCTTGTTTTAAAGTGCAAATGTGATACCAAATGTAAAATATTAATTGAAAACTGTAACATTTTTTTTAAAATGTGGTCAAATAAGTAAAATAAGTGAAAAGATGAAATCTTATCGAATACTTCTTCTTACGGCATTTACAGCTTTTTCTTCCTTTGCCCAAAATAAAAAATGGACCTTAAAGGAATGTGTTAATCATGCCATAACCAATAATATTTCAGTAAAACAATCTGAATTAGATTTAAAGAATAATCAAATCAATAAAAAAGATGCTATTGGTAATTTTCTACCTAATATTAGTGCCTCTGGATCGCATTCGTGGAATATTGGTTTGAATCAAAACATTACTACAGGGTTATTACAAAATCAAACCACTCAGTTTACGTCTGTTGGAATTAGCAGTAATGTTGATATCTTCAAAGGCTTACAAAATTTTAATCAATTAAGAAAAGCTAATTTAGCTCTAATTGCTTCACAATATCAACTGACTAAAATACAAGAAGATATTGCATTAAATGTTGCTAATGCTTATTTGCAAATTTTATTTAATAAAGAAAATTTAAAAGTTCAAAAAGAACAAAAGGCACTTTCAGAAAAGCAACTGGCAAGAACGACAGAATTAGTAAACGCTGGGAGTGTGCCAAAAGGAGATTTACTTGATGTACAAGCTACTTTAGCTAGCAATAATCAAAAAGTAATTGCTGCTGAAAATTCAGTTTTATTGTCAAAATTAAGTTTAGCCCAATTATTACAATTAGATGATTTTAAAAATTTTGATATTTCTAATGATGATGTTCCTTCAATGCTATCTTCTATTTTAAATGAAACCTCTGAAGCCATAATAGCAAAAGCAAAGGAGAGTAGAACAGAGTTGAAAATTGCACAGGCTAATATTGAATTGGCTAAAAAGGATATACAAATTGCTAAAGGAGCTTATTTACCTTCTTTGGTGGGATTTTATAGTTTTACAACTAGAGCTTCTAATTCAGATGGAATCCTTTTTGATAGTAATAATGTTCCTATCGGGATTAAAGGTCCAGATCCTATTTTTGATCAGTTTGATAGAAATAAAGGACAAAATTTTGGTTTACAATTAACCGTGCCTATTTTTAACGGTTTTGCAACTAGAAATAATGTTGAAAGATCAAAAGTAGCTTTTGAAAGAACTAAATTAAACTTTAAACAACAAGAGTTAGATTTAGAACGTAATGTGTTTACTGCTTACACTGATACAAAAGCAGCAAAAGAAAGTTTTGAAGCGGCAACAGCTTCATTGACTTCTAGAAAATTAGCTTTCGAATACGCTAAAGAGCGTTATGAAATTGGTTTAATGAATGTTTTTGATTATAATCAAGCACAAACAGCCTTAGCTAATGCAGAATCAGAAGTTTTAAGAACAAAGTATGATTATATTTTTAGAATTAAGATTTTAGAATTTTATTTTGGAGTTCCATTAATTGAAAAACAATAAGTTATGTCAAAAAAGAAATTATTTATTATAGGAGGAAGTGTTTTAGCATTAATTGTGTTATTGATTGGTCTTAAAAAAGGCGGGATTATAGGTAATAATGATGAAAGTAAAGTGGTTGAAACAGCTAAAGTTGAATCTATGACTATAGTTGAAACAGTATCAGCTACTGGGAAAATTCAACCTGAAGTAGAGGTTAAAATTTCATCTGAAGTTTCAGGAGAGGTTATTGCATTGAATGTGAAGGAAGGGCAACAGGTGAAAAAAGGAGACTTATTGGTTAAAATCAATCCTGATATTTATGAGTCGGGTGTTAATAGAACGGTGGCGTCATTATCTACAACAAAGGCAGGATTAACCCAAGCAGAAGCACAAGTAAAAGAAGCTAAATCAAATTATGATAGAAATAAAAGATTGTTTGATAAAGGGGTGATTTCTAAAGCGGAATGGGATAAAATTGTTTCAGCTTATGAAGTGGCAACTGCTTCAAAACAATCGGCTTATTACCAGATGAAGTCGGCTTCAGCAAATGTTACAGAAGCGAATGATAATTTAAAACGTACATCTATTTTTGCTCCAGCTGATGGAACCATTTCCAAATTAGATGTAGAATTAGGTGAACGTGTACTAGGAACTCAAGGAATGGCTAGTACTGAGTTGATGCGAATTGCAAATTTGAACAATATGGAAGTAGAGGTTGATGTAAACGAAAATGATATTGTTAAAGTAAGCATAGGTGATACTGCAAAAGTAGAAGTTGATGCTTATTTAAAAAGAAAATTTGAAGGTGTGGTTACAAGTATTTCAAATTCGGCTTCAAGTAGTACATCAGCAGACCAGGTGACCAATTTTAAAGTAAAAGTGCGTTTGTCAAAAGAATCTTATCAAGATTTATTGGAAGGAAAACCAGCTAATTTTTCTCCATTTCGACCAGGTATGACGGCTACTGTTGATATTATAACGAAAAGAAGTATAAACGTTTTGGGTGTCCCGATTAGTGCTGTTGTAATAAAAGATGATACTACTGCTACAAAGAAAGATGTTGTTGCTGAAATTGAAGAAGAAGAAGCTAAAAAAGAAGGTAAAGCACCTAAAAAAGATCAAAAATTTGAGTGTGTATTTGTTAAAGTTGGAGATAGAGCCAAAATTAGAGTCGTTAAGACTGGGATTCAAGATGATACCAATATTGAAATTTTAGAAGGCTTAAAAAAAGGGGATGAAATAATAGTAGGGCCTTATACATTAGTTTCTAAAGAATTAATGACGAATGATAAGGTTCGATTAGAAACACAAAAAGATAAAGAAAAAAAATAAAAAGTTAGTTATATTTGTTAAGAAAAAGACACGTTTTAGCGTGTCTTTTTTATTCCCAATTAAGGGAGATTGATAAGGTAGCTCAATTTTGTATCTTTGCTGAAATTTGGAAAATATGGCCATTATTTTAAATATAGAAACCGCAACACGAAATTGTTCTGTAAGTATTGCTAACGATGGAAAAACGTTGGTATGTAAAGAGATTGCTGAACAGCATTTTTCTCATGCTGAAAAATTACATCTTTTTATAGATGAAATTTGCAAAGAATCTAATATCACTCTTAAAGAATTGAGTGCTGTAGCTGTAAGTCAAGGGCCAGGATCTTATACGGGTTTACGAATAGGGGTCTCAGCGGCTAAAGGGTTTTGTTTTGCCTTATCTATTCCTTTAATAGCAGTAGATACGTTATTGTTGTTGGCTAGGAAAGTCACAATACAACAGGGAGTGATTATTCCCATGATAGATGCAAGAAGGATGGAGGCTTATACGGCATGTTTTGATTCCAAGTATTTGAAAATTAGAAATACTGAGGCAGAAATAGTAGATGCTAATTCATATCAAGAAATGGAGGGTCCAATACATTTGGTGGGTGATGGAGCTATTAAATTTCAACCGATATTAACTGCTGCAAAATTTCATTTCTATCCAGAAATTGAATTTCCTTCGGCTAATGAAATGAGTGCAATTTCTTTTGAGAAATATGAAAATAAAGATTTTGTTGATTTAGCTTATTTTGAACCGTTTTATTTGAAAGATTTTGTCCTAAATAGATAGTAAAAAGAAACCCTAACTTGACCAATGTTAGGGTTTCTTTTTATAATTGAATTAAATCTTTAGTTTGTTCTAAAAGATCTGATTTGACTTGCATATGATGTGCATTTTCAGTCCACACTCGAACAGTAAAATGGATAGTGGTATCGGTAAAGTGATTAATATACACTTCTGTCTTAGAATCTCTTAATAATAAGGGATGAGCAGAGGCTATTTTTTCTAATTTTACTTTTAAACCACTTATGTCACTCGTATAATTAGTCATGATGTCAAGATCAACTCTTCTTGTTCCTAATTGAGTATAGTTTTTTATTTTTCCATTGGATAATAGTCCGTTTGGTATATATACGACTTGATTAGTAGCAGTAATAATTTTAGTTGAAAAAATCATGATTTCTTCAACTCTCCCATGTTCTCCTTGAACTTCAATTGAATCGCCTACACGAAATGGTTTGAATAGAATAATTAGTATACCCCCAGCAAAATTTGATAATGATCCTTGTAGTGATAAACCAACAGCCAAACCTGCCGCTCCAAGAATAGCAACAAATGAAGAAGTTTCTACGCCTAATTTTGAAATCACAGTAATGAATAACATTATTCGTAGTGTCCAAAAAATAATGTTGCCTAAAAAATTCGTTAAAGTAATTTCAACATTTTGTTTTTGCATTAATTTTTTGGCTGTCTTGGTAATAAAGCTCGTAAACCACAACCCCCCAAAAAGGATGACTAAAGCAACTACAAGTTTAGGAGAATAATCTAAAACTAAGTCCTTAATGTGTTTAAAATATAATTCTATTTCCGTTGTTGTCATTTTTAACCGTTCATGGCTTCTACCACAATTGTATTGTTATTTAACATTTGGCGTAACATGTTTTCAATTCCATTTTTTAATGTAAAAGTGGATGAAGGGCAACCACTACAAGCGCCTTGAAGTGTTACTTTGACAATGTTTGCTTGTTCATCATAAGAATTAAAAGTAATGTTTCCGCCATCACTTTGAACAGCTGGTTTAACATATTCTTCGAGAATGTTAATAATTTGTTGTGAAGTAACATCTAGGTTTTCAAAAAATTCTTCTTGCTGAATTTTATAATTATCCGTTTTTTCTACTAAATTTTCATCTACAACTATATCTGTTTGTTCCAAATATTGTTTCAGGAAATTACGTAGTTCAAAGGTAATTTCGTCCCAACTAGCAATGTCATATTTGGTGATAGAAACATAATTTTCATCAATAAATACCTCTTTTACAAAAGGGAAACTGAATAAATCTTTCGCTAATGGAGCGGCTTTTGTTTCGTCAATATTTTTGCATTCAACAGCAGTTTTTGTTAGTAGCTTATTAGCTACAAATTTAGTAACTGCAGGATTAGGTGTTGATTCAGCATAAATAGTGATTGGATTTTTTTTAGCTAATGTTGCTTCATTAATAATTACTCCGCCAGAAGTAATGTATTCTTCAATTTGTTTTGCTACTTCCTCTTGCACTTCTTCCCATTGTACAATTGAAAATTTTTCTATAGCAATAAAATTCCCAGATATATATATTGTTTTAACAAAAGGTAAATAAAATAGCTGTTTTGCTAAAGGAGAATCTTTCGTTTCATCTATGTTTTTAAATTCAAAATTTTTACCTTTTGTAAGTATTTCATTCCATTCAAATTTAACAATTGAAGGGTTATTTGTGTTTTTTATCGAAATTCTGCTCATTTTAACATGTTTTCTGCAAAGATACAAATAGTACTTAAACTAAAGTTTATATATTTGGAGTTTATAAAAATGTTAACACAACTAAGCAACTATTATGAGAAGAATTACGCTACTTTTATTTTTATTGTTTTCTTTGTTTGTAAATGCTCAGCTTACAGTAAATAACACTACAGTTACCCCTCAACAATTAGTTCAAAATGTTTTGTTAGGTTCAGGTATTACTGTTACTAATGTTAAATTTAATGGATCTACAGCTAATGCTTCCGTTTCTAGAGATCAAGCAGGTCTTTTTAATGGAGGGGTTTCTACAAATTTGGGTATTAATTCTGGGGTTATTTTAGCTACAGGTAAAGCTCAAGTTGCTATTGGGCCAAATGGAGCAGGTTCTTCGTCTAATCCAACAGCAAACCCTCTTGAAGGGGATCCAGATTTAGCTTTACTTTCTGGACAAACAATTAGAAATGTAGCAATTTTAGAATTTGATTTTATACCTCAAGGGCAAAATCTTTCTTTTCAATATGTTTTCGCTTCTGAGGAGTATCCTGAATATTCAGCAAGTACATATAATGATGCTTTTGGTTTTTTCTTGAGTGGTCCCGGTATTTCGGGTCCTTATTCAGGTGGTGCTAGAAACATTGCTTTAATTCCATCGTCCACAACAGCTATAACTATTAATAATGTTAATAATGGAACTATAAATAATGGCCCTTGTAATAATTGTAATTATTATGTAAACAATACTACATCAGGGCAAAATCCATTTCCAGGACCAGGTTCTTCTTTGATACAATATGATGGTTTTACAACTGTGTTAACTGCAGCTGCTACGGTACAATGTGGTCAAACTTATCATATCAAGTTAGCTATAGCTAATGTTGGTGATAATGGTTATGATTCTGCAGTATTTATACAAGGAGGAAGTTTTAATGTTACACCAGTAAATTTAGGTGTTGATTTAACAGGCGGGTATTCGCTGTGTTTGGGAGAAGTTACTACGTTGAATACAGGATTACCTGCTTCAGTTTTGCATCAATGGTCGTTTAATGGTGTTATAATTCCAGGAGCTACAGGTCCTACATTGACTATTAATCAAAATGGAGCTAATATTCCTGGTACTTACACTGTAATTGCCTATCCTTTTGGTCCTGCTTGTCCAGTTTCAGATTCTATTGACGTAGATTATTTTCCTGGACCTACATTGACAACACCTCCTCCCGTTTCATTGTGCGATAATATTTCTCCGCCACTATTCAATTTAAATTCAGTTATTCCCATTATTATGAATGGGCAATCTATTTCAGATTTTGAAAACTACGGATTTTATCTTACACAGGCTGACGCTATGAATGATGTTAACATGATTCCAATGTCTCAGTGGTCTGCTTTTCCAGGAACGAATGGTCAAATAATTTATTTTGCAGGTGAAAATGTTCCTGATGGAACTGGATGTAGAGCTGAAGTTCATTTCAATCTGATTCAGGTTCCATGCCCAATTACAAATCCACCTGATTTAACTTTATGTGATGACGCTAGTAATGATGGTATTGCTGTATTTAATTTTGATCCTCAAACGCCAATAGTATTAGGGTCTTTAACTCCATCAAATTATGTTGTTACTTATCACACTTCACAGGTCGACGCTAATGGAGACGTTAATGCTATAACACCAACAAATGCTTATTCGAATATTAGTAATCCACAGACAATTTATGTTAGAAGAGAGGAAGCGGCTAATCCATCGAATTTTATTACCTCTTCGTTTCAATTGCATGTTGTAGCTCAGCCTACGGTTACGATTTCTGGTTCAGCTTCAATATGTTTAGGTTCGTCGACGAATTTAACATTTACAGGTACTCCTAGGTTGTTGGTACTTTGAGTTATTCTCCTTCTAGTTTTTGTACTTCAGATTTAGGAACGTATTCGCCATCTTTTTCGACTACTACAGCTGGTTCCGGATCATGCGCTTCAAACGTTCCTACATATACTTCTACTCCGTCTGGTTTAACTATTAATGCTTCGACAGGTGTTATTACCCCAAGTACAAGTTTGCCAGGGACTTATACTGTAACGATTAATTTTCCTTTATGTGGAGGATGTCCAGCAGCTGGTTATAGTACTACGGTAACAATAGCATCACCAACAACAGCTACAGTCTCTTACACTACACCTTTGTGTACTTCAGATACGTCAACTTATGTTCCGGTATTAACAGGAGCTACAAGTGCTACGAATTATTCAGCAACTCCTTCAGGATTAACCATTGATGCTACAACAGGAGTTATAACGCCAAGTACGAGTTTAGCGGGTACATATACAATTACTTATGTTCCGAATGGAGTGGGAGCTTGTGCTACTATTTCAACATCAACTACAGTAACTATTACAGCAGCGCCTACGGCAACCATTGCTTATGTAGGTACACCGTTCTGTAAAGATATAACAGTGGCTCAATCGGTAACATTAGCTGGAACGAACGCTTATACTGGAGGTACTTTTACTTCTACATCAGGTTTAACGCTTGAT
>NZ_JAGKWP010000084.1 GCF_021151785.1 Flavobacterium sp.
GAAAAAGGAGCAAAATCAAAAAATAAAGCAGAAAATAGAAAAGCAATTATTCATTTTTTATTAGAAAAAGATTTAGCTAAAGAAAATGAAATTCTAGGAATTAAACCTAAAGTTGAAACTCCAGCTGTATTAATACCTATTGAAGAAGTAGATATGCATTTTCCTATTGATGCAACTTTAGAAGAAAAAGTAGCTTTGTCTAAACCTGGAACCTTAATTGTTTTGCCTGAAATACAATTTTATAAAAATTCGTTTGGAATAATGCCATCCTCAAAAAAATCAATTGACGAATTGATTTACATTATGGACAAAAATCCTAATTTAAGAATTGAAATTCAAGGTCATATTTGTTGTGTTACTAAAGACCATAATAATTTATCTTTAGAGCGAGCTAAACAAATACGTCGTGTATTAATGGTAAATAGTATTAGACAAGATCGAGTTGTTGTAAAGGGCTTTGGTGTATCAAAACCAAAATTTTCCATTCCAGAAGCCAATGAAGAACAAGCCGCAGCCAATAGACGAGTAGAAATTATGATTTTACAGAAGTAAAAGCGACTGGTCAATATGTCGATTTTTCAAAGTGTCTATTCTAAATAATATGATACATTCGCCTATTTAAAATATTGTCTAACTAACATATTTTTTATACTTTTGCGCAAACAACAACAACACAACATAATGAGCGCTGAAGCAAGTCAACGTTACAACCTTAGAGGTGTTTCTGCATCTAAAGAAGATGTACATAATGCCATCAAAAACATTGATAAAGGTTTATTTCCAAAAGCCTTTTGTAAAATTATCCCCGATTACTTAACCAATGATGAAAACTATTGTGTGATTATGCATGCTGATGGAGCAGGTACAAAATCGTCTTTAGCTTACATGTATTGGAAAGAAACGGGTGATTTATCAGTATGGAAAGGAATTGCACAAGATGCCTTAATCATGAATATTGATGATTTATTATGTGTAGGAGCCACTGATAATATTTTACTATCAAGTACCATTGGACGTAATAAAAATTTAATTCCTGCTGAAGTGATTTCTGCGATAATAAACGGTACAGAAGCGTTGATTACCGATTTAAAAAAACATGGTGTTACGATTCATTCAACAGGTGGTGAAACTGCAGATGTAGGGGATTTAGTTAGAACGATAATCGTTGATTCTACTGTAACGGCTCGAATGAAACGTTCAGATGTTATTGATAATGCCAATATTCAATCGGGAGATGTAATTGTTGGTTTGGCATCTTTCGGACAAGCTACTTATGAATCGTCTTATAATGGTGGCATGGGAAGTAATGGTTTAACTTCTGCTCGTCATGATGTTTTTGCAAAATACCTAGCTGAAAAATATCCCGAAAGTTATGATGCTTCCGTTCCGAATGATTTAGTGTATTCTGGACAAGTAAAATTAACAGACGCTGTAAAAAATAGTCCAATTGATGCAGGTCAATTAGTTTTATCACCGACTAGAACTTACGCTCCGGTAATTAAAAAAATTTTAGAAAAATATACCTCAAAAGATATTCATGGCATGGTACATTGCAGTGGTGGGGCACAAACTAAAGTGCTTCATTTTGTAAATCAGGTACATGTAATTAAAGATAATTTATTTCCGGTTCCTCCTTTATTTCAATTAATTCAAGAACAATCCAAAACGGATTGGAAAGAAATGTACCAAGTGTTTAATTGTGGTCACAGAATGGAATTGTATGTTCCTGAAGCAATTGCAAATGATATTATTGAGATTTCTAAATCTTTTAATATCGACGCACAAATTGTGGGTAGAGTAGAAGCAAGTGATAAGACTGAATTGACCATCACTAGTGAATACGGAACTTTTAAGTATTAATCATAAACGAGCTTTTTTTTGAATATTAACAAAATAAAGCTCCTAATAAATAAGCAATGCAACACAACGTTTTAATTTTAGATTTTGGTTCTCAATACACGCAATTAATTGCAAGAAGAGTGAGAGAATTAAATATTTTTTGTGAAATTTTTCCCTATAATAATATTCCGGAGGATTTAGATAATTATAAAGCTGTAATTCTTTCTGGAAGTCCTTTTTCTGTGCGAGCTGAAGATGCTCCTCATCCTGATTTATCTCAAATTAGAGGTAAAAAACCATTGTTAGCGGTATGCTATGGAGCGCAATATTTAGCCCATTTTTCAGGTGGAGAAGTGGCGCCTTCAAATATTAGAGAATACGGTCGTGCTAATTTGACTTTTATTAAAGACGATGAATTATTTTTCGATCAAGTAAATATTAATAGTCAAGTTTGGATGAGTCATTCAGACACCATCAAACAATTACCAACAAATGGTGTTAAATTAGCCAGTACTAAAGATGTTGAAAATGCTGCTTATCGTATTGAAGGTGAAACTACTTACGCCATTCAATTTCATCCAGAAGTTTACCACTCGGAAGACGGTAAACAAATGTTAGAAAATTTCTTGGTTCGAATCGCTGAAGTGGAACAAAATTTCACACCAAATGCTTTTGTTGACGAAATTGTAGCTGAAATGAGAGCTAAAATAGGTTCAGATAAAGTAGTGTTAGGTTTGTCTGGTGGAGTAGATTCTACAGTAGCTGCAGTTTTATTGAATAAAGCAATTGGAGAAAACTTGTATTGTATTTTTGTTAATAATGGTTTATTACGTAAAAATGAATTTGAAAATGTATTAAACCAATACAAAGGAATGGGGTTAAATGTAAAAGGAGTAGATGCTTCGGCACGCTTTTTGAATGAATTAGCCGGACAAGATGATCCTGAAACGAAACGTAAGATTATCGGTCGTGTGTTCATTGAAGTATTTGATGATGAAGCCCATTTATTAACTGATGTGAAATGGTTAGGTCAAGGTACTATTTACCCGGATGTAATTGAGTCAATATCTGTAAAAGGTCCTTCTGCAACAATAAAATCACATCATAATGTAGGTGGATTGCCAGATTTTATGAAGTTGCAAGTGGTAGAGCCGTTACGTATGTTGTTTAAAGATGAAGTACGTAGAGTAGGTAAAACTTTAGGAATTGATGATGAATTATTAGGTCGTCACCCTTTCCCAGGTCCTGGATTAGCTATTCGTATTTTGGGGGATATTACTCCAGAAAAAGTGAGTATTCTTCAAGAAGTTGATGCTATCTTTATCAACGGTCTAAAAGAGCATGGCTTATACAACAAGGTATGGCAAGCGGGTGCAATATTATTACCTGTGAATAGTGTAGGGGTAATGGGCGACGAGCGTACATATGAAAAAGTTGTAGCGCTAAGAGCCGTTGAATCTACTGATGGAATGACTGCTGATTGGGTGCATTTACCTTATGAATTTTTAATGAAAATTTCTAATGAAATTATCAATAAAGTTAAAGGTGTAAATAGAGTAGTATATGATATTAGCTCTAAACCACCTGCAACAATTGAGTGGGAATAAAAATATTGAATGTTTAATATAATGAAAGGTAATTTATCAGTTTCAATTTAGAATTAGTATTTTTGGATTGAAATTTTGAGATTACCTTTTTTTATTTTTTTAGTTATGAGAAAATTATTTTTATCAGGAATACTTACTTTTATTTTTACAATTACAGTTTTTGCGCAGTTAAAGCATACTATTGTAAAAGGAGAAACTCTTTATAGTATTTCAAAAAAATACCAAGTAACTCCTGAAGAAATCATTAAATTAAATCCAGAAATTAAAAAAGGACTTAAAGAAAATGTTATAATTACAATACCCGTAAAAAGTAAAAAAGAGTATTTTTCATCTGATAACAAATCAAAATTTATTAAAAATGAATATGTAGTTCAAACTGGAGAAACGTTGTATGCTATTTCACGTAAGTTAGGTGTTTCTGTTGATGAACTAATTAAAAATAATCCAGTTGCTAAAAATGGTATTTCACCAGGTCAAAAATTAACTTATTTAATACTAAATAAAACTGGAACTACTGAAAAATTTACTGTAAAGAAAGAAATTCCTTTGATGTATAAAATTCAAGCAAAGGAGACAAAGTATAGCCTTTCTAAGAAATTTGATATTTCAATTTCTGAATTAGAACGATTGAATCCTCATATTAAATCTGATGTAAAAACTGGAGATACTATTCGGTTGACTGAAAAAATTGAATTACCTAAAAGTAGCAAAATAATAGTAGTAAATAAGAATGGCACTGATCATTTTTTTGATTACACGGTTCAATCAGGAGAAACCTTATATAGTATTTCGAAGAAAAACAATGTAGCAATTGAGAAAATAATTGAGAAAAATCCTAGTGTAACTCAAGGACTATCTACTGGTTTTGTTTTGAAATTACCCTTAGTTGAAGGAAAACAGTTAGCTAAAAATAAGGATTCGGTCACTGGAAATAAGCGTAAAGTAAATTTACTCGAAACAGTTAATTTTTCTAAAGAGCGTAATTTAGTTTTATTGATGCCATTCAATATTAATCGTATAGAGAATGATTCAACTAAAACTAAAATAGAATATCTGAAATCGGATAAATTTTTAAATATTACATTAGATTTTTATGCTGGAGCATTAAAAGCCATCGATTCTGCTAAAGTTTTGGGTTTGCCCATTAAAGTAAAAGTTTTTGATGCAGAATCTTCTAAATATTCCTCAAATGTTATTTCAATTATAAAAAATAATGATTTTTCGACTACGGATTTAGTTATTGGACCGTTTACTAATTCATTTGTTGAAACTGCAGGTGAACTTTTAATGGATAAAAATATTCCTATTATTTCTCCTTTAATGAAAGATGGAGGAAAAGGGGGTAAAAATGTGTTTTATGCTATGCCTTCAGAAGATATACAAAGAGAAGAACTATTCAATTATTTAAAATCGAAATCGGATGCCATTTTTGCTATCCATAGTTCTGCTCGTACCTCTTTATCTGCTTACATCGCAAATAAAGTGACTGGGGTAAAATCATATTCATTTAATGATAAAGGTATTTTAGATTTTACTACATTAAAAGCACAATTAGTTAAAGGGAAAAAGAATTTTATTATTCTAGATTCTGATAAAATTATGCAAGTTTTGTCTGCTGTAAATCAATTAATTGGATTTAAAAAAGAATTTGATATTCAATTAGTCGTAACTGAATTCAATGACGCTCTCGATTTCGAAGATGTTACAATAAAAAAATTAGCTTCTTTAAAATTGCTATATCCATCAGCTATTAGAGAAAATGATTCTAAAGAAGCATTAAATTTTGCTTCAGCATATAGAAAAGATAATAAAGTAATGCCTAATCAATATGCTACTCGTGGATTTGATGTTACCTTTGATGCTATATTGAGAATGTGTCAGGAAAACGGATTTTCGGCTACTGTAGATGAAGTAGAAACAGAACAAATTGAAAGTCAATTTAATTATGTAAACAACAATAATAGAGGAGTTTACATGCTCTATTATAATGATGATTTAACTATAAAACAAGCAAAATAATATGCCAACATCAAAAGTTACTTATTTGGGTGAATTAAGAACTTCTTCAATTCATATTAATTCTGGTAGTGAAATTATTTCTGACGCTCCATTAGATAATAATGGAAAAGGGGAAGCTTTTTCTCCAACAGATTTAGTTGCTAATGCTTTAGCTAGTTGTATGTTTACCGTAATGGGAATAAAAGCAAGAGAAATGAATGTTGATTTCTCAGGATCAACAGCTGATGTGACTAAAATTATGGGGACAGAACCGAGAAGAATTATAACAATTCAAGTTGTTTTTAGAATGTCTATTTCTGTGGATGAGAAAACAAGAACCATTCTAGAGCGCACAGCAATGACTTGCCCTGTCTTTTACAGTTTACATCCAGATATTAAGAAAGAGATTATTTTTAATTGGAAGTAAGACTTGGAAAAAGAACAACTTATAAAATTAGCTCATACTAAAATGCCTTTCGGAAAATTCGAAGGGCGTTTTCTTATTGATTTACCTGAGCCATACATTGTTTGGTATAAAAATAAAGGGTTTCCTAAAGGTGAATTAGGACAACAATTACAACTAGTCTATGAATTAAAGTTAAATGGTTTAGAGGATTTAATTCGTAATATCAAAAAACAATTTCCAACGCTTTGATATTTATAAAAAAATCAATCAATTGAGTTCTTTATTAATTGGCACATTAGCTAATTAATATTATCTTTGCACGTTTTTTAATTAGAACACAACAACACACAACTAAAATAAACAACACACAATGAATCAGACCAAGTATATTTTCGTTACTGGTGGTGTAACTTCTTCTTTGGGTAAAGGAATTATTGCAGCATCTTTAGCAAAATTATTACAAGCAAGAGGGTATAGGACAACTATACAAAAATTTGATCCTTATATTAATGTAGATCCAGGTACACTTAACCCATATGAGCATGGCGAATGTTATGTAACTGACGATGGTGCGGAAACGGACTTAGATTTAGGACATTATGAAAGGTTTCTAAATGTACCCACTTCTCAAGCTAATAATGTAACAACTGGTCGAATTTATTTATCGGTAATTGAAAAGGAAAGACGTGGTGAGTTTTTAGGAAAAACGGTGCAAGTGGTTCCGCATATTACCAATGAGATTAAAGAAAGAATGCAATTGCTGGGTAAGTCTGGCGATTATGATATAGTAATTACTGAAATAGGGGGAACCGTTGGTGATATTGAATCGTTGCCTTATATTGAATCGGTTCGTCAATTATTGTGGGAATTAGGTGAAGAAAATGGAATTGTAATTCATTTAACATTAGTTCCTTATTTATCTGCCGCAGGTGAATTAAAGACGAAACCTACGCAGCATTCAGTAAAAACATTGATGGAAAGTGGAATTAAAGCTGATATTTTAGTTTGCAGAACAGAACATGAATTATCTGCTGACTTACGTCAAAAGTTAGCTTTATTTTGTAATGTGAAAAAAGAAGCAGTAATTCAATCGATTGATGCTTCTACAATTTACGACGTTCCTAATTTAATGTTAGAAGAAGGCTTAGATAAGGTAGCTTTAAAGAAATTAAATTTACCAGAAAAGGCGGCTCCAGATTTAAAACAATGGAATGAATTTTTACATAAACATAAAAACCCTAAATATGAAGTAAATATTGGTTTAGTAGGTAAATATGTTGAGTTACAAGATTCGTATAAGTCTATTTTAGAAGCCTTTATTCATGCAGGTGCTTCTCAGGAAACAAAGGTAAATGTTGTAAGTATTCATTCTGAGTTTCTTGATAAATCAAATATTGCAGACAAATTAAAAGGTTTAGACGCCGTTTTAGTGGCTCCTGGATTTGGTGAAAGAGGAATTGAAGGTAAAATAGAAACAGTACGTTATGCTAGAGAAAATAAGTTACCTTTCTTAGGAATTTGTTTAGGAATGCAAATGGCGGTTATCGAATTTGCTCGAAATGTATTGGGATTAAAAGATGCCAATTCAACTGAAATGAACGCGTCAACTGCTGCGCCTGTAATTAGTTTGATGGAAGAACAAAAAACAGTTACGGACAAAGGTGGTACTATGCGTTTAGGAGCTTGGAAATGTGAATTGAAAGAAGGAACTTTGGCTTATAAAATATATGGCAAATCGGCTATTTTGGAACGCCATCGTCATAGATATGAATTTAATGGTGATTACCTAAAAGAAATGGAATCAGCAGGATTAGTTGCTTCTGGATTAAACCCTGATACTGGTTTAGTTGAAGTAATTGAATTGCCGAATCATCCATTCTTTGTTGGTGTACAATATCACCCAGAATATAAAAGTACAGTTGTAAATCCACATCCACTTTTTGTTGGTTTGGTGAGTGCTGCTGTAAAAAATAAGTAATTATTGTATCATTTGATAGAATAATGCGACTAACTGAAGACGCAAATATTTGAAACACTAAAAATGGAAGAAAAAAAGTTTGATTTTAAATCTTTTATTGGATTTACATTAATTTTTGGAATCTTAATGTGGATGATGTATAACAATCAACCCACTAAAGAAGAACTAGCAGAACAAAAAAAGAAAGAATTAGCAGAAAAAACAGCTAAATCAGAAAAGCCTCAATCGGTTACTAATTCAGTTGCTACAAATGATAGTGTAGCATCACCTGAATTAAAAACTAAATATGGTGCTTTTGCTTATGCCGCTACTTTACCTACAGCTAAAGATCAAGTTACAGAAATTAAAAATGAAGTTCTTAGCTTGAAAATAGCTAACAAAGGTGGTTACATTGAGGAAGCTACTATACTAGGATTTGAAGCAATAAAAAAAGGTTCAAAGGAATTAGTTCAGTTAATTAAAAAAAATAATGCTTCATTAAACTTAGTTCTTACTACTAAAGAAAATAAAACTTTAAATACTAAAGACTTGTATTTTGAACCTAAACTTACAAAAGAAGGCGAAAATCAAGTATTAACTATGCAATTAAAAACGGGTGAAAATCAGTTTTTAGAGTATCGTTATGTGTTGAAACCTAAACAATACATGTTAGATTTCTCAATCCGCACACAAGGTTTAGAAAATGTATTGAATACCTCTAAAGCTTCTGATTTAGAATGGAATCTTAAAACGTTCAGAAACGAAAAAAGTGTTTCTTATGAAAATAGATATACTGAATTAGTTTATGAATATGAAGGAGATAAAGACGATTATCTAAGCGCTGCAAAAGATGATGAAGAGCAAGTGGAAAACGTAAGTTATATTGCTTATAAACAACACCTATTTACTTCTATTCTATTGACAGATACGCCTTTTAAAACAGCTGATTTAAAGTCGGATAACTTAGTTGATGATGATAAAAAAGATACCGTTTTCACTAAAAATTTTAGTGCTAAAATGCCTCTTGAATTTAAGAATGGTGCTTTAGCATATACTATGAATATGTACTATGGTCCAGCGAAATATGAGATTTTAAATGACTACAATAAAAATTTAGACGAAATTATCTCATTAGGTTGGGGAATTTTCGGATGGATCAATAAATATGTATTTATTCCAGTTTTTGGAATTTTATCTGGATTTTTACCTTATGGTTTAGCTATTATATTCTTAACAGTTTTAGTTAAAATAGTTTTATCTCCAGTTACTTATAAATCGTTTCTATCTCAAGCAAAAATGAAGGTTTTACGTCCTGAAATTGCAGAAATTAACGAGAAGTTCAAGGATAATCCAATGAAAAGGCAACAAGAAACGATGTCTTTATACTCAAAAGCAGGAGTTAATCCAATGGCGGGTTGTATACCAGCTTTATTACAAATGCCAGTATTATATGCTTTGATTTATTTCTTTCCTGCTTTATTCGATTTAAGACAACAATCATTCTTATGGGCTGACGATTTATCTTCTTATGATAGCATTTTTAAATTACCATTCCATATACCATTATATGGTGATCACGTTAGTTTATTCCCAATTTTGGCTTCGGTTGCTATTTTCTTTTATATGAAAATGACTACTGGTGATCAAGCGATGCAAACACCACCCCAAGAAGGAATGCCAGATATGAGTAAAATTATGAAAGTGATGATTTATGTATCGCCAATCATGATGCTATTTTTCTTTAATAGTTATGGATCAGGAATGAGTTTATATTATTTCATGTCTAACCTAATCACTATTGGTATTATGTTAGTTATTAAGTATTATATTATCGATAATGATAAAATTCATGCACAAATTCAAGAAAATAAAACCAAGCCTAAATCGGAATCTAAATTTCAAAAGAAAATGCGTGAAATGATGGAACAGGCAGAAGCCCAAAAGGCGGCGCAAAAGAAAAAATAATTGCTAAAAACCTGTTCTTTTGAACAGGTTTTTTTTATGATACACAATAAAAAGCAAAAAATGCAATTATATATAAAGTAATGATGAATATTAATAT
>NZ_JAGKWP010000085.1 GCF_021151785.1 Flavobacterium sp.
TTTTTGGAATCAGTTTGAAATAATTTTTGTACTTTTATGCTATTAATAATACAAACCAAAATTAATTAAATATGAAAACCATTTTAGTTCCTACAGATTTTTCTAAACATGCCGAATATGCTCTTAAAGTTGCCGCTCAGGTCGCTAAGAAAAACAATGGAAAAGTAATTTTATTACACATGTTAGAACTACAACAAACAGGAAATGACGCCATCACAACCGCGCATGACATTCCTGAATTAATGTTCTTTAAAAATGCCGCAGTAAATAAATTAGATGAATTAGTTGACTCTCCATATTTAGAAGGAATTGAAGTAGCTAGCATAGTACAGTTCCACATGGCTTTTAATGGAATTATTGAAAACGCCGAAAAACATAATGCAGATTTAATCATCATGGGATCTCATGGCGCAAGCGGTTTTCAAGAAATGTTTATAGGTTCAAATGCAGAAAAAGTAGTAAGAAATTCATCCATACCTGTTTTAATCATCAAAAAGGACGAAGAAGACTTCAAGGTAAACAATTTGGTTTTCGCCTCTGACTTTTCTGACGAAATAAAAGCTCCATTTGCAAAAGTCATTGAATTTGCAAAAAGTTTTGATTCTCATATCAAATTGGTAAACATCACAACACCTAACAATTTCACCCCATCTAGAGTGGCTGAGAAAAGAATGAAAGAATTCATCTCTGGATTCGATTTTTCAAACTACTCAACACATATTTACAATGACATCAATGTAGAGAAAGGAATTTTACACTTTGCAAAAGATTCAAACTCTGATGTAATTGGGATGTGTACTCATGGCAGAAAAGGTCTTGCACACTTCTTTAACGGAAGTATTTCTGAAGACTTAGTTAATCACTCAAAAAGACCAGTGGTTACTTTTAAAATCTAACATCAAAACTTGGCAATTGCCAAGTTTTTTTTAACCTTAAAACCTCAAAACTTAATAAAACAAAAAAGCCTGAGAAATCTCAGGCTTTTTGTTGGTCTACTAGGACTCGAACCTAGAACGACTGAACCAAAATCAGCTGTGTTACCATTACACCATAGACCAGTAAAGAGAGCAATGCTTGTCCATTGCGGGTGCAAATGTAATACAAATATTTTTTTCTCCAAATATTTTTTTAGAAATATTTAAAAAAAAATTATTGGTTATGTCTAGTATAAATAGTTTCTTTGTAGGGTAAAATACAATTATTCAATTTATGATTTCATTCAACTACAGTAAATGGAATACCCTTATGGGCTGGATCGCTTTTGCTATCGCATTGATAACCTACACCTTAACCGTAGAACCCACTATGAGTTTTTGGGATTGTGGAGAATACATTGCCACTGCAGCAAAACTAGAAGTTGGTCACCCACCTGGCGCACCATTATTTCAAATGATAGGTGCTTTTTTTGCCATGTTTGCTTCTAATAAAGAAAATATCGCTTTGATGGTTAATATGATGTCTGTCTTTTCTAGTGCTTTTACTATTTTGTTTATGTATTGGTCTATGACAAAAATCATAAAAAAAATAGCCCAACATGTAACAGAATGGAACGACAATCAAGCTAAAATAACTTTAGGAAGTGCAATGATAGCTGCGCTTAGTTATACTTTTACAGATAGTTTTTGGTATAATGCTGTTGAAGCTGAAGTATACGCTATGGGCTCGTTATTTATTGCTGTTTTGGTTTGGCTTGGATTAAAATGGGAGGAAGAACTAGATACACCTAGAGGGAACAAATGGCTGGTTTTAATCTCTTTAGTAATTGGGCTTTGCTTTGGTGTACACTTTTTATCTATTTTAGCTATTCCTTCTATTGGATTATTGTATTTCTTCAAAAAATACAAGACAGTTACGGTAAAAAACTTCATAATCGCTAACATCGTTATTGTTGCAATTTTATTATTTATCTTTAAATTTCTACTTCCATACACCTTAGCTTTTTTCGCAAAGACTGAAATTTTTATGGTAAATTCTCTTGGATTACCTTTTAATTCGGGAACCATTTTTGCTTTCTTATTGATTATTGCTTTATTTTACTTTGGTTTAAATTACACAAAGAAAAAAGAACTAGTTCAATACAACACATTATTATTATGTGTCTTATTTGTACTTATAGGTTTTTCAACCTGGATAATGCTACCTATTCGTGCTAATTCTAACATCAATATAAACGAGAACAAACCTAGCGATGCTGCAGAGGTTTTAGCCTATTACAATAGAGAACAATATGGCGAACAAAAATTATTTTACGGCTCTCAATTTTCTGTTATGTATTCTGGCCTTGATGAAGAAACTCCTTATGTTGACGACAAACCAAATTACGAAAGAGATACAAAAACAGGAAAATATATCATTACTAATAATTATAAAAATGCAAAACAAAACTATGATTCAAAACATAGTGCATTTTTACCTCGTCTGTGGAGTGAAGAACATGCTAAAAACTACATGACTTTTACAAAACCTTTAGAATTTAGAGTTAATCCAGACGCTTTTGTTGATGAAGAAACCGGAGAAATGAATGAAGAGCAAATGGGGCAAATGACCGAAATTGCGTCTGACTTTAGAAAACAATTCTCAGCTGGAAAAATTGATTTAGACGGATATGATGATTTTTTAAAAACTTATGGTGATTATTTAATTATTGAAAAACCTTCCTTCTCTGATAATATCAAATTCATGTTCGAATACCAATTTGGCTATATGTATTTCCGCTATTTAATGTGGAATTTCGTAGGAAGACAAAATGACCTTCAAGGAAACTATGAAAGTCTTGAAGGTAACTGGTTGAGTGGTATTTCTTTTATTGACAATATGCTGTTAGACAATCAAAGTGAATTAACAGACGACATGAAAAACAACAAAGCGAGAAACACTTACTACTTCTTACCTTTTATTTTAGGTTTAATAGGCATGTATTTCCACGCTAAATACGAATGGAAATCATTTTATGTATTGTTAGCTTTATTCCTATTCACAGGTTTAGCGCTAAAAATCTATTTGAATGAAAGACCTTTTGAGCCTAGAGAAAGAGATTACGCTTTAGTGGGCTCCTTCTACATATTTGCCATGTGGATAGGCGTAGGTGCATATGCCATTTACCAGCAGGTGGCCAAATATACTTCGCCAAAAATAGCATTTCCAGCAGTAATAGGTGCTTGCCTGCTAGCCTCGCCTGTTCTATTGGCTAGTCAAAACTGGGATGATCATGACAGAAGTGGTAAATATACAGCTGTTGCCATGGCTAAAGCTTATTTAGATTCTTGCGATAAGAATGCCATTTTGTTTACTATTGGTGACAACGACACATTCCCGCTGTGGTACCTACAAGAAATCGAAGGGTATAGAACAGATGTTCGTATCGTAAACACAAGTTTATTAGCAACTGATTGGTATATTGACGAAATGAAAATGAAATCAAATGCTTCTGAACCTCTACCTATTTCTTTTACCCACAATGATTATGTAGGTGACAAAAGGAATTATTCCTTATTCATTGAAAAAACCAAAGACACTTTAAATCTTGGATTAATACTTGATTTCTTAAAAGATGAACGATCAAAACAAGAAATGAAAAATGGTCAATTTGTACATTACTACCCAAGCGACAACGTGAAAGTCAAAATTGACAAACAAACAATTATCAAAAATAAAGTGGTTAATCCTAAATATTACGATTCTATTGTACCAGAAATCAATTTAAGATTAAAAGGTGGTGCATTGTACAAAAACCGCTTGATCATGCTTGATATTTTCAATGAAAACAATTGGAAAAGACCTATCTACTTCTCACCAGGAAGTTATGGAGCAGATGATTATATTTGGATGAAAGAATACCTTCAATTGGATGGAATGGTTTACAAATTAGTACCCATTAAAACCCCTATTAATGAGGAAAATCCATATGATTTAGGTTATATCGATACCGAAAAGATGTATAAAAATGTTATGAAATGGACATGGGGGAACTCTGGTAGTTCAAAAATTTATCATGATCCAGAAACACGCAAAAATGCGCTTTCGTATCGCGGAAATTTATCACGATTAATGAAAGCTTTGATTGAAGAGAAAAAATTTGATAAAGCACAAAAAATAATTGATATAGCAATGAAAAATATGCCTATTAATTATTTTGAATACTTCACTACTGTTGAACCTTTTGCAGATGGCTATTACAAAATGAATAAAAATAATGAAGCCAGATCTATCTTGAGTCAACTTATCATCAAAAGACAACAAAAACTTAAATTCTTTAAATCGCAGAGCGAAAAACAAAAATTGTTTTATAAAATGGAAATTTTTAGAGAAATTGAGTTATACAGATCTTTATTATACATTGCCAAAGACAATAATGATATTGAATTTTATAATCAAGAGCGAACAAAATTCAATAATTACAATGAAATGATGGGCGCATATAAAAGAGAAAATGAATAGAACCAACCAAAAGCCATTTAGATTAACTGAATGGCTTTTTTTCAACTTTATGATTAAGGCCCCGAAATTTATACCATTCCTTTTTAAATCTCAAATTTGGCAATTTCCAAATCCAGACAGACACATCTATCTAACTTTTGATGATGGCCCTATTCCTGAAGTTACAGATAGCATTTTATCCATACTTGAAGAAAAACAAGTAGAGGCAACTTTTTTTTGTATTGGAGATAATATAAAAAAATACCCTGATCTTTTTAAGAAAATAATAGCCAAAAAACACGCCATTGGTAACCATACTTTCAATCATTTAAAAGGGTGGAATACTTCAAACGAAACCTACATCCAAAACGTCTTATTGTGCCAAGCAGAAATTGAGAAACATCATTTTTCAGTTGCGCTTTTTCGTCCACCTTATGGTAAAATAAAGCCGAAACAAAGCAAATTATTGAGAGAAAAAGGATTTAAAATAATCATGTGGGACGTATTAAGTAGAGATTACAACCCAAATACTGACTCTACGACATGCTATAACAATACTATAAGACATACAGAATCAGGAAGTATAATTGTTTTCCATGACAGTCTTAAGGCAAAAAATAATGTACTAGAAAGTCTTCCTAAGATAATAGATGCATTAAAAGAGAAAGGATATATATTTAAGAAAATTGATTAAGCTTGCTCTTGAATTAACGTAATCAACGTATTAGCATCAAACTCACCGCTTTGTCTCCAAACCATTTGACCATTTTTATAAATCATAAAAGTAGGCAAGCCTTTAATCCTGAGAGCCTCAGCTAACTCTTTATTCTTATCTACATCGATTTTAATTACTCTAGCCTTATCTCCCAATGCTGCAGCTACGTGCCGAATAGTTTCATTCATTGCAATAGATTGCTCGTGCCATTCTGTAAAAAAGTCTAACAGAACAGGCACTTGTGCATCGATAAGTTCTCCAAATTTTGACATAAATTGAAGTATTTAATAAACAAATGTATATAAATTTTTATACAATAGTACTACAAAGGTATTATTTTTAATAAATTAAGATAATTTTTTAGATTTTTTTAACTCTATAACTGTGATTTCAGGCATGATTCCTACTCTACCAGGATATGCATGAAAACCAAATCCGCGATTGACATAAATATATCTTCCCTTGTTTTCATACAATCCAGCCCATTGTTTGTAAATATACTGAACGGGACTCCATTTGATGATTCCTGGAATTTCAATACCAAACTGTAATCCGTGCGTATGACCAGACAAAGTTAAATGGTAATGATTGGGATGCTCTTTTACTTCATATTCCCAATGGCTAGGATCATGACTCATTAGGATTTTAAAATCGTTTCTATCCAACCCTTCTGATGCTTTTTTCAAATCTCCTGCTTGTTTAAATTTCATACCCCAATTTTCAACACCTACTAAAGCAATTTCACTCTGCCCCTTTTTAATTTTAACATGCTCATTAAGAAGAAGTTTAAAATCAATTTGCCTGTGTAAATCCTTGATATCTTCAAAGTTTTGGTGTTTGTCAGCTTCTGTTGGCCAAGTCACATACTCACCATAATCATGGTTACCAAGAACTGAAAACTTACCTAGAACTGGCGTATGGATCTTCTTAAAAGTTTCAATCCAAGGATGCATCTCCGTTGCGTGAGTATTCACAATATCCCCAGTAAACAAAACAATATCTGAATTTTGTTTATTAATTAAATCAATAGCATATTGTATCTTTTCAGGGTTATCAAAACTTCCACTATGTATATCTGAGATTTGTGTAATAGTAACTCCATCAAACTCTTCAGGCAAATCATCAAACGAAAGCACTTGTTTAATCACTTTAAAATTGTATTTTCCAATCATAATTCCATATAATAAAGAAGAAAAAGGAATAGCTGCTAAACCTAAAGCAACCTGACTTACAAACTTTCGTCTTTCTGGTAAAAATGACCCTTTGTGCTCATCAACAAAATAAGTTACCCCACCTTCAAAAACCCTAAAAATATCTTCTAAAATTAAAATTAAAGATGCAAAAAGCTTTGGAACATAAACTAATAAAAATAAACCTATAACAAATAAGGTGTATTTGTTTTGCCCTTTGCTTCTATCATAAGTGGAAAAAGAAAAAATTAAATAACAAAAGAGTATGGCAGAAACCAATAAATAAATAATTAAAACCCACTTGTTTTTTGAAATCGTTTTAACTATTTGAAATGAATATATTTCAATGATTAACAAAATTAAAATTGGTAACAAACCTCTCATTTTCTTTTTTTTATGCAAAGTAATACAACTTAATCTAATTAACACCCATCTATTAAATCAATTTTAACAATCGTTATTTAACCAAAGTATTGTATTTTTACTTTTTAAACGAAAAAATATGTCACAAAAACGCTTATTCTTACTCGACGCCTATGCCTTGATTTTTAGAGGGTACTATGCATTTATTAAAAACCCAAGAATCAACTCAAAAGGTATGGATACTTCAGCCATTATGGGCTTCATGAACTCTTTAATGGATGTAATAAGAAGAGAAAAGCCCGATCATTTGGCTGTTGCCTTTGATAAAGGAGGAAGTGATTATCGTTTAGAAATGTACACCGAATACAAAGCTAATCGAGATGAAACACCTGAAGCTATCAAGATTGCCGTTCCTTACATACAAGAACTACTTCGTGCTATGCACATCCCCATTATTGAAGAAGCAGGTTTTGAAGCAGATGATTTAATCGGAACCCTTGCTAAACAAGCTGAAAAACAAGGCTATCAAGTTTATATGGTAACCCCCGATAAAGATTTTGGGCAATTAGTCTCAGAAAATATTTTTATGTATCGTCCGGCTCGAATGGGAAATGACATTGAAATTTGGGGAGTAGAAGAAGTTAAAGCAAAATTTGAAGTAGAACATCCCCTGCAAGTCATAGACTTTTTAGGCATGATGGGTGACGCAGTAGACAACATCCCTGGATTACCTGGTGTAGGTGAAAAAACAGCTAAAAAACTATTAGCCGAATTTGGCTCAATGGAAAATTTATTAGCAAATACCGACAAACTTAAAGGTGCTTTAAAAGAAAAAATTGAAGCCAATAAGGAAAAAGGTATTTTATCTAAAAAATTAGCTACAATATTATTGGATTGCCCAGTTACCTTTGACGAAAAAGATTATGAATTATCTAAACCTGATGTAGAAAAAACAGATATTATTTTCCAAGAATTAGAATTCCGTCAAATGAAAACACAATTTGACAAATTATTTGGCTCAGGAAAAGAATATGACGAAATTGAAACTAATGGGACAGATTCTAACAACATAATTAAAAAAACTCCTGCTAAAAAAGGACCTGAAAATCAGATGGATTTATTTGGATTTTCAGATGACGATCAAGAAATTTCACAAGGCCATTCATTTTACGCTACACTTGAAACCACAGATCATTTTTACCAAATTGTACAAGGAGAAATGCCTACCCGAATTCTAATTCAAAATTTAATGAGTCAAACCTCTGTATGTTTTGATACAGAAACAACTGGTATTGATGCATTAAATGCAGAATTAGTCGGCATGTCTTTTGCTTGGGAAAAAGGCAAGGCATTTTACATTCCGTTTCCAGAAAATCAAGACGAAGCGCAACTTTTGGTCACAAAATTCAAACCGTTTTTTGAAAATGAAGCTATTGAAAAAATCGGACAAAACATGAAATACGATTTAAAAGTATTACGCAATTATGGGCTTGAAGTTAAAGGCCCATTGTTTGACACCATGATTGCGCACTATTTAATCAACCCAGACATGCGTCATAACATGGATGTGCTAGCGGAAACCTATTTAAAATACAGCCCAAAATCCATTGAAACATTAATTGGTAAAAAAGGAAAAGGGCAAAAATCAATGCGTGAGGTAGCTTTAGAAGACATTAAAGAATATGCCGCTGAAGATGCTGATATTACACTACAATTAAAAGAAAATTTTCAACCTATTTTAGAAAAAGTAGGCACAAAGAAACTATTTGATGAAATTGAAATACCTTTAGTTCAAGTTTTAGCCGATATGGAAGCTGAGGGCATTCGATTAGACGTAGATTTCTTAAAAGAGATGTCAAAAGAAATGGAGGTGGAAATAAAATCATTAGAGCAAAAAATATATGAAACTGCTGGTGAAACATTCAACTTAGCTTCACCAAAACAACTTGGGGATATTTTATTTGACAAATTAAAAATTGGAGGTGCCAAGCAGAAAAAAACCAAAACAGGCCAATATGCTACTGGTGAAGAAATTTTAAGCTATTTAGCCAATGACCATGAAATTGTTAGGGATATTTTAGATTGGCGTCAAATGGTAAAATTACAAAGTACTTATATTGATGCTTTACCTAACCAAGTTGATGAAAAAACACAACGTGTGCATACCGATTACATGCAAACTGTAGCTGCAACAGGTCGATTAAGTTCTAACAATCCTAATTTACAAAACATTCCTATTAGAACAGAACGAGGAAGACAAATTAGAAAAGCTTTTATTGCAAAAGACGAAAACTACACGCTTGTTTCTGCCGATTATTCTCAAATAGAATTACGAATTATCGCCGCATTATCAGGTGAGGAGAACATGATTAAAGCATTTCAAAATCACGAAGACATTCACAAAAGTACGGCTGCAAAAGTGTTCAATGTGCCTTTAGACGAAGTGACAAAAGAACAAAGAAGTCACGCTAAAACCGTAAACTTTGGGATTATTTATGGCGTTTCAGCTTTTGGATTGAGTAATCAAACCAATTTATCACGAAAAGAAAGTGCTGATTTAATTGAAGCTTATTATCAAACGTATCCAAAATTGAAATCTTTTATGACTTCGCAAGTAGATTTTGCTAGAGAACACGGTTATGTAGAAACGATTTCAGGAAGAAGACGTTATTTGAAAGACATCAACTCAGCCAACGCGATTGTTCGTGGTGGTGCGGAACGAAACGCAGTGAATGCACCAATTCAAGGTTCGGCAGCTGATATCATTAAAATTGCAATGATCAATATTCATAAAAGGTTAAAAGCAGAACATTGGCAATCAAAAATGCTATTGCAAGTACATGACGAATTAGTATTTGACGTGCACAACTCTGAATTAGAAAAAATCCAACCAATGATTAAACATGAAATGGAAAACGCCTTCAAAATGTCAGTCCCTTTAGATGTAGAAATTGGATTGGGTAAAAATTGGTTAGAAGCGCATTAATTAGTTAAGTAATTTTAAGATAATAGTAATTGATAATCGCAATATGAGAATAACAAATATTCAAAAAAAAGAACTCTCTGAAATATTTAAGAAAAATAACTTAAACAT
>NZ_JAGKWP010000202.1 GCF_021151785.1 Flavobacterium sp.
AAATGCTTCACCAACGGCAGCAATTACAACAACGACACCAACGACGTTCTGTTCAGGAGGATCAGTAGTGCTGACAGCAAGTGCAGGAAGTTCATACAAATGGATGAATGGTAGCACAGCCATCACAGGAGCAACAGCACAGACCTATACAGCAACAGCAGCGGGTTCCTATACGGTAGAAGTAACGAATGCGAATAACTGCAAAGCAACTTCAACAGCAACAACGGTAACAGTAAGTGCTGCACCAACAGCAACGATTAACACAAGTAAACCAACGATATTTTGTTCTGGCGGAAGTGTGACACTGTCAGCAAGTGCAGGAAGTTCATACAAATGGATGAATGGTAGCACAGCCATCACAGGAGCAACAGCACAGACTTATACAGCAACAGCAGCGGGATCCTATACGGTAGAAGTAACGAATGCGAATAACTGCAAAGCAACTTCAACAGCAACAACGGTTACGGTAAATGCACTTCCAACAGCAGCGATTACCACAACAACAACAACAACGACTTTCTGTGCAGGAGGAAGTGTAGTACTTACAGCAAGTGCAGGTTCATCATACAAATGGATGAATGGTAACACAGCCATCACAGGTGCAACTTCACAGACTTATACAGCAACGACAGCAGGAAATTATACAGTAGAAGTAAGCAATGCGAATAACTGCAAAGCAACGTCATCAGCAACAACGGTAACAGTAAGCACGGCACCAACGGCTACGATCACCACATCAACGGCAACGGCGTTCTGCGCAGGTGGCTCTGTAGTATTAACAGCCAGTGCAGGAAGTTCATACAAATGGATGAATGGTAGCACAGCAATCACAGGAGCAACAGCACAGACCTTTACAGCAACAGCAGCTGGTTCATATACAGTAGAAGTAAGCAATGCAGGGAATTGTTCAGCCACTTCATCAGCAACGGTTGTTACTGTGAATGATCTGCCTCTGGCAACGATCACCGCATCGGGTTCAACAAATATTCCTGCCGGTGGAAGTGTAGATTTAAATGCCAATACCGGTTCAGGACTTACCTACAAGTGGTTCAAGGGCAACACGGAGGTTGGAACAGCATCGAGCTTTACAGCTATAGAGGCTGGAGTATATACGGTAGAAGTAACCAACGCAGCAGGTTGTTCTACAACTTCTGCCGGCACAGCCGTGAACATCAATACCAATAAGCCCTCACAAATCACTATAACATCTCCATCCACAAATACAAGCGTTCAGGGTACAATCACAATTACTGCTGATATTACGGATCCGGATGGCAGCATAGTGTTGGTTGAATACCTGGATGGGAATACAGTTATTGGTACAAGTACATCGGCTC
>NZ_JAGKWP010000086.1 GCF_021151785.1 Flavobacterium sp.
CATTTGGATATTTAGTTAGAATTAATATTTTTGCTACAAACTAAAACATTTTTATTATGAAAATCAAATTATTTTTAACACTTTTAATGTTCGTATTTGGAGCATTAACTGTTTCTTATGCTTCTTTCCCTGTTGAAAGAACAACTACAAACAACACTACTGTTGTAGAAAATCAAAAAGACGAATTTACTTCACCAGCAGCAGCAGCTGAAGGAAAAAGTCAAGTTATTGCTTTAATTTTATGTATTGTTGTAGGTGGTATTGGAATCCACAGATTTTATTTAGGTTACACTTGGCAAGGTATCGTTCAGTTGTTAACTCTTGGTGGATGTGGAATCTGGGCACTTATTGATTTAATCAGAATTATTACTGGAGACTTACAACCTAAAAACGGAAGTTATTCTAAAACATTATAATTAGAAATAATGAGTTTAGTTCGTAAATTACTTTTTTATATCTCAAATATTGTAACAATAATAGCTCCAATAGCTTTGTTGTTTTTCCCTGTAGACTTCTTTGATAAAGGTGAAAGCATTTGTTTATCAGTACAATTGGCTGGAATAGAATGTTATGCTTGTGGTTTAACAAAAGCTATTATGCATCTTTTACATTTTGACTTTGCTGGTGCATGGAATTTTAATAAATTATCTTTTATTGTCTTTCCTATGATGGGGGTACTTTGGGTTAAAGCAATTTATGACATACAAGGTAAAAGGATGCCAGGATTTATTGGCAAACTTACTTATCCAAAAGAGGCTTAGGCCTCTTTTTTTATTTCTTAATATTTCTTAAATTTGCACCTAGTATTTAAGATTTGTTATACAACCATAAACTCATATAGAAATGGGAAGAGCGTTTGAATTTAGAAAAGCCCGCAAAATGAAGCGTTGGTCTGCAATGGCCAAAACATTTACAAAGATTGGTAAAGATATTGTAATGGCAGTTAAGGAAGGTGGACCTAATCCTGAAACCAATTCAAGATTAAGAGCCGTAATGCAAAATGCAAAGGCTGCAAACATGCCAAAAGACAATGTTGAACGTGCCATAAAAAAAGCTACTGATAAAGACACTGCTAACTATAAAGAAGTTTTATTTGAAGGCTACGCACCTCATGGAATAGCAATCTTAATTGAAACAGCTACTGACAACAATAACAGAACAGTTGCAAACATTAGAAGTTACTTCAACAAATGTAACGGAACACTAGGTACTCAAGGTTCAGTTGAATTTATGTTTGACCATACTTGCAATTTTAGAATTCCAGCTGAAGGCCAAGATGTTGAAGAATTAGAATTAGAAATGATTGATTTTGGTGTAGAAGAAATTTTTGCCGATGAGGACGGAATTGTTATGTACGCTCCTTTTGAAAGCTTTGGTGCTATCCAAAAAGAATTAGAAAATAGAGGACTAGAAATTTTATCGTCTGGTTTTGACAGAATTCCACAAGTAACCAAAGAATTAACTCCTGAGCAAGTTGCTGATGTGGAGAAGTTATTAGAAAAAATAGAGGAAGACGATGATGTAATGAACGTTTTCCATACCATGGCAGAATAATAATTCAGAAATTAGAATTTAGAAAAATGCAGAATTTAATTTTATGTTCTGCATTTTTATTTTAAAAAATTCTGAATTCATATTTCTAAATTCTAAATTAAAATGAACATTAAACTTATTGCAATAGGTAAAACCGATAATAAGAATCTACAAGCTTTAATAGATGAATACACCAAACGATTGGGATTTTATGTGAAATTTGAATTAGATATCATTCCAGATATCAAAAACGTTAAAAACTTATCGGAAAGTGAACAAAAAATCAAAGAAGGACAATTGATTTTATCAAAATTAACCCCAACCGACCAATTGATTGTTTTAGATGAAAATGGAAAGGAATTCAATAGTGTTGGTTTTTCCGATTTCTTACAGAAGAAAATGAATTCAGGAATTAAAACATTAGCATTTGTTATTGGTGGCCCTTATGGTTTTTCGGAAGAAGTGTATCAAAAAGCACAAGGCAAAGTTTCCTTATCACAAATGACATTTTCCCATCAAATGGTGCGTTTATTCGTGATTGAACAAATTTATAGAGGCTTTACTATTTTAAACAATGAGCCGTATCATCATAATTAATAAGTCCAATTTAGTTAATTTAAAAATAAATTAATTTTACATACAGACGATGTTATTGTAGTTTCAAAATCAAATTACTTATTCTTCCGATATTATATACCATTATATTTTTATGGTTTAGAATGATTTATCAGAATCAAGAAAAAGAATTACATTTAAAAATTAAAAAATTTCTTTCGTCAATATAGATCAATAAGCACATCGACTAATTGGCACATCGACTAATTACCAAATTGTCTAATCAATTTCACACATTCCACCGCTTCTTTCACATCGTGAACACGTAAAATAGACGCTCCTTTTTGTAAACAGAATGCATGTAAAAATGTAGTTCCATTCAAGGCTTCTTGAGGAGTGCATTCTAATGTTTTATAAATCATCGACTTTCTAGAAATTCCAGCTAAAAGAGGTAAACCCGCTATTTGTAAAAGTTCCATTTTCTGTAATAATTCAAAATTTTGCTCCCTAGTTTTAGCAAAACCAAATCCAGGATCTAAAATAATATCATTTATTCCTAAACTTCTTGCATAAGTTATTTGATTAGAAAAATAATAATTGATTTCTTTTACTAAATCGTCATAATTAGTTAAAGATTGCATAGTTTCAGGAGTACCTCTCATGTGCATCATAATATAGGGCACTTGCAGTTGAGCTATTGTTGGTATCATCATTTCATCTAAAAATCCGGCAGAAATATCATTAATAATAGCAGCACCAGCTTCGATAGTTTGCTTTGCAACCTCACTTCTAAAAGTATCAATAGAAAGTAATGTCTCTGGGAAATGGTTTAGAACTAATTTCACTATAGGCAAAACCCTTTGAATTTCCTCCTCTTCGGTTACAAAAGCAGCTCCTGGTTTACTTGAGTAGCCACCAATATCAATAAAATCGGCACCTTCTTCTAACATATGAGCTACGCGTTCAATCACTTCATGTTCTACTTTTAAAGTACCACCATCATAAAAAGAATCAGGAGTTATGTTTAAAATACCCATAATTTTTGGATGTGATAAATCTATCAGCCTACCCTTGCAGTTTATTGTCAACATTGTATTTTTTGCTTATATTTGAACTTTACAAATATAATTCAAATAATGACGAATACCGCTGAACAATATGATAAAGTAATAACCGCTTGCCGCGAATTATTCACAAAAAAAGCTCAAGATTATGGAACTGCATGGCGCGTATTACGATTACCATCTTTGACTGATCAAATTTTCATTAAAGCGCAACGAATTAGAAGTTTACAAGAAAATGGAACACGAAAAGTAGATGAAGATGAAACTAGTGAATTTATTGGAATAATAAACTATTGCGCTATGGCTTTAATTCAAATGGATAAAGGTGTAGCAACACAACCCGATTTATCTGCCGAAGAAGCTATTCAACTATATAATGAAAAAATCGCCATAACTAAAGCACTCATGGAAGCCAAAAATCACGATTACGGTGAAGCTTGGCGAGATATGCGTGTAAGCTCCTTGACCGATTTAATTATTCAAAAACTGCTTCGTGTTAAACAAATTGAAGACAACAAGGGAAAAACTATTGTGTCTGAAGGTATTGATGCCAATTATCAAGATATGATTAACTATGCTGTTTTTGCTCTAATTCATTTGAACGCTTTTAAATAACATCTTATTAACATAGTAAATCAATTACCCTATTTACATTTGTAAAAATCCACTAAAACTATGAAAAAAGAACAATTAGCTTGGGTATTACGAGTAACTATTGCCGCATTATTCTTGATTTCGGCATTAGCAAAAATTGCAAAAGGTTGGATTCCTGAATTCCCATTTATTGATTTTTCTCCCAATTTTGCTATTTCTACTTTTGAAGTAAAACAATTATATCCACTAGGATTTTCGGAAGAATTGGCTTCCTATTTTTCTCGAACGTTAATTGGAATTGAATTTGCCTTAGGATTTCTATTATTAAACAACAACTATCTAAAAAAAATTACAATACCTTCAACAATTGGATTACTAGTCATTTTTATCCTTCATTTAAGTTATGAAACATGGGTAAGTGGTAATGTAGGTAATTGTGGGTGTTTTGGTGAATTATTACCAATGACTCCTGTAGAAGCTATTATTAAAAACATAATTGCTATTGGTTTACTCATAGGTTTATGGAAAATACAAACTCTAGATTCTAAATCAAACATTTGGATACTAACGACCATAACCATTGCCTGTGTCTTAGGATTATTCATGTTAGCTCCTATGAAAGCATCAACTAGTATAAACACTATGCCTGCGTTCGACAAAAAAAACGATAGTCTTACGAACATTGTTAATGAAATCAACTTAGATACCCTACCCGAAGTAAAGGTAGACTCTACTAAGAATAAAAAAACAGCCAATGTTGATAATAAAAAGATAGCTGAACCGAAACCAACAAAATCAAGTTATGCAGAGTTTTACAGCGATATTGATAAAGGGAAAAAAATATTTTGCTTTTTTGTTCCAGGCTGTGAACATTGTAGGGAGACTGCCAAAGAATTGAATGCAATGCGCAAGAAATATAAAGATTTCCCTGAAGTTCGTATTGTTTTCATGAATGAAGAAGCAGAAAAAATTCCAGATTTTTTTCAATTTGTAGGACATCAATTTCCATATAAAGTGATAGATGTTATTCCGTTTTGGACAAAATTAGGTTCAGGTAGAGACACTCCTGGTGTTATCTATTTATGGAATGGAAATGTTATTAAATTTTATGATGGAATAGCTGAAAAAGCGTTCAATAAAAAAGCGTTCGAAAAATTAATTAATCAACCTTATACAGACAAATAATCAAATAAAATTACAGTTATGAGAAAAATTATTGCAGCATTTGCTTTATTAGTTTCATTTTGGTCTTGCCAAGCACAAGAAACTGAGTTTTCGAAAAAAACATTGGAAACTAAATTTAAAGATAAAGACAATAAAGAAATCAAATTCAGTCAAATTTTAGACCAATATAAAGGAAAAACAATATTCATTGAAGTTTGGGCTTCTTGGTGTCCTGATTGTATAAAGGGAATGCCTTTTGTAAAAGAATTACATGAAGTCTATGGTTCTGACGTTGTATTTTTAAATTTATCATGTGACAAAACATACGAATCATGGTTAAGCGGAATAGAAAAGCATCAAGTAAAAGGAGAACATTATTTAATTCCTGATGGTATGAAAGGTAAATTTGGTAAGTCTATAAAATTAGATTGGATTCCAAGATACATGATTATAGATAAAACTGGTAAAATAGCCCTATACAAAGCTACAGAATCTACTGATCCTAAAATTGAAGAAACATTAAACAAATAAAATAATGAGAAAAAATATAGTTGCGGGTAATTGGAAAATGAATAAAGATTATCCACAAGCGATAACTCTTATCAACGAAATAAAAACAAGTAAACCAAATAATAACGCAGAAATTATTTTAGCTACACCTTATCCTTATTTAGCAAAAGCAGTTGAGTTAGTGGAGGGTACAACTATTAAAATTGCTGCTCAAAATATGCACCAAGCGGAAGGTGGAGCTTTTACGGGCGAAGTAGCAGCAAACATGTTAACCAGTATAGGAGTAAATACTGTAATTCTTGGACACAGTGAAAGAAGAGCATATTTTCATGAAACAGATGCTTTATTAGCAAACAAAGTCGATACGGCTTTAAAACATGACATGACTGTAATTTTCTGTTTTGGAGAAGAATTAAAAGATCGTCAAGACAACAATCATTTTAATATTGTTGAATTTCAATTACGAGACGGTTTATTTCATATTGAAAAAGAAAATTGGAAAAATATAGTATTAGCATATGAGCCTGTTTGGGCGATAGGAACCGGAGAAACAGCTACTCCTGAACAAGCACAAGAAATGCATGCTTTCATTAGAAATTTAGTGGATAAAGTTTTTGGAAATGAAGTCGCAGAAAATGTAACTATCTTATATGGAGGAAGTGTTAAGCCAGATAATGCTAAAGAAATTTTCTCTAAACCCGATGTTGATGGAGGCTTAATTGGTGGAGCATCCTTACAAGCAAATGATTTCTTTGGAATTATAAACGGAATATAAATCTTAGAACTCAGAATTTAGAAACTTTTATAGTTCTGAATTCTAAATTCTACCTTCATAATTCAAAAATGGAATACATTATAATCCCCTTAGTTGCTTTATTTGCTTCAGCACTTACCTTTTTTTCAGGGTTTGGACTTGGAACAATATTATTGCCTGCTTTTGGATTGTTCTTTCCAATTGAAATTGCTATAGCTTTAACAGCAATTGTCCATTTTTTAAATAATATTTTTAAATTAGGATTAGTTTTTAAAAACATAGATAAAAAAGTAGTGTTGGGCTTTGGAGTACCAGCACTGCTTTTTTCATTTTTAGGTGCAAAAACACTACAACACCTCAATTTTCCTTATAATTTTATAAAATACCAATTGGGTGAAAAGGTTTTGGAAACCAATCTGGTTAAACTAACAATTGCAGTCGTTTTACTCTTTTTTGCTTTATTTGAATTAATTCCAAAATTAAAAAACCTGCAATTCGACAAAAAATATATTGCACTTGGTGGAATTTTAAGTGGTTTTTTTGGTGGATTATCAGGACATCAAGGCGCACTACGAAGTGCTTTTTTAACTAAAGTTGGATTATCTAAAGAAGCTTTTATTGCGACAGGAGTAGCAATAGCCTGCTTGATAGATCTTTCTCGATTGAGCGTGTATAGTCATCAAATTACACAATATCACAATCAAATTGATTTCAATTTAATTGTAGTTGCCACTTTATCAGCTTTTGTAGGCATTTATTTTGGAACTAAATTGGTTAAAAAAGTAACTATTGCTACCATTCAAAATATTGTAGCTGTGATGTTAGTAATTTTTGCCGTTTTATTAGGTATGGGATTGGTTTAGATTATTTATATTTCTCCCATATTTCTTCAAACAAATTATAAATAATTTTAGCATCATTACTTTTATTGACACTTAAACCATAAAATTGATAATCAAAAAGTATAGTATGATTACCAAATCTTAAATAATAAGTAAATCCATCAAATAAATTAAAATCTTGTTGTTCAAAACTGTCAAAATCTACACTTTGAATTATATCAATTATATCAAAAAAAACTTTTTTATCCAGCTTTAAATCATATTGAATTGGTTCAAATTTCAACAATTGCTCATCAGATAATTGCTCCACTTTATCATCTGAATACGTTTTTTTAACACAACAAGTATCATTAATTAAGTGAAAAACAACTTTCAGTAACGTATGAGATTTATCTAATCTATACCTGTGATTTTCAGGTATATAAAATTCAATTTCAGTAATTTTAACATCGTTTTTTAATTTATAAAATCCATTGTTTTGTGAATAAACTTTTTCACAGAATAAAACGAAAATAAATAATATTACTATTTTTAGACGCATACTATTTTACTGAATCTTTTCTTTTGATATACGTATGTAAAAAATCACCTTTAGGTTTTCCTAAATCAAAAGCGCTCCATTTGGTTAAAAAACGAGTACTTGTTCGTGCTTTGTCTCGATCCCAATTCTCATATTCAATTCGATAGATGGCTGAATATATCTCTGCTCTTCCCACACCATGATAACAATGGATTAAGACAGGATAATTTTTTGGATCGTCTAATATCTTAAAAAAATAATCCAAATTCTTTTTTGCAGGCACTTGATCGGAACCATTGTTAAAATAATTCACCCCAGGTATTTTTGCAATTGCTTCTTTTTCAGCAGTAAGTTCAGCAGGAACTTCCGGATTGTTCACATCATCTCCAGTACCCGGAAATCGTAAATCCACCACACTTTTAATATTGTATTTTTTGATGTAATCTGGTAACTCATCAGGAGGTATAACGCCACTTTTATAAACTTTCCCTTCTGTAATTGTTTCTAAATTATGATTAATTTTATAATCATAAACGTAAGATTTACCAAAAATCAAAGCAGCCAAAACAACTATTGCAATTATTATTTTTTTCCACATAATACGTTTACTTTGAGGTTAATTTTTTATCAATGATTCTATTAAAATAATCTTGAAGGAAGGCCTTACAGGCAATCTCCATATTATTCATTTCTTGATTCCTTTTTTTAATAAGATTATTTTTCAACTCTTTATCTTGAATACTATAAAAACCGACCGCTTTTTTTCCATCAAACATACAAATATAGTTACCTCGCATAAATTGATATGTATTTGTATTATAATTAATTAAAAATGGAACTTCATCTTTATTTTTACTCACTAAACTTCTCCCCCAGCTTCTGAATGGTTTTTTATACCCAATTAAATCTAAAACAGTAGGATAAATGTCTATATGTTGAGCAATTTCTTTATTTTCACCCACTAAATTACTATTAGGTTTAAAAATCAAAATTGGCACTGCACTTCTATTAATAATCTTATTATAAAAATAGTCTCCATAAAACACCTGATTACAGTGGTCTGCAGTAATTATAAAAATAGTATTATTATACCAAGGCTGTTTTTTTGCTGATTCAAAAAACTTCTTAAAAGCATAATCTGTATAACCGATACATTGATGAATGGGAACGTCTCCTTTTGGAAACTTATCTTTGTACTTTTCGGGCACGACATAAGGTTCATGAGATGTTACTGTGAATAAAGTAGAAAAGAAAGGTTGTTTTTTCTTGCTAATTGTTGCGTTCATAAACTGCATAAAAGGCTCATCCCAAATCCCCCAAGAGCCATCAAAATCTTTATCATTTCCATATTCAGTCATGCCATAGTAATGGTCAAAACCTAGAATATTAGCATAGCCTAAAAAACCCATTGAACCATTAGGTGCTCCATGAAAAAATGAAGTGTCATATCCTTCTGATTTTAAACATGAAACCAAAGACTCTATTTTCTGTTTGGCATATGGTGACGATGTAAAAGCATCTTGAAAACTTGGTATTCCTGAAATGATAGAAGACATTCCATGTATCGACTTGTAACCGTTTGCATAGGCATTTGTAAAAATCAAACTGCTTTTAGCCAATGAATCAATAAAAGGCGTATATCCTTTATAGTCTTTCAAATCAATGTCTTTATTGAATGAACCAACATATTCTTTGGCAAAGCTTTCTGTAATAATCAAAACAATGTTGGGTTTAGAGGAAGGATTATTTGCATATTTTTTTATTGGATTAAAATTTGAAACTACAACTTTATTTGGAATATTAAAGTCTGTTTTTTTAAATGAATTAACTCCTAATGTTCTTAAAAAAGTAAAAGCTGAATTTAAAACAATATCCGCATGTTGAGTTTTTGTTACATGCCTATTTGCATCAACTAAATTGATAGGTCTTGTACTTTTTTTAAAATCACCTCTAATACCACCAACAGTTATTGTGGCAATTAATAGAACACCAATAATTGATGAAAAAACATACTTCCACTTAGAATGTTCTGTCAAATTATGCTTTACTTTCACTTTTTTATATAGAAATATCCATAAAAAAGCCATTAGAAAAAACAACAACAAAACATCCCAATAAGTATATAAAAATCTAAAAAGCATGCTAATTTTAGAATTTTCGTGCTTAAAAACATCCCACGCTGCCAATGTTAATCTCGAAAAATTGTATTTATAGTAAATAAAATCAACAAAATTGAATG
>NZ_JAGKWP010000087.1 GCF_021151785.1 Flavobacterium sp.
CAATGAAAAAATACGTTTTTAGTTTTCTTTTAATTGGAAGTATTGCTTTTGCTCAAAAATTGACAATAGAAGAAACAGTAATGGGGCCAAGAAAATATGCTTCAAAAACATTATCCGCGTCTCAATGGAGAAAAGACACTAAAGCTGTAACTTACTTAAGTGCTGATTTTTCTGGTTTAATGGAAAAAAGTGCTTCTACTAATTGGACAGAAGCTACTTTGGTTACTAAGACTGAATTAGAATCTGCTCTTAAGGCCAAAATTTCAGGAGATGAATTTACCTTACGTACATTTCCTATGGTTCATTGGAAATCTAAAAATACTTTTGAAACAGAACTAGCGGGGAAAAATAAAAATTACAACATTATATTTGATGTTGAAACAAAGCAAATCACGAAGGTTGTTGCTTATCCAAGTGACGGTTCAGAAGCAACTTTTGCCTCAAATAATCAAGTAGCTTGGTTGAAAGGAAACAATATTCAAATTACCTTAGCTGATGGAAAAACAATAGCAGTTACGAATGATGAAAATTCTGGAATTGTTAATGGGTCGAGTTATGTTCACCGTCAAGAATTTGGAATTGATAAAGGTATGTGGTGGAATGAAGCGGGAACCCAATTAGCCTATTACCGTAAAGATGAAACTATGGTGGCTAATTATCCTTTGACGAATTGGAACGAACGTGAAGCGGTTAATAAAGATATCAAATATCCAATGGCGGGTATGACTAGTGAAAATGTTACGGTAGTAGTTTACGATGTAGCTTCGGGTAAAAAAGTAACGATTCAAACCAGTGAACCTAAAGAACAATATCTAACTATGGTTTCTTGGGAACCAACAGGGAAGTTTATCTTTATTGGTGTTTTAAACCGTGAACAAAATCATTTAAAATTCAATAAATATAATGCTTCAACAGGTGCTTTCGTAAAAACATTGTTTGAAGAAAAGGCAACGACTTGGGTAGAACCACAACATGCGATTACGTTTGTGCCAAACAATCCCAATCAGTTCATTTATCAAACGGATTTTAATGGATTTAACCAAATGTATTTATATTCAACCGATGGGAAGTTGATTAAAAACTTAGGATATAAAGATGTGGTGGTGACCGATTTACTTGGGTTTGATGCGACTAATTCAAAAATTAATTATATCGGAACTGCAAATAATGGGTTAGACCGTCAATTGTATCAAGTTGATTTAAAATCAGGAAAAACGATCCAATTAACAACAGTTTCTGGTACGCACAATGCTTCGGTTTCTTCTGATGGGACCATGATTTTAGACCAGTATAGTAACGCTACTACTCCTAATGAAATTTCTATTTTGAATGTTAAAAACAAAATGGCAAATACTACTTTGGTTAAAGCAGATAATCCTTTTGCAGGGAAAATCGATTTACCTAAAATTGAATTGGTCACTTTAACTTCTGCCGACGGTAAAACACCATTAAACGGAAGAATCATTTATCCTGCAAATTTTGATGCTACTAAAAAATATCCTGTAATGGTTTATTTATACGGAGGGTCTCATGCGCAATTGGTAACGAACAAATGGTTGTCTGGAGCTGGGTATTTCGATATTTACATGGCACAACAAGGGTATGTGGTATTTACCATGGATAACAGAGGTAGTGATGCTCGTGGAAAGAAATTCTGTGAAGTAAATCACCGTCAACTTGGGGTAAATGAAATGGCAGATCAAATGGAAGGGATAAAATTCTTAAAATCAAAAGCATTTGTAGATGCTGATAAAATTGGCGTTTTTGGATGGAGTTTTGGCGGATTTATGTCTACTTCATTGATGACTTCTCAAGCCGATACGTTTAAAGTAGGTATTGCGGGCGGACCGGTTATCGATTGGAAGTATTACGAAATTATGTACGGAGAGCGTTATATGGATACACCGCAAGAAAATCCGGAAGGATACGCTAAAACATCCTTGTTAGATAAAGCTAAGAACCTAAAAGGAAGATTGTTAATTATTCATGGGGCTCAAGATCCTGTAGTGGTGCAACAACACAGTATGAATTTTATTGAAGCTTGCATTAAGGCGGGTAAACAAGTGGATTACTTCTTATATCCAAATCATGAACATAATGTGAGTGGAAGAGACAGAATTCATATGTATGCTAAAATTGCCGATTATTTTGATACACATTTGAAGAAATAAGGCATTTAGTTAATTAGACAATGTTAATTTGACAATATAATTTAAGAAATCCGTTTACTGAAAAGTAGGCGGATTTTTTTATGGGCGTGCCACAAGCAAAAAATGTCGTTTGTTAACTCATTTTTTGCTTGTGTCGGGCTTTCGCTACTCGCATCCCTTCGGGCGTGCTCAAACAAACCGCTCTATCCCTCACGCACTATCGAATTAGGTAGACAATTGCTGTTGTTTTGATATTAAATTTTATCTTTGCCTCATGCAAACACCCCTACTTTTTCAATCATTTAAAACCAACATATCAGGAATTACTTTACCTGAAAAATTCACGTTTCCGTTTTATTATCAACCTCATGAACTGAGTTTAATCGCAGCGCAAGAATTACAAGAATATCTTGAAAACCAAACCGATTTTGAGCATAATTTTGGATTAAAAGAAGGACAGGAAGGATTAATCATTGGAAAAATGTTTGGGGTTTTGGTGTGTCAAAATCAACAGGGTGCAATCGGTTATTTGTGGGCTTTTTCAGGTAAATTAGCTGGAGTGAATCATCTGCCTTATTTTGTACCAACTGTTTTTGATATGCTAGACGAACATGGTTTTTTTCGTAAAGAGGAAGACGTCATCAGTGCTATAACTGAAAAAATAGAAAGCTTAGAGCAAGCTCCAGAATTTTTAGCATGTCAACAAAAATTTGAGAGAGAAACGGCTCTTGCGGCTACTTGTATTGCTGAACAAAAAGAGAAAATACAATCTCAAAAACAAATTCGAAACAAACAACGCGCTACCTTTGATAGAGTAAACCAACCCTTACTCTATCATATTATGGAAGTGAGTTGGAGTAATGAAAGTATCAAAGAAAAAGTTTTGTTGAAAAACATGACTAAGTATTTTGACTATCGTTTGCAAGAATTAAAAGCGAGGTATGATCAATATGTTCAAGAAATAAACGATTTAAAGGAATTGCGTAAACAGAAATCAGCAGCTTTACAAAAGTTGTTGTTTGCAGAATACGCTTTCTTAAATGTTGAAGGAAAAACAAAAAGTTTAGGCAAAATATTTGACGATAATCCTCCCGCTGGAGCAGGGGAGTGTGCCGCGCCAAAGTTATTGCATTATGCCTTTGAACACCAATTAAAACCCATCGCAATGGCTGAGTTTTGGTGGGGGCAATCTCCGAAATCTGAGGTGCGTAAGCATAAACAATTTTACCCGGCTTGCCGAAGAAAATGTGAACCTATATTGATGGGACATATGTTGCATGGTTTACTTATGGATGAAAATCCGCTTATTGAAAATCAGGCTCAAGGTAGAGATATCGAAATTGTTTATGAAGATGAGGTGATGTTGGTAATTAATAAACCCATAGAGTTTTTATCGGTCCCAGGAAAAACTATTGCCGATTCCGTTTACCATCGAATTAAAGAAAAGTATCCAGAAGCTACTGGTCCTATTATTGTTCATCGCTTGGATATGTCTACGTCTGGAATAATGCTAATTGCCAAAGACGAACCTACTTATGTGAAGTTGCAAAGTCAGTTTATCCATCGCACCATCAAAAAAAGATATGTAGCTTTACTGGACGGGATTGTTAAACAACCAACTGGTTTTATTGATTTACCTTTACGCGTAGATTTAAATGATAGACCACGACAATTGGTGTGTTATGAACACGGCAAACCTGCTCAAACCCATTTTGAAGTGCTTTCTATAAAAAACAAACAAACCCGTATTCATTTTTACCCTATAACAGGAAGAACGCACCAATTACGCATGCATGCTTCTCATGAATTGGGTTTGAACGCACCAATTGTAGGTGACGATTTATACGGAACCAAAGCCAATCGTTTGCATCTTCATGCGGAGTGGATTCAGTTTCATCATCCCGTTTCTGGAGAACTTATGGAAATTTTAGTGGAGGCGGAGTTTTAAACTATTTTCCCTTCTAACCACACACTATCAATTAAATTTGTAGCAAAGCAATACGGAATTTCATAATAAGAGTGAAGTGGTTTCGTAATGATAAAATTCGCTTTCTTACCTCGAGTGATGCTTCCGTGAGTTGTACTTAAATCCATAGCATAAGCCCCATTAATAGTAACCGCATTTAGAGCTTCTTCTGGTGTCATTTTCATTTTTATACAAGCCGTTGCAACTACAAAATGCATATTGCCTGATGGCGTTGTTCCCGGATTAAAATCAGAAGCTAAAGCTAAAGGCAATCCAGCTTGAAGCATTTGTCGTGCAGGTGTGTAGGGAATACTTATAAAATAAGAACAACTTGGTAAAGCTACAGGCATACAATTCGAGTTCTTTAAAGCTTCTATATCGTTTTCTGTAACCAATTCTAAATGATCCACGCTTAACGCGCCATGGTCTACACAAGCTTTTATACCTCCAATAGCTGTAAATTGATTCACGTGAATTTTGGGAGTTAAGCCATTTTTCTTACCAGCTTCCATAATTTGAATAGTTTCCGCTAAACTAAAATAACCTGTTTCAAGAAAAGCATCGATGTAATCAGCTAGATTCTCTTTAGCGATGGCAGGTAACATTTCTGAAATGATTAAATCGATATAGGCTTGATGGTTTTCTTTGTATTCCATAGGAAAAGCATGGGCACCAAGAAAAGTAGCTTTTATAGCAACAGGATAATTTTCTTTTAAACGTTTAATAACACGTAACATTTTTAATTCCCCTTCAACCGTTAAACCGTAACCCGATTTAATTTCTACCGCTCCGGTTCCTTGTGAAATGACCTCTTCCAATCTTTTTTTAGATTGGTCATAAATTTCTTCTTCAGAAGTTTCGTTTAATTTTTTAGCCGAATTTAAAATGCCACCGCCGCGATTTGCTATTTCTTCGTAGGATAAACCATTAATTCGATCTACAAATTCGCCACTACGATTGCCTGCATAAACAATATGTGTATGGCTATCACAAAAACTTGGCAATACAATTTTACCAGAACAATCAACCACATTCATCCCTTCTAAAGATGGAGCATTTTCCATCTTACCATAATCCAGTATTACATCATTTTCAAGAAGTAAATAGGCATTTTCAAGTAATGGTAAATTGGCCATTTCAGCCCCAGATACTTTATGAATTGGTGTGTCTCGTACTTGAAGTAATTGTTTGATATGAATAAGTAGTGTTTGCATTCGTTTTCGTTATATTTGTAAAGCATAAAAGTAAATATTTTAATCGAAGTGCGAAAGTTGTTGTATAAAAAAGGAAGAAAAGTAGTGCCTACACTTTTGGAATATACGGGAAATCATAAAGAGACTAAGCCCGAAATGCAATTGTTTGTTTACGATACGGAGTCTTTGTCGGAGTACCAAGACATTCATATTGGACAGATTGATAAGCATTTGGAGCATAATAAAAATAATTGGCTGAATCTTCATGGGTTGAATGATATTCATTTGGTAAAAGAATTAGGAGTAAAATTTCAGATTGATGATTTTATTTTAAGTGATATTTTAAATATTCTAAAGCGTTCCAAAATTGACGAATACCATCATACGTTGTTCTTTAATATTAAGTCCATTTTACCAGTACGAAATTCCAATTCCATTGATATGGAACAAATTAGTTTCATTTTACGAGATGGTTTTTTGTTTTCCTTTCAAGAGAAATCGAGTGATTTTTTCACGCACATCAGAGAACGTTTACGTCAACACGCTGGTATAGTTCGTGATAAAAAAGTGGATTATCTATTGTATTTGTTGCTCGATGCGGTAATGGAAAATTTCTACATTACAATAGAAAATGAAGAACATAAAATTGACAAAATTATTGATTTAGCCAAGACTACTACTTCTCAAAAAATATTGGAAGATATTGAAATACATAGAGATAATCTGAATTTTTTACGTCGTTCTATTGTGCCATTGCGTGATTCTTTATATTCGATTAAAAGTATGAAAGACGATGATGTTTTCAATGCTATTGCACCTGAAAATTATTCCTTCTTTGCGCGTTTACATCAAAAATGTTTAGAATTATTAGATCAAATTGACGCCGATTTGTATTCTTTGGAAGCCGCTTCTAGTTTTTATTTTTCTATGCAAAGTCATAAGATGAATGAAGTGATGAAAACCCTTACTGTGGTTTCGGTGTTTTTTATGCCGTTGACATTTATAGTAGGTGTTTACGGAATGAACTTTGATAATATGCCGGAACTGCACTGGAAATATGGTTATTTTATTATAATTGCAGTCATGTTTTTACTTTTAATTGGAATGATTATCTATTTCAAAAAACGGAAATGGTATTAATACCCCCTTCATTAGTAATTTATTAAAGAATTTAAAATATTTCCCGCAAGCGGTTTTTTTGTGGGAATTGTTTTTTTATTCGGATTATTATCGTAATATTGCAATATAGAAATATAACGATATGGGAATTACAAAATCAGATGCTTTTACTCAGGAACAGAATGAGTTAGCAAATTTAATGAAGGCGATGGCGCATCCGGCGCGGGTGGCTATAGTGCAATATTTATTGAAAGTAGATACTTGTATTTGTAATGATATTGTAAATGAATTACCCTTAGCACAAGCAACCATTTCGCAACATTTAAAAGAATTGAAAAGTGCTGGAATCATTCAAGGTACGGTTGAAGGGAAATCGATTTGTTATTGTTTAAATAAAGATACGTTTTCTAAAATTGGCCGTTATTTTATGGGAGTTTCTATTAAGTTAGAAAATAAATGTTGTTAGTGAATTGAAAAACAAGGCGTCTTTTGTAAACGGGGTTGAAGCAAAGTACCGTGTACTGCGGAAAACCCGAAGTTAAGTGTGCTGAAATTATAAATGTCTTTTTCTAAAAAATAAAATTATATGTTATTATCTGAATTAATCTATCAATTGCAAGATTTAAAAGAATTAAATTTTGTTTTGCCCGACGGAAGTTTGGTGCCCTCTCATTTTCATATTACGGAAATGGGTTTTATTGCTAAAAAATATACGGATTGTGGAAATACTTTTCGTGAAGAAAATTATTTTACGTTTCAATTGTGGTATGCGGGTGATGTGGAACACCGATTGACCTCGGAGAAATTTTTGAAAATTATTACTTCGATTATTGAAAAACAGGGTGGGGAAGATGCTGAGGTGCTAGTGGAATACCAAATGGAAACGACTATTGGTAAATTTAAATTGGATTTTTTTGCTGGTAATTTTGCGTTAATTGGAACCCAAACTACCTGTTTAGCGAGTGATCATTGTGGAATTCCAGAAGAGAAAATGAAAGTTTCTTTGAAAGAATTACAAGCAAAAACGAGTTGTTGTAAACCTAATTCGGGTTGTTGTTAATGGATAAAAAAGCACATTGGGAAAAAGTTTTTGAAACGAAAGCCCAAAATGAGGTGAGTTGGTATCAGGCGAATCCTAAAACTTCGGTTGCTTTTTTTGTAGATAATGCTATTGCAAAAGAGGCCAAAATCATTGAAGTTGGTGGTGGAGATAGTTTTCTGGTTGATGAGCTGTTGCAGTTAGGATATACAAATATTACAGTGTTGGATATTTCTGAAAATGCACTTCTTCGTTTGAAAGAAAGATTAGGTGAAAAAGGAAAAGAGGTGACATTTATAGTGTCGAATATTTTGAATTTTACTACTACAGAAAAATTTGATGTTTGGCATGATAGAGCCAGTTTTCATTTTTTAACAAATCCGGAAGAGGTTGCTTTATATGTGCAAAAGGCCAAAGAATTTACTTCTGAAAATGCCTTATTGTTTATTGGAACTTTTTCAGACAAAGGGCCTTTAAAATGCAGTGGATTGGAAATACAACAATATACTGAAGCGCGATTTGAGAACGTTTTTTTAGGATTTGAAAAAATAAATTGTTTTACAGAAGATCATCTGACACCTTTTGATACGATTCAGAATTTTATTTTTTGTGTATTTAAAAAATAAACAAATGCCTCATGTTTGAAAATTTACAAAAAACTATAAAGCAAATTGCAACAGTTGCAGTATCTGAAGAAAGAAAAGAAATTTTAGACACTTTAGTCGACTATATACAATCTAAAGTCGATTTAAACGAGGAAATCCGATTGAACTTCATTTGTACGCATAATTCGAGAAGAAGTCATTTGTCGCAAATTTGGGCACAAACCATGGCATTTCATTTTGGAATCAAAAATGTATTTTGTTATTCGGGTGGGACAGAAGCTACAGCGATGTTTCCTAAAGTTGGCGAAACCTTAGTAAACCAAGGATTTCAAATTCAGCAATTAAGTGAAGGAAAAAATCCCGTTTATGCGGTGAAGTTTGAGAACAATCAACATCCCATCATTTGTTTTTCCAAAGCGTATTTCGATGCTTTTAATCCGAAAAGCAACTTTGGTGCCATCATGACCTGCAATAATGCCGATGAAGGTTGTCCGATGGTTTTTGGTGCAGAAGCTCGATTTCCAATCAAATACGACGATCCAAAAGCCTTTGATGGAACCGATGTAATGAATGAAAAATACGCAGAAAGAAGTCTGCAAATTGCCTCTGAAATGCATTATGTATTCTCACAAATTAAAAAATAATATACATGAAAAAACGATTAGGATTTTTAGACCGCTTTTTAACGCTTTGGATTTTCTTAGCGATGGTAGTTGGAGTAGGAATAGGTTATTTTATTCCCAGTTCAGCCGATTTTATCAATTCTTTTTCCTCTGGAACTACTAATATTCCATTGGCAATTGGGTTGATTTTAATGATGTATCCGCCCTTAACTAAAATCGATTTTTCAAAAGTGTCTCAAATGTTGGAAAAACCCAAGTTATTATCCGCTTCGTTTTTCATCACTTGGATTGTAGGTCCATTTTTGATGTTTTTATTAGCAACGTTTTTCTTAAAAGAGTATCCAGAATACATGACAGGGTTAATTATCATTGGAATTGCACCTTGTATTGCCATGGTAATCGTTTGGAATGAACTAGCTGAAGGAAATAGAGAATTAACCGCGGGTTTAATCGGAATCAATAGTTTATTACAAGTGTTTTTTTTCAGTTTGTATGCTTATTTTTATTTAGCAATACTATTGCCTCTTTTTGGAATAAAAGGGTTGGAATTAACTATTACCGTTGCTGAAATTGCAAAAACGGTTGGAATTTATTTAGGGATTCCGTTTGTGTTAGCTGTAATGAGTCGTTTTGCAATCAAAAAGTATTTGGGAGATAAATTTTTCAATCAGAAATTCATTCCGTTTGTTTCGCCGATTACTTTGGTAGCGCTTTTATTTACGATTGTAGTCATGTTCAGTCTAAAAGGCGAAATGATAGTTGATTTGCCAATTGACGTTCTTAGAATTGCTATCCCATTAGTGATTTACTTCGTGATTATGTTTTTCTTGATGTTCTTTGTGGCTAAGAAAATTGGTGCCGATTATAGAGACACAGTTGCATTATCATTTACCGCTTCTGGTAATAATTTTGAATTAGCAATTGCCGTTTCTATCGGTGTATTTGGAATCAATAGCGGGCAAGCCTTTGCTGGAGTAATTGGTCCTTTGGTGGAAGTTCCCGCTTTGATTATTTTGGTAAATATTGCTTTTTGGTTGAAGAAAAAGTATTTCAAATAAATGATA
>NZ_JAGKWP010000088.1 GCF_021151785.1 Flavobacterium sp.
GTGTAGGACTTGCCGGTGCAAATATACAATCTTTTATTATTTTTACAAATCAAAAATAAGTTTAAAATAAATTGTAATATTGTATTTAGAAATAGAACAAAAATGAAAAAATATAAAATTCTAACAATCACAATTTTAACTGCCATTTCTTGGCATTGTAGTGAACCAAAAGATTTGTTTAATATTGATTCAACCGGTTTAAAACAAGTATACAAGCCTAACGAAAGTATCCAATTAAAGATTGAAAATAAAAAAGAAATTGCGATTGATTCAGTTGTTTACTTTGCAAATGAGGTGAAATTAGGTACAGCTAAAAAAAACAATAGCTTAACTATTAAACTCAATCAACTTTTATTTGGAACACAAGACATTAAAGCATTGGTATACTATGAAGGTAAAAATGCTAGCTGTATCACTTCATTTGAACTTGTTTCTAATATAACTCCAAAAATGTTGGCTTTTACACTTGTAAATACTTACAACCATGATATAGAAGCCTATACACAAGGTTTAGAATTTCACAATGGTATTTTATATGAGGGAACAGGTCAAAGAGGAGAATCGAGTTTAAGGAAAACCGACTATAAAACAGGAACTATTACTAAAAAAATAGGACTTGACCCTCAATATTTTGGTGAAGGGATAACGTTTTTTAACAACAAACTATACCAACTGACTTGGCAAGAAAAAGTAGGATTCATTTATAATCCTGATACGTTTGAAAAAGAAAAAACCTTTGATTATTTCAAAGATATTGAAGGTTGGGGATTAACGCATAATGACAAATATTTAATAATGAGTGATGGTTCTAATACCATTTACTTTTTAGATCCTAATACTCAAAAATTAGTCAAATCGATTCAAGTGTATACCGATACTTCAAAAATTGAACAATTAAATGAATTGGAATGGATTGATGGAAAAATTTGGGCTAATGTTTACCAAAAAGATGCCATTGCGATCATAAACCCAGAAAATGGTGCGGTAGAAGCTGTTTTAAATTTAGCCGAATTAAAATCAAAAATAAAACAACATCCAGAGGTTGATGTTTTAAATGGAATTGCCTATAATCCTAAAACAAAAACCATCTTTGTAACTGGTAAAAATTGGGATAAAATGTTTGAAATCAAAATCAATCCCTGACAAAAAATAAAATAACACATTTAATCAATTAACACCCAAAATAAAAGCATGAAGCACTATATCATCCTATCAATTATTCTTTTTAGCGCTACTATTCATGCTCAAAAAAAGAAAAAAACAATGAATGAAGTAAAACCTCCTGTAGCCAAAATTATTCCTAAAAAACTAGAAAAACATGGGGATATTAGAATAGATAATTACTATTGGTTAAATGAAAGAGAAAATCCTGAAGTAATTGATTATTTAAATAAGGAAAACGAATACTATCAAAAATCTACAGCACATACCAAGCAATTTCAAGAAGATTTATTTTTAGAAATGAAAGGCAGAATTAAGGAAGATGACACTTCAGTTCCTTATTTTTACAATGGCTATTGGTACATTACCCGTTTTGAAACAGGTAAAGATTACCCTATTCATACTAGAAAAAAAGGAAGTTTAGAGGCAAAAGAGGAAATCTTATTTGATTGTAACGAAATGGCTAAAGGTCAGTCCTATTTTAATTTATCAGGAATTAATATCAGTGAAGACAACAAATGGGCTGCTTTTGGTATAGATTTAGTTTCAAGAAGACAATACACTATTCAAATTAAAAACTTAGAAACCGGTGAAATTTTACCTGTAAAAATTGAAAATACTACAGGAGGTTCTACTTGGGCTAGTGACAACAAAACACTTTTTTACACCAGAAAAGATGCTCAAACCCTTCGTTTAGATAAAATTTACAAACACACTTTAGGGACAAAACCTGAAAACGACCAGTTAATTTTTCATGAAAAGGACGATACTTTTTACACTTTTGTTTACAAAGAAAAATCAAAAAAATATCTAGTTATTGGTTCAACCAGCACCTTAACTTCTGAATACCAAATATTAGAAGCTAATAATCCAGATGGTCAATTCAGAATTTTCCAACCTAGAGTACGTGGCGTTGAATATTCCATTTCTCATTATGGTGATAGCTTTTATATTGTAACTAACAAAGATAAAGCTACAAATTTCAAAGTAATGAAAACGCCTGAGCATGCTACCAATTCTGAAAATTGGCAAGATTTAATTCCACACCGAAAAGATGTTTTATTGGAAGGCATTGAAATTTTTAAAGATTATTTAGTTGTTGAAGAACGCACTAATGGATTACATAAAATACAAATTAGACCTTGGAACGGAACTGGTGATTATTATCTTCCGTTTGAGATTGAAACCTATACAGCTTACACTACTACGAATGTAGATTTCGATACCGAAGTTTTACGCTATGCTTACCAATCTATGGCTACCCCTTCTTCTATCATTGACTTCAATATGCGCACCAAAGAAAAAACCATATTGAAAGAGCAAGAAGTTTTTGGAGGCCAATTCGATAAAAAAAATTACAGCGAAGAACGAATTTGGGCAACAGCTCAAGACGGTACCAAAGTTCCCATTTCAATAGTTTATAAAAAAGGAATGAAAAAAGACGGTAAAAACCCTTTTCTCCTTTACGCATATGGCTCTTATGGTTCTTCAATGGACCCTTATTTTTCAAGTACTCGCTTAAGTTTACTAGACCGTGGATTTATCTATGGAATCGCTCATATAAGAGGCGGAGAAGATTTAGGAAGAGATTGGTATGAAAACGGCAAATTATTGAAAAAAATGAACACTTTTACTGATTTCATCGATTGCTCAAAATTTGTAATTGCGGAAAAATACACCTCTTCTTCTCATTTATATGCTGAAGGAGGCTCAGCCGGTGGATTATTAATGGGAGCCGTTGTAAATATGGCACCTGAGTTGTATAACGGTGTCATTGCTCAAGTTCCATTTGTTGATGTTGTTACTACCATGCTAGACGATACGATTCCTTTAACGACAGGAGAATACGATGAATGGGGAAATCCAAATGACAAAAAATATTACGATTATATGTTGTCTTATTCCCCTTATGATCAAGTGAAAGAACAAGTATATCCAAACATGTATGTTTCAACAGGATTACATGACTCACAAGTACAATATTGGGAACCTGCTAAATGGGTAGCCAAATTACGTGTAATGAAAAAAGGTAACAATCAATTATTTTTAGATACAAATATGGATGCAGGACACGGTGGTGCTTCAGGAAGATTTGAAGCTTTAAAAGAGCTAGCTAAAGAATTTGCTTTCTTGTTTGATTTAGAAAAAATTACTAAGTAGTTTAAGTTTTTTTTATACCTTTGCAAGGTTTTATACATCTGTTTACGATGTAAACATAAGTTACAATTTATGGCAAAAGAAATAAAGGCATACGATAATATCTTAGAATTAATAGGCAATACACCGCTTATTAAATTAAACAAAGTTACCGAAGGATTTAAAGGTAATTTTTATGCCAAAGTAGAGGCTTTTAATCCTGGACATTCATCAAAAGATAGAATTGCACTATATATCATTGAGGAGGCGGAAAAAAGAGGTATTTTAAAACCTGGTGACACCATTATTGAAACCACCTCAGGAAATACAGGTTTCAGTTTAGCCATGGTAAGCATTATCAAAGGATATGATTGTATATTAGCCGTTAGTTCAAAATCATCTAAAGATAAAATTGATATGTTACGTACTATGGGTGCCAAAGTATATGTATGCCCAGCTCACGTATCAGCAGATGACGAAAGAAGTTACTATAACGTTGCCAAAAGATTACATGAAGAAACTAAAGGCTCTGTATATATCAATCAATATTTCAACGACTTAAATATTGATGCTCATTACAAAACTACTGGCCCTGAGATTTGGGAACAAACTGGAGGACAAATTACACATTTAATTGCTTGTAGTGGTACTGGAGGTACCATCTCTGGAACAGCTAAATTTTTGAAAGAAATGAATCCTAACATCAAAATCTTAGGAGTTGATGCTTATGGGTCTGTTTTAAAAAAATACCACGAAACAAAAGAATTCGATAATGAGGAGATTTATCCCTATCGAATTGAAGGTTTAGGTAAAAATTTAATACCTACTGCTACTGATTTTGATGTTATTGATCAATTTATAAAAGTTACTGACGAAGAAAGTGCTCATACAGCGAGAGAAATTGCCAAAAAAGAAGGGTTATTTGTAGGATATACGTCAGGAGCCGCATTACAAGCAGCAAAACAATTTGCGGAGGAAGGTGAATTTGACTCCAATAGTAATGTAGTTCTTATATTTCCTGATCATGGATCTAGGTACATGAGTAAGATTTATAGTGATGATTGGATGAGCGAACAAGGTTTTTTTGATAGTGTAAACCTTGAAGAAATTCAAAAAATTGAAATTATTAAATAAAAAACTATTTAATACTATAAAAAAAGTCCTCGTTTTGATAAAACGAGGACTTTTTTAATTAAAGCCAATTGAAAGAAATTTAACCGTAATCATTTTTCAAAACACATAAAAAAAGCCCCACATTTCTGAGGAGCTTATCTAGTAGCGGGAACAGGACTCGAACCTGTGACACTTCTTACTTAATTATCAATGTATTATGAAATTAATAATTTTTTGTATGCCTAAATGTATGCCTTAACCTGAATTTCAACCCTGCTCTAACTTGAAAAATCAAATTCTTTTCAAAAGTAAAATATGTTTACATATTAATAGATGGAATTGATAAAAATTTTACCAAATAATATTAAGTTAAAAAATATAAATATAATAATCCTTGAAACAATAATTTAAAATAATATATTTTGCTTTATAATAAAATAATTCCTACTTTAGAAAACTAAAAATTACTTAATCAATCTCCACTATAAGTAAAATAAATTTTCAAGTATGTCATTGTTTCAAAATGCTGTTGTAACAAAGTATTTACAAGCCTTAAACCAAGATTCCATTAATCAAAAATGGAATGAATTTACTTCCTACTTTCATAATTCTGAAAGACAAGAAAACATTAGAAACTCTAAAGAAGAGCAATATCAAGAAGGCTTTTTAAGAGAATTGTTTGTTAAGATATTAGGCTACACACTAAATCCTGAACCCAATTTTAATCTTACAACTGAATACAAAAATGTAAAAGACAGTAAAAAAGCTGATGGGGCTATTATTTTTGATGATAAAGTAAAAGCAGTTATAGAACTAAAAGGCACAAATACTACTGATTTAGGAAAAATTGAAGCTCAAGCCTTTGGTTATAAAAACAATCAGCCAGATTGTACTTATGTAATTACTTCCAATTTTGAAAAAATCAGATTCTATATTGATAATGCTATTGAACATTTAGAGTTCAATTTATTTACACTTACAGAAGCAGAATTTAAAATCTTGTATTTGTGTTTGGCTGTTGAAAATATTTCAAAAGACATTCCAAAAAAGATAAAAGATGAATCTGTAAGTAAAGAGGATGAAATTACAAAGGAACTATATAGAGATTACTCCCTATTTAAAAGAGAATTATTCAAAAATTTGGTTGAATTAAATCCACATTTTGACCAATTAGAACTTTTTAAAAAATCTCAAAAACTATTAGACAGATTCCTTTTCATATTCTTTGCAGAAGATAGAATGTTATTGCCTCCTAATTCAGTTAGATTGATACTTGAGCAATGGAAACAATTACAGGATTTAGATGAATATACTCCATTATATGAAAGATTTAAAAAATATTTTGGCTACCTAAACACAGGTTACAAAGGCAAAAACTATGATGTATATGCCTATAATGGTGGGTTATTTAAACCTGATGAAATTTTAGACAACATTACAATAGATGATAATTTGTTGTATGCACATACTTTAAAACTATCTGAATATGATTTTGTAAGTGAGGTTGATGTAAACATATTAGGTCACATTTTTGAAAACTCCTTAAATGAGTTAGATGAAATTAAAGCCCAATTAGAAGGTCATGAAATTGACAAAACCAAAACCAAAAGAAAAAAAGATGGTGTTTTCTATACTCCAAAATACATTACCAAATATATAGTTGAAAATACTATTGGAAAACTGTGTGAAGAAAAGAAATTGGAATTAGCCATAAATGAAGAGGATTACATTACAGACAAGAAAAGGCAAAAGAAAACCATTAAAGATTTAGTTGACAAATTAGATATTTACAGAAAATGGTTGTTGCAATTAACCATTTGTGACCCAGCTTGTGGTAGTGGTGCATTCTTAAACCAAGCCTTAGACTTTTTAATTGAAGAGCACCAATACATTGATGAATTACAAGCCAAATTGTTTGGTGATGCATTGGTTTTAACAGACATGGAAAACAGCATTTTAGAAAACAACCTTTTTGGTGTGGACTTAAATGAAGAAAGTGTTGAAATTGCTAAATTATCCCTTTGGTTAAGAACTGCTCAACCTAATAGAAAATTAAATGATTTAAGTGGCAATGTTAAATGTGGCAACTCTTTAATTGATGACCCAGAAATTGCAGGAGAAAAAGCCTTTAATTGGCAAAATGCTTTTCCTAAAGTGTTTGAAAAAGGTGGTTTTGATGTGATTATTGGGAATCCGCCTTATGGAGCAACACTTGATAAAGTTTCAAAAGATTTTTATCAAAAAAAATTTAAAACTTTTCAAGGAAACTTTGAAATATATTTCTTTTTTATTGAATTTATTAATTCAATTCTTAAAGTAAATGGGAAGTTAGGTTTTATTACCCCTGATACATGGATTAGCATTCCACAAGCAAAAAAGTTAAGAGAACATGTATTAGATAATTATGGTATTGAAAATATTGTAAGTTTCAATCATTCAGTATTTGATGATGCAAGTTTAAATGCTATTATTTTTATTCTTTACAAAGATTATTTAATTGAAGAATGTACTGTAATTAATATAATTGAAAAAATTAATGATATTAGCATTTATTCAGATAACATTAAGTTATTAAAAACTGAAAATTGGAAATTAAGTGAAGATAAACAGTTTCAAGTTTTTCAAGATTCAAAAGACATAAGTTTAATTCAAAAAATTGAGTTAAATTCTATAAAAGCTGAAGAATTTTTAGATGTTTGCCAAGGAATTGTACCATATTCAACTGAACATTTAACTAAAGAAGAAGTTAAACAAAGGATATATCATAGTGATACAAAAATTAGTGAAGAATATGGAATTTGGATACAAGGTAGAGCTATAAATAGATACCAAATTTCTTTAGACAAACATGAATATTTAAAATATGGTAGTTGGTTACATAGACCCAGAAAAATTAAATATTTTACTGAAGAAAGAATAATGATACAAGAAATAACTGGTGGAAACCCTCCAAGAATAAATGCTGTATCATACAGTGAAACACTTTTTCATGACCCAGGTATTATTTCATGTGTAAATATTTCCAATAATCTTAAAACAAATTATTTATTGGCTATAATTAATTCTAATTTAATTTCATGGTACAATAGAATGACATCCCCTAAAGGTATTAGAACAACTTTCCCAAAAATATTAATAGGTGACATAAGAAAAATTCCAATTATAGTTACTGATATTAATCTGCAAAATTCAATTTGTCAATATGTTGATAAGATTTTAAAATTGAATTGTAGTTTGCTTATTGATAATAATAAATTCCAAAGAACTCTACAAAGGAAATTTGAATTAGACAGTTTGCCTAAAAAATTAGAATCCTGGTTTGAGTTAACCTTTGCAGAATTTATAAAAGAATTAGGCAAAAAGAAAATAAAGTTGTCCCTTTCAGAAGAAGCAGAATGGGAAGATTACTTTTTAAAAGAACAACAAAAAGCCCTTGCCCTAAAACAACAAATTACCACCACAGACCAGGAAATAGATAAAATGGTTTATGAGTTATATGGGTTAACAGATGAGGAAATCAAGATTGTGGAAGAATCTTGATTCACGAACTCCAAAAAAACAATATAAAAGAGTGAGTATTAGTATAGTTGAGAATAGTTAAAATAATAAAATGGAAAATATACTTGATTTAAAAACAGTTAATGATTTACAAGAATTTCGTTTTCTAATTCCTTCATATCAAAGAGGGTATAGATGGAGTTCAAATCAAATTAAAGATTTATTAAATGATGTTTTTGAATTTAAACCCAAAGAGGTTTTGAATTCTGACCAAAAAACTTGGTACTGTTTACAGCCCATTGTTGTTAAAAAAATTGATGAAACATATTTTGAGGTAATTGATGGTCAACAAAGATTAACTTCAATTTATATTATTCTTTATTATTTGAATCAGCAATATGCTAATGATTTTAAACAAAAACTGTTTAAACTTGAATATGAAACAAGAAAAGATTCTGAGTCATTTTTGATTGAATTGAATAATAATTCAAATCATAATAATATTGACTTTTTTTATATCAGTGAAGCATATAAGACTGTAAGAGAGTGGTTTCTTGAAAAAGGTAATTCTTTTAACAGAAATGAATTTGAATCAAACTTTAAGTTTAATACAAGGGTTATTTGGTATGAAAGCACAGAAGAAGATTCAGTTGCTATCTTTACAAGAATAAACATTGGTAAAATTCCATTAACTAATTCAGAATTAATAAAAGCACTTTTTCTAAATAGCTCAAATTTTATAGATAAAAATGAAAAACTTCGTTTAAGACAATTGGAAATTGCATCTGAATGGGACAATATTGAACAAACATTACAGAAGGATAAAATATGGTTCTTTTTGACTGAAAATAAAAAATCCACAAATAGGATTGAATTTATTTTTGAACTAATGAATGATGAAAATGATATCAATGATCTTTATTCAACTTTTAGATTTTTTCAAAAAAAATTGAAAGTTAAAGATGAAAAGTTGATTAATGAATATTGGCTTGAAATAAAAAGAAGATACCAAATATTTTGTGAATGGTTTGATGAAAGAGAACTATATCACAAAATTGGTTATTTAATTTGTATAGGATTTACTGATATAAAATTACTATATGATTATAATAATTCAATGACTAAATCTGAATTTAAATTAAAATTAGACGAACTCATAAGAAGTAGTGTGAGAAACATAAAAATCAATGAACTACAATATGAAGATAAGGAAGATGTAAAGAGAATATTATTACTATATAACATTGTTACAATGTTAAAAACCACAAAAGATAATTCATATTTCCCATTTGATTCATTCAAAAAAGACAATTGGGACATTGAGCATATAACTTCTGTAAAATCCGAGATGCCTGACAAAGGAAGAGAAGAGTGGATAAATGATGCAAAAATTTTTATAGACCCTGTAATAGACAAGAAAGATAAATTGAAGAAAAAAATTGAAAATTTCAAAGACTATAAAAACAATGATTTATTTAAAGAAATCTATGATGAAATAATCGCTCATTTTAATAATAATTTGAAAGATAGCGATGTTAATGATATATCAAATCTAACCTTATTAGATTCAAGTACAAATAGAGGATATAAAAATGCTGTTTTTCCTATAAAAAGAAAAACAATAATTAATAGAGATAAAGAAGGTGTTTTTATTCCACTTTGTACAAAAAATGTATTTCTAAAATATTTTAGTGAATATCCTCCAAAGATTTCATTTTGGACTGAAGAAGACAGAGAAAATTATGAGAAAGATTTAGAAAACACTTTATCTGAATATTTAAACTAATATGTATGGAAAATAATAATGAATATAAAT
>NZ_JAGKWP010000089.1 GCF_021151785.1 Flavobacterium sp.
CTTTATATTTGCACCCACAAAACAAAAACATCTACCATGCGGAAGTAGCTCAGTTGGTAGAGCGTCAGCCTTCCAAGCTGAATGTCGCGAGTTCGACCCTCGTCTTCCGCTCAAATTTATTGAAATTAAAATCTACCATGCGGAAGTAGCTCAGTTGGTAGAGCGTCAGCCTTCCAAGCTGAATGTCGCGAGTTCGACCCTCGTCTTCCGCTCAAAAAAAGCCTCATTTATGAGGCTTTTTTTATTCATCGTAAATCACTTAAATCTGAACCTGGTGCTATTTCAACAGGCCGTTTTCCTTGTTGAAATAATCTTGCATGAAGAACTCCTTTTAAGGTAATTGCATCCCCTAAAACCTCTAACCAGCTCCCTTCTCTTAATCCCAAAACTGACTGCGGATTGTAATAATGAAATTCATTAATTCTAGTTTCTCTCGTTTCACCCATATGCGTTGAACCCTCAGTAGGATCTAAATAATGCGGATTAATATTAAAGGAAACCAACCCTAGCGTCTTAAAACTTGGGGGATAAACAATTGGCATATCATTAGTGGTTCCCATTGTTAAGCCACAAATATTGCTTCCAGCGCTTGTGCCTAAATAGGGAACACCTCGACAAACCGCTTTTTCAATTGCTTCCCATAAGTCGTACTTATACAACATACTTACCAATACAAATGTATTACCACCTCCAGTAAAAATAGCTTCCGCTTGTTCAATAGCAGCAATAGGATCCTTAAATTCATGCAAGCCTCTAACTTTTATGCCTAATTCATTAAAAAAAACACTAACTTTAGCTGTATATTCATCATGAGATATGCCACCTGGACGTGCATATGGAATAAAAATTAAATGCTCAACCCCAGCAAAATGACCTTTTAATTCCTCTTTCAAATACGCCAAATACCCCCCGTTATAAAGTGTAGACGTACTTGCAATTATTATTTTCTTCATTTTTTTATTTATGATTTATATTCTTAACAAAATTTTATTAGATAGATTACATGAGTTCTCCTATTTTTACAAAAAAAATGAATTGAAATTAATTTTCAACATCCTCACTTTTCTTTGTTTGCAATTCACTTTAGCCCAAAATGATTCTATAGTGAAAGGTAAAATCATTGTTGAAACAAATGACAATGATGGCGTTACAATAATTAATCTAGCAAACAAAAATAGTACTATTTCTGAAAACGGTGGTTATTTTAAAATAAAGGCCAAAGTAAACGATACGATCATGTTTAGTGCTATTCATCTTGAAGCTAGAAAAATTGTGATTACAAAAAAAGACTTTGGTCCAAATTTACTTTTTATCAAATTAAAAATCCATACCAAGCATATCAAAGAAATTATGATAACCAATGGAGATGGAATTAACGCTGAGTCTTTAGGCTTAGTCAAAAAAGGTCAAAAACAGTACACCCCCGCCGAAAGAAGACTAAAAACAGCATCAGCTCTTGACGGGCAATGGGGGCTGAACACAGCTTTTAGCATAGACCCCTTATTTAATTGGCTTTCTGGAAGAACCAAACAACTAAAAAAAGAACTAGAAGTAGAAAGAAAAGAATTTCTACAAGAAAAAATTATTAATAATTTTGAACGCGATTATATCATTCAAATACTAAAAATTCCAGATGATTATGTTGATGGATATATTTTCTATGTAGTTGAAGATCAAACATTAGTAGATGCTATAAAAGCAAGAAATAAAACAATGGTTTCTTTTAGATTAAGTTTTTTAGCGACAGAGTATTTAAAACTAAAACAAATCAAACCGAAAGAACCTGAAGGTAAAACAGAAAATCAAAAATGAAGCAATTAAAACCCCTAATCTTTGGCTTATTACTTGTAATTACGTGTGCTTTTAATGCACATAAATTCTATATAGGTGTTTTTCAAATAGATTATTTTAAAGAAAAAAAGAGTATTCAAATCACCACAAGACTATTTATTGATGATTTCGAAAAAGTATTATACAAAAAATATAATAAGCATTTCTACATTACAACAAAAGATGAAGTAGCTGATGCTAATTTGTATGTAGCGAAATATTTGCAAGAAAAACTAAAAATCAAGGTTAACAATAAAAATCATCCTATTGAATTTCTTCTCAAAGAACAAGAAGACAACGTTTTAATTTGTTATTTAAAAATTAAATTCTCTGAAAAAATAAAAACAATAGAAATTACTAACAATGTTTTAACAGAAGAATTCAATGAACAACAAAATTTAGTACATTTGAATATTAATGGTAACAAAAAAACACTTTTGTTTACTAATGATAATAATATTCAAAAATCAAACTATTAATTTACCCGTTTCACAAACAATTAAACAATGAAAAAGTCAATCTCATTAGCATTTTTAGTTCTTAGTTCATTCACATGGGCTCAAGAAATAAAAAAAGAGGAGCCAAAAAGAGAGTCTGGACATTATGACAAAAATAAGTTTAGTCAAATGTACAATGATATGGCTACCCCTAATATGTATCGATCTGCTTCTGGAGCGCCAGGACCAGCGTATTACCAACAAAAGGCAGATTACAAAATCAACCTTGAATTAGATGATAAACTAGCTCGTTTATATGGAAATGAATCTGTTACTTATTTCAACAATTCACCTGATGCCTTGGAATACCTTTGGTTACAATTAGATCAAAATATTGAAAGAAGAGACAATCAAACTCAATTAATAGATAATAAAACGATATTTCCAGCAACAAACGGTTCTAATTTTGCAAAAACATACATGGAGCCAGGCTTTGATGGCGGATTTAACATTGAATATGTAAAAGATGCCAAAGGAAATAACATGAAGTACACCATCAATCAAACGATGATGCGAATTGATCTTCCTCAACCTTTAAAAAAAGGAGAAAAGTTTACTTTTTCTATCAAGTGGTGGTATAACATAGTGAATTATCAAGGATCTGCAAATAATGGCCGTTCAGGTTATGAGCAATTCCCAGACGGAAATAGATTATATGTTATGGCGCAGTTTTATCCAAGAATGTGCGTATATAATGATGTTGAAGGATGGCAAAATATGCAATTTTGGGGAAGAAGTGAATTTGCACTTGTTTTCGGTAATTATGATGTGAGCATTACAGTTCCTGCTGATCATATTATTGAAGGCACAGGGACTTTACAAAATAGAACTGAAGTTTATACGGCTGAACAAGTTAAAAGATGGGAATTAGCAGAAAAAACATTTGACAAACCCGTTGTTATTGTTACTCAAGAAGAAGCTACAGCAAAAGAAAAAGGGTTTTCTAGCGAGAAAAAAACTTGGAAATTTAAAGCTGAAAATGTACGTGATTTCGGTTTCTCAACTTCACGTAAGTTTATTTTAGATGCTATGGCCGTTCAAGTAGGAAATAACAAACCTATGGCTATTTCAATCTACCCTAAAGAAGCAAATCCACTATGGGGAGATTTATCTACTAAAGCTGTTGCGCATACTTTAAAAACATACTCAAAATACACATTTGATTATCCTTATCCAAAAGCAGTTTCTGTTTCTGCAGAAGATCAAGGAATGGAATACCCTATGATTTGTTGGAATTTTGGAAGACCAGATGAAAACGGAAAAGTAAGCGATCGTGTTAAATATGGAATGTTAGGTGTTATTATACATGAAGTTGGACACAATTTCTTTCCTATGATTGTAAACTCTGACGAAAGACAATGGACATGGATGGACGAAGGTTTAAATACTTTCTTAGAGTATTTAACTGAAATTGAATGGGAATCTACTTTCCCTGTTGACCGCGGACCAGCTCGTTTAATTGTACCTTACATGAAGGGTAATCAACAATATTTAGAGCCTATTATGAGTCAGGGTGATGTGGTTTATAACTTTGGAGCCAATGCCTATGGCAAACCTGCAACTGGGTTAAATATTTTACGTGAAACCATTATGGGTCATGAATTATTTGATCATGCATTTAAAACCTATGCCAACCGTTGGAAATTCAAACACCCAACTCCAGAAGATTTCTTTAGAACCATGGAAGACGCCTCTGCTGTGGATTTAGATTGGTTTTGGAAAGGATGGTTCTACTCAACAGATTTTGTTGACATTGGAATTAAAAATGTAAAACAATACTATGTTACTGAAAGTGTAACTAAAGAAAATAAAGAATCATTCAACAGAAGAGGAAGAAGAGTAAGTGGAGACCAAGGACCTACCATTTATTTGTTACCTGAAGATTCTGCAGATTTAAAAGCAGAAAACAAAAAAGCTTTTAACGCTGAAGAAATTCAATCTCTAAATGAATTTTTAAATAAAAAATATACTGCAGAAGAAAGAAAGAATATGAAAAACCCTAAATTCTTCTATGAAGTAGAATTTGACAAGCCAGGGGGAATGATTATGCCTATTATTGCAGAATTACAATTTGAAGATGGCACTTCTGAAACACATAAATTTCCAGCTCAAATTTGGAGAAGAAACAATGAAGTAGCTAAGAGAACATTTGCAACAGACAAAAAAGTGGTAAAAATTGTTGTTGACCCTAAACTTGAAACAGCTGATATTGACACCACAAATAATACATGGCCAAAACAAGAAACTACTTCAAAATTTGACCAAATAGAGAAAAAATAATAAAGACTTAACTTCTAATGAAAAGCGCAATCGTATTGATTTGCGCTTTTTTTGTTAAAAATCTTTAAATGAAGGCATCTTGAGCTATAACTTTTATTAAATTTGTGTTTTAAAAACAAATTATATGTTTGGAATAGGTGGAGGAGAATTACTTTTAATTCTTGTTGTAGTTTTGATGCTTTTTGGATCAGATAAAATTCCTGATATCGCTAGGACATTAGGAAAAGGAATGGCACAATTAAAGCATGCAACAAATGAAATTAAACACGAGATTCAAAAAGGAGTTGAAGAAAATGGCTTAGACGTGAATTCAATAACAGGAGGAATTACTGAAGAAATAGAGAGTGCAAAACAAAGCATGAATCAATCCTTGCATCCAGTAGAATTACAAAATCCAGTAGAAGAAATCAAAGAAGAATTTGAAAATATTACTGGACCAATCAAACGTCAAATGTAACAACTACAATTTCCTTTATATTTCTTATGGAAAAAATCATTGCACTTGACAAAAAAATTTTTGTTTTTTTAAATAATCTTGGTAGCGCACCATATGATAACTTTTGGTTATTAATTACCAAACAACTGCATTGGACTCCTTTTTTCTTTCTTTTGGCTTATTTAGTTTATAAAAAAATAGGAGGAAAAAGATTAGGTATATTACTATTGACTATTGCAGTAATGTTAGTTTTTACAGATCAAATAACTAATTTAGTAAAAGATTCTGTTCAACGCTTACGCCCATGTAACGACATAGAGATTAAACATTTAATCAGAATAATAAAATCAAGTGATACCTATAGTTATTTTTCGGGTCACGCATCGAATTCTACTGCCTCAATGACCCTATTGTTTCTTATTCTAAGAAGGTATTATAATTATTCCTATTTGATCTTTGCGTTTCCATTAATTTTTGCTTATAGCAGAATTTATCTAGGATTACATTTTCCATTAGATATTATAACGGGTTATATTTTTGGTGCTTTGATTGGATTTATATTTTACAAACTATATGAGTATATAACGGTAAAATATGCAACAAATTCCTAATCTAACATCACTTCGGTTTTTTTTGGCCATACTAGTTGTTATTTTTCATATTCCTGAATTTTTCGCGAACAGAAACTTACCTTTTTACAACGAGACCAGCATTTTCCTCAGGGAAAATGAAAGCGTTTGGATGTTTTTTTCATTAAGTGGATTCTTAATTATAAAACAACTTTATAATGAAAAATTAAACTCCAATTCAATTAACCTAAAAAATTTCTTTTTAAAAAGAATATATCGCATTTTTCCTTTGTATTATCTGGTATTAATTTATGGATTTATTCACTATCAAATTATACTACCAAAAATTGGATTTACTTTTAACAATAATTATAATTTAATAGAAGGCATTCTACTTTCTGCTACTTTTTTTTCAAATATTTTTTTAACCTACAGTCCTGGTGGAATTTTAGAAATTTTATGGTCCATTGGCATTGAAGAACAATTCTATTTATTTATAGCACCACTTCTCTATTTTACACCTTTTAAAAGAATTACAACTATATTGGTTTTAGTAACTTTTATATATTTAGTCTTATTTACAAATGAAAACTTTACATTTTTAACCAACTATAAAATGTATTTTTTCTTTTTTACTTTTAGCGGAATTTGTGCTATACTTTTAGAACATGTTGATTTTAAAAGCTATATTAATTGGTTGCTTTATTTCTTAATAGGAATGTATTTCTTTACACCTTTTTTAAAAGATTTTTTCACTGAAAATCAATACCTTATATTTAGCATGCTATTATTTGGCTTATTTCTAAGTTGCCTTTCAAAGAAACCAGTAGCAATTTTACAAAACAAAACTTTACATTATTTAGGCACTATTTCATATGGCATTTATATGTTTCATGCAATTACTATTCAAATAGTTGGGTTTATTATATTAAAATTTTTCCCTACAATAGAAAACAATATTTTTATAATAACGAGTTATTCACTTGGAATAATAATGCTAAGTATACTAATGGCTCATTTATCATTTAAGTATTTTGAAAGCTATTTTCTAAATTTAAAAAAATCACTTCACCCTAGTAACCGTTAGACCGTCTCTTATGGGCAATAAAACAGTTTCCACTCTTTCATCTTCATTAATTAACTTATTATAAGCTAATAAAGCTTTAGTACTTTTATCATTTGGTTTTACTTCACCTAATATTTTACCACTCCACAACACATTATCTGATAAAATAACCCCGCCTTTATGAATCATTGGAACTATCATATTGAAGTAGTTGCTATAATTTTCTTTATCTGCATCAATAAAAACCAAATCGAATTTTTGCTCAAGGGTAGGAATAATTTCTAAAGCATTCCCTAAGTGCTGGACTATTTGATTTTTATAATCGGAAGCCTCAAAGTATTTCTTTTGAAATTCTACTAATTCTTCATTATTATCAATGGTATGTAACATTCCCTCTTCTGACAACCCTTCAGCTAAGCACAAAGCTGCATACCCGGTATAAGTCCCAATTTCCAAAATGGTTTTCGGACGAATAAGTTTGGACAACATACTTAAAACTCTTCCCTGAAAATGCCCACTTAACATTCTAGGCTGTAAAATTTTTTGATGTGTTTCTTTATTTAATTTAGCTAACAATTCGGGTTCAGGTTGTGAATGTTGCGCTACATAATTTTCTAATTCTTCAGATATAAAGTGCATAAAGTAAAATTTCGAACTACAAAAATACAACTTTCAATAGCAATGACAACTTCGAAAGTCAATAACAATCATAAAAAAATTAAACGAATTTAGAGCATAATTACATTATTAAATAGGCTCAAAGAATACATTTTGATTTTGGAAATTGTAATTGATATTGCCATTGAAATTTGTACTTTTGCACTATGCAAACAGAAAAAAGAGACATTCGTGCTTTAACCAAAGATCAACTAAGAGATTTTTTTGTATCTAATGGAGATAAAGCTTTTCGTGGCAATCAAGTATATGAATGGTTATGGCAAAAGCGTGCCCATTCGTTTGAAGACATGACCAATGTTTCTAAAGAAACCCGCACCATGCTTGAAGCTAACTTTGTCATCAATCACATAAAAGTAGATACGATGCAACGCAGTGAAGATGGTACGGTTAAAAATGCAGTTCGATTACATGATGATTTAATTGTTGAATCGGTTTTAATCCCTACAGAAACAAGAACAACAGCATGTGTTTCTAGCCAAGTTGGTTGTAGTTTAGATTGCAATTTCTGTGCTACAGCAAGATTAAAGCGCATGCGTAATTTAAATCCAGATGAAATTTACGATCAAGTAGCGGCTATTGATAATGAAAGCAGATTGTATTATGACAGACCCTTATCGAACATCGTATTTATGGGAATGGGCGAACCGCTTATGAATTACAACAATGTAATGGCTGCTATAGAAAAAATCACTTCTCCTGAGGGATTAGGCATGTCGCCCAAACGCATTACCGTTTCCACTTCTGGTGTTTCTAAAATGATTAAAAAAATGGCCGATGACGAAGTAAAATTCAAATTAGCTGTTTCCCTTCATTCTGCGGTAGAAGAAATTAGAAATGAAATTATGCCTTTTACAAAAAGTTTTCCACTACCCGAATTAAAAGAAGCTTTAGAATATTGGTACAAGAAAACCAAAAGCAAAGTAACCTATGAATATGTAGTTTGGAAAGGCATCAATGATGATAAAAATTCCATAGATGCTTTGGTTAAATTCTGCAAATATGTTCCTTGCAAGGTAAACTTAATTGAATACAACCCAATAGACGACGGTATGTTTCAACAAGCCAGCGAACAAGCCATCAATAATTATATTTCAGCATTAGAAAAAAATAATATTGTGGTAAAAGTTAGAAGAAGTCGTGGTAAAGATATTGATGCAGCCTGTGGACAATTAGCAAATAAGAGCTAATTAATTAAATTGAATTTGCTATTTTTGTTGTTCCATGAAAATCACTGAAAAAATAAAAGAACCCATCGCCTTTGAAATGGAACTTTTCGAGAAAAAGTTTCAATTAGCAATGTCTTCAAAAGTAGCTCTTTTAAATCGAATTACACATTACATCGTTAACAGAAAAGGAAAACAAATGCGACCAATGTTTGTTTTTTTAACTGCAAAAATGATTTCAGGCGGGACAGTAAATGACAGAACATATAGAGGTGCTTCTGTAATTGAATTGATTCATACCGCTACTCTCGTTCATGACGATGTCGTAGACGACAGCAACAAAAGACGCGGTTTTTTTTCTTTAAATGCTTTGTGGAAAAATAAAATTGCAGTTCTTGTAGGCGATTATCTATTATCAAAAGGACTTCTACTTTCAATTGATAATAATGATTTTGATTTACTCAAGATTATTTCTGTTGCTGTTCGAGAAATGAGTGAAGGCGAATTGCTACAAATTGAAAAAGCCCGACGACTCGATATTACTGAAGAAGTATATTATGAAATTATTAGACAAAAAACAGCAACATTAATTGCAGCTTGTTGTTCTTTGGGAGCTTGTGCCGTTGCACCAGACGACAAAGAAGTAATAGAACGAATGCGCAAGTTTGGAGAATTGATAGGAATGGCTTTTCAAATTAAAGATGATTTATTTGATTATACAGAAGATGCCATTGGCAAACCAACAGGTATTGACATCAAAGAACAAAAAATGACACTTCCTTTGATTTACACTTTAAACACATGCACTCTGAAAGAAAAAAATTGGTTAATCAACTCTGTGAAAAACCATAATAAAGATAAAAAAAGAGTTAAAGAAGTAATTTCCTTTGTTAAAAACCACGGTGGCTTAATCTATGCCGAACAGAAAATGCTGGAATACCAACAAGAAGCACTAAATATAATTCAAAAATTTCCCTCTTCACCTTACAAAGAATCATTAAAATTAATGATTAATTATGTTATTGAAAGAAATATTTAAATAAGCCTTGAACTAAAACAGCTTTTTCATCATTTCTATCTCATAAAAAAAATCATATTTTAAGAAATAATTATTTTTTTATGAATAAATTTGCCTCATCACTTG
>NZ_JAGKWP010000090.1 GCF_021151785.1 Flavobacterium sp.
CTTTTTGTAGTTTATTTTTAAAAAATGATAGTTGTGCAACAGCTACCGATGTTATGGGCTGGCTATTTTATTTATAAACTTTTTCCAATTCTGATTTAAATCTTTTTGGTCGGCTTCTTTTAAATTAACTTTTTCAACCAAAACCTTTTTCCCGTTTGCAATTTTATAAACATACATTCCTTTCTCATCGTCAACGCATTGTCTGTATTCTAGAAATCCTTTTGGTTTTATTTTAAAATTTTCAATTGAAAATAAGAAACTAATCCAATTATTTTTTCCGCAACCATTTGGAGAAAATGAGTAATAAAAATTAGAGTTTTCTAGTTTTTTTGAATAAGCAAATTCTGGATTATCAATACTATCAATAACTCTGAAACTTTTCTCTTTTTGATTGTAAAGCCAAACTTTCTCGTAATAATAATTACTTGAAAATCCATATTTCAAATCATTATTTCCATCACCGTCAAAATCTTCAAACTTTATGGAATTTGGCGCAACTCCTTCTTCCATTATGTTGATTAAAGTATCATTTTTTCGGTTTGTTAAATACAACCTTGAATTACTTCCGTAACTCGCAGTATAATTTTTATCTGAACTTTTATAAAGAATTGAATCTTTCTGACTTTCTGTTTCAGAGAATGCTCTGTTTTCTGAATTTTTACATGAAAGCATAGTTCCAAGAAAGGTTAATAAAATAAAAATAGTTCTCATTTGCAGATTTTCTGATAGCTTGCCCATAACTTGTTTATATGCGCTACATTATAGCGTTAATCTACCCAATTTTGGATGTATATGCGCTATAAACTAGCATTATACAAATATAGTTTTTTATTCTTACAAATCATTAAAATGGCTTTTTATTTTTCTGAGCTATTGGTATTAACTTGTGTATGAATTAGAATTGTTGGGGCTATTAAGCCACAAAGAATCTTTTAACAAATGTCTGCAAAAATCATTGAAACAAGCTCCTTTTAAACCCTTGAAAAAAAAATCCTTTTCATTTTACTTTTTTATGCTTTCGAACGTACAGTAAAATCAAGTGCTAAAGACACTAAAATAAATTGCCCTAGGGAAATTATACAATTCCCCTAGGGAAAATGATTGATTCCCCTAGGGGAATTATTCAATTGCTGTACAGCAATTGATTTTATCTACCTGAGAATTTGAAAATATTATCAAGAAGAAAAGTAAAAGAAACACGCTGTTTTTCAGAATTAGTAAAGCAAAATACTTAGTTGTACATTGTAGTATAAAAAAAAATGCCTGTCTCAACAAGAAACAGGCATTTGTATGGTCTTTTTTTATTATTTATTTTGCTGGAATGTTTTCTAATATTTCTAATACAAATTTCCAGTATTTTTGAACAGAAGGGATGTTGGCTCTTTCGTCAGGGCTATGGGCTCCTTTAATCGTTGGGCCAAAAGAAATCATGTCCATTCCTGGATAGTTGGTTCCTAGTATACCACATTCTAAACCAGCGTGACACGCTACAACATGAGGTTTAGTTCCATTTTGTTTTTCATAGATGGAAGTTAGTACATCTAAAATTGCAGATTTGGGGTTAGGTGTCCAACCTGGATAACTTCCAGAGCATGTTACTTCGCATCCCATTAATTCATAAGCAGCACGCAAAGCATTTGCTAAATCAAATTTTGCTGTTTCTACAGATGAGCGTGTTAAGTTCTCAATGCGAACCTGACCACCACCAACAGTTACTTTAGCAATATTGTTAGAGGTTTCAACTAAATTGTCAAAATCAGCACTCATGCGATACACACCATTGTGGGCAGTATATAGGGCTCTTGTTAAGAAAAACTGAGCCGCAGCAGGCATCACTTTAGCAGGTAAATCAGCTTTTTCTATTACAATTTGCAAATTAGGTTCTGTAGTAGCTAATTCTTTTTTTATTTCGTTTATGGTTTGTTGCATGTCTAGTTGGAAAGCCGCTTCATACATGTCTGCAACGGCTACATGAGCGACACTTTCTCTAGGTATTGCATTGCGTAAACTTCCCCCGTTGATGGTGCTAATTTGTAAGCCAAAGTCTTCATAAGCGCCAAATAACAATCGGTTCATAATTTTGTTGGCATTACCAAGACCTTTGTCTATATCCATTCCGCTATGCCCCCCATTTAATCCTTTTACTGTAATGGTATATCCTGTTGAATCAGAGGCTACGTCTTCTTCGTCATATTCTGCTACAGCGGTTACATCTACCCCTCCAGCACAACCAATGTCGATTTCGTCGTCTTCTTCAGTGTCTAAATTCAATAGGATTTCACCATCTAATAAACCGCCTTTTAAGCCCATAGCACCCGTCATACCTGTTTCTTCATCAATAGTAAATAAGGCTTCAATAGCTGGGTGTGGAATGTCGGTACTTTCTAAAATGGCCATAATAGTAGCTACTCCTAAACCATTGTCGGCTCCTAGTGTGGTTCCTTTGGCACGAACCCAGTCGCCATCTACTAGCATTTCTATTCCTTGCGTATCAAAATCAAAAACCGTGTCGTTGTTTTTTTGGTGCACCATGTCTAAGTGCGATTGCATTACAATGGTTTTACGGTTTTCCATGCCAGGTGTGGCTGGTTTTTTAATGATAACATTGCCCACTTCATCTTTTAAAGTAGGTAATCCTAATTTTTGACCGAAGTCTAACATAAAAGCAATCACACGTTCTTCTTTTTTTGAAGGACGAGGCACCGCATTAAGATCGGCAAATTTATTCCAAAGGGCTTTGGGTTCTAAATTTCTAACTTCTTGACTCATTTATCTTTTTTTCTTTAATTTTTAATGGAATGCCAAAGTTACAAAGTTAATTTTTTTTACTCCGTGATTTTCTAATTATATTTACCTAGTTAAAAAAGGAATTGTGAAAAGAAAGTTCATTTTGCCTGCATTGTTACTTTTTCAGTGGGGAATCGTTTCGTTAATTCGTTTTTTTCCCGCTTGGATTGAAACGTATTATAGTCAGGGGCTATATCCTAAAATAGCTTATCTGCTCCGCACTGCGCTAGGTGGTTTGCCTTTTTCAGTGGGGGATGTGTTGTATACCCTATTGGTTTTGGTTCTCGTGCATTGGTTTTGGAAAAATCGTATAGGTTTTTGGAAGCATTGGAAAACGCATTTTTGGACCGTTTTAAGTTTTTTATCGGTTTTATATTTTTGTTTTCATGTGTTGTGGGGGCTCAATTACTATCGTTTGCCCTTGCATGAAAAGTGGAAATTAGAAAAAGAATATACTTATGAGGAATTGGTGCAATTTACCCGACAATTAGTGTTGCAAACCAATGCTTTACAAAAACAAATTCAACAAGATACTACACAAGCGGTTCGAATGGTACATTCAGAGGCTACCTTATTTAACATGGCTCCTAAGGCTTATGCGGTATTGGCTTCAAAACATCCTGAATTTTATTATGAATCCGCTAGTATTAAAGCATCATTGTATAGTTTACCGTTAAGTTATATGGGATTTGGTGGGTACTTGAATCCGTTTACCAATGAAGCACAAGTGAATTCATTAAAGCCTAAGTATACTGCTCCTTTAACCATTTGTCATGAAATGGCGCATCAAACAGGAGTGGCGTCTGAGAGTGAATGTAATTTCATGGGATTCTTGGCGGCCTCTCAACATCCAGATGTTTATTTTCGCTATTCGGCATATACATTTGCCTTAAACTATTGTTTGTTTCATTTAGAGGAACAAAAGGCGGGGAGTAGTCAACCTTTTAAAAAGTGGATCAACAAGGGCGTTTTACAAAACTTTAAAGAAAGTAAAACCTTTTGGCAACACCATCAAACGGTAATTGCTAATTTTTTTGAGTATTTTTACGATCATTTTTTAAAATGGAATCAACAAAAAGAGGGTCTAGAAAGTTATAGTAAATTTATAGGCTTATTAATTAATTACAATAAACATACTTCTGTTTTCTATGCGCATTAACCCTTCGGCACCCGGTTGGATTGAAAAGTTTAGTAATGAATATGCTGCGGCTATAGTTCGTTATGAAACTGATTTTTCATTTTACACGGCTTGCCAGCGAACGGGACTTTTTTATGGTTTTGTGGTAGATTATCACTTGCATCGTGCTATTGATGCCAGTCATTGGGATGAAGAAGAAAAGGCGAAAGTAGTTTTTTTTACCACGCTTTTTGCTTTGTATCAGTTGCGAAAGCCTAACCATGAAATAGCGTCTTTTTTAGCCGATGTATTGGCTTTTTACAGTTCCATTTCTAGAGCAAAATTTAGTTTCATACAACATTTTTTGCCTGAAAGTTCTCCCGCTCAAGAGTTAGAAACCTTAATAGCTGATCGTATTCAAACCAATACAAATGTTATTGCTAAAAACTTTACCCATTTGGTTACTAATGCCATGTTGTTTGTAGATGTTTTGGCTTTTGAACATTATTTAGTTAGTGGTACTATTGATTTAAAATTTTTTAAAGAAGTAGAGCAAAAATGCATGTCTATTATTTCGTTGTCGCTTCAGATTAAAACGAACAAAACGCCTTATGATGATTTGTTGATTAAGTTGTTTGAAAACTCGTTGCGCTACACTAAATTTTCAGATGAAGTAGATGCTCATTTTTTAGCACAATTGCAACAAGAAAGTATTCACGTTTTACAACGATTGTATTTGTTAGATGTGGCTCAAATGGCCTTGTGGAGTGATGGGGAAAAGCAAGCGGTTGAACAAGAATATGTGGCTAATTTAATTGTAATTTTAAATTTAGATAAAATAGTTCAAAATACTGGTTTTGAGATAGATGTGTTTGTTGAAAAACATAGAATAAATATTCCTTATTTGAATGAAAAACACCCAGTTAAGCATTTTTATTCGAATGCGCAAGAGACCATTACCAAGTTAATTATTCGAAATAAAAATAGATTGTTGAAAGAGCTTTCAGAAAGTAAAGAATTGGTTGTTTTGTTGCGAAAGTCTACGTTATCAGAGTTGAGTTATGAGGAAAAAAAGAAAGTAAAAAAACAGTTGTTAGACATTTGTAAATCGGTGCCTTCCTTGACTATTTTTTTACTTCCAGGTGGAGGATTGTTATTACCTCTTTTAATTAAGTTTATTCCACAGTTGTTGCCTTCTGCTTTTAATGAAAATTTAGATGATTAAATATCTAATTTGAAGACGCCTTTTAATTCGTCGTTCGAGCTAAAGTTTACACCTAAATCAGTCACATAACCTGAGTTTAATCCGTATACCCAACCATGTAAATATAATTTTTGTCCGTTAGCCCAAGCATTTTGCACAATAGACGTTTTGGCTAAGTTAAATACTTGTTCTTTCACATTGATTTCAACAAGTTTATTAAATTTTTCGTCTTCGCTAGGCATGGCTTCTAATTCCTCTTGATAAATACGGTACGTATCTTTAATATTTCGTAACCAATTGTCTATGATTCCCACAGAGGCATTTCCCATAGCGGCTTTTACTCCACCACAACCATAATGACCACAAACAATAACATGGCTTACTTTCAATACGTTTACTGAGTAGTCTAAAACCGAGAGCATGTTCATGTCTGTATGAACCACAAGATTAGCAATGTTTCTATGAATAAAAACTTCACCAGCCTTTGTTCCGGTAATATCGTTAGGAGGAACACGACTATCAGAACAACCAATCCACAATAAGGGAGGATTTTGACCTCTGGCTAAATCATTAAAAAAATCAGGATCGACTTTTAGTTGATCTTCTACCCATTTTTTGTTATTCTCTAATATTTTGGTATAAAACTCGCTCATAATTTTAGTGTTTGATTTTAAAGTTATTAAATTTTTTTGTTGTGTTGATTAATTTGAAGTGTGCATCGATTCCTTTTAGTTGTACCTTAATGTTTCTATCTACCGCTTGAACTTGTACAAAGTCTTGAATAATTTCCAACACGTCTAAATCAATATATTCCGTTTCCTTAGCATTAATTATTAAAGTAGTTCCCATTGGAATATTCAGTAAAGATTCTTTAATAGATGCTTTGTTTAAAAAAGACACTTCTTGAGCTAATACTAATTCGATGCAATCACCTTCTTCTATTTTTTCTGTGTTGTAAATATACGCTTTTCTTAGATTTTCTCTTAAAATAAATAAGATAGATGATAACAAACCTAGTAAAACACCTTTGAGTAAATCAATGCTCACTACTCCAATAACTGTAATGATAAAAGGCAAAAATTGATTCCAGCCGTAGTTGTAAAATTTTATAAAAAGCTTTGGCGAAGCTAATTTATAACCAATTAAAAGCAATACCGCTGCTAGAGTAGCAAATGGAATTAGGTTCAAAAGTTTTGGAATAGCTAATACACAAACCAATAAAAGTAAACCGTGAATGATGGTAGATGTTTTTGATTTTGCGCCAGCATTAATGTTAGCAGAAGTTCTAACCACAACGGATGTCATGGGTAATCCACCTATTAGCCCACTAAGTAGGTTTCCTAATCCCTGTGCTTTTAATTCTAAGTTAGGGTTTGTGTAACGCTTCTCTGGATCTAGTTTATCAGCAGCTTCAATACACAATAGGGTTTCAATAGACGCTACTACGGCAATGGTAAACGCTACACTCCACATTTTCAAATTTAAAAATGCTGAAAAATCGGGCGTACTTAATCCGTTTTTAATCGCCTCAAAATCGGTAGGTAGTTTCACTAAGTGCTCTTCATGTATTGCTAAAGCTGAATTTTTTAAAATCAGATGAACAACAATACTAACGATTACTGCTACAAGAGCTGCGGGTAAAAACTTGATTTTGCTTTGAAGTTTGTATTTATCCCATAAAATTAAAATGAGTAAAGAAATTAAACAAATTAAGATGGCTCCCAAACTGATGTAATCAAAGGCTTTAATTACTTCTGAGAAAGTTGTTTCACCATCGGTTTGTAAAAAAGTTTCATCTCCTTCAAAATCTTTGTCATAACCCACGGCATGAGGTAATTGTTTTAAGAATATTGTTATTCCAATTCCAGCAAGCATGCCTTCAATGACACTGTTTGGAATGAAATTAGCTAAACTCCCTGATTTTAAATAGCCTAATACCAATTGGATTACCCCGGCTAAGACTACGGAAAGAAGAAAAATTTGAAAGGAACCAAGTGCTTCAATAGAAGTCACGACTATGGCAATTAATCCAGCAGCTGGACCACTCACTGAAACTTGTGAATTGCTTAAAAAGCCCACTACAATTCCACCGATGATTCCAGAAATGATTCCAGAAATAGGATCAACTTTTGATCCAAGTGCAATACCCAAACAAAGGGGCAATGCCACTAAAAAGACTACTAAACCTGAAATAACATCAGATTTAATATTTTTTGATGATAACATATTTTTTATTGTTAATTAGTGATGTAAATAATTAAGACGTCACATTAACAATTCAGGAGGAGGATAAAAGGCATCTAAATAACTAGTAAGCACATCTAGACACGCGTGTAGATTAAAATTTTGTTTTTTAATTGTAGTTTTCCAATGAATTGGAGCAGCATTTATTCGGTTGAATAGTTGTAAATCATGCGATTTAATTTCTTCTTCAAAAAAGTTATTGGTATTAACATCAGTATATTGCTCTATTTCTTCATCAATCATAATGAGTCCAAACACAGGAGGTGTAAAAAGAGCCGTTATGAACAAAGTGATGATGCAATATTTGAAGAGGGTGTTCAATACTATAAATTTTGCACAAATCTAATTAAAATAGTTTTTAGTCTTCTGCTTAAAAGTTAAATTTTTTGTTAAAAAAATAGGGCTAAGTTTTTTACCTTTGCCAATTAAACAACTAGCATGACAACACAACAATTAGTCGACCAAATTCACCAAAAAAAGTCTTTTCTATGTATTGGTTTAGATGTAGATTTGAATAAAATACCAGAACATTTATTAGCTACAGAAGATCCTATTTTTGAGTTTAACAAAGCCATTATTGATGCCACACACGATTTATGTGTTTCTTACAAGCCTAATCTCGCTTTTTATGAAGCTTATGGCATCCAAGGATGGCAAGCGTTGGCCAAAACAATGCATTATATTAATGCGCAATATCCAGCAATTTTTACCATTGCAGATGCTAAAAGAGGGGATATAGGTAATACCGCTTCGATGTATGCTCGTGCTTTTTTTCATGATTTAGCTTTTGATTCGGTAACTGTGGCTCCTTACATGGGGAAGGATTCGGTTGAACCTTTTTTAGCCTTTGAAAATAAACATACGATTTTATTAGCACTTACTTCAAACGAAGGTGCTTTTGATTTTCAAACTCAATTGGTAAATGGAAATGAATTGTATAAACATGTCATAGAGACATCTAAGACTTGGCAGAATAGTCATCATTTAATGTATGTAGTAGGAGCTACTAAGGCGTCTTATTTTTCAGAAATAAGGACGATTGTACCTGATAGTTTTTTATTAGTACCTGGGGTGGGTGCACAAGGAGGAAACCTAGCCGAAGTTTGTAAGCAAGGTTTAAATGAGCAAGTGGGATTGTTAATTAATTCATCAAGAGGCATCATTTATGCTTCTCGAGAATTGGATTTTGCAGAAAAGGCTAGGGAAGAGGCGCTGAAGTTACAACAAGAAATGGAAGTGATTTTAAACGAGCGTTTTAGTTCTTAGGAATTAGGTTGGTAAAAACAATAAAAATTTAGAACAAGTATATTATGAAGCAATGGACGGATGCATTAGGGAAAGTGCATCATTTTGAAAATACGCCTAAGCGAATTGTTTCTTTAGTTCCTTCGCAAACGGAATTGTTGTATGATTTAGGTTTAGAAGATGAAATAGTTGGAATCACTAAATTTTGTGTACATCCGTTTCATCTAAAATCGACCAAAACCATTGTGGGAGGTACTAAGCAAGTTCATGTGGAAAAGATTAAAGACTTACAACCAGATATTATTATAGCTAATAAAGAAGAAAATACACTTGAAATGGTTGAGCAATTATCTACAATTTGTCCTGTTTGGGTTACCGATGTAGTTTCCATTGAAGATAATTTGAAAATGATTGCTGATTTTGGTGTGTTGTTTAATAAAAGAACGAGTGCTCAAAAATGGATAGATAAAATTCAACATGCTTGGCAAGATTTTACTTCTTTTGTGGCTAACAAGCCCAATTATAAAGTTGCTTATTTTATTTGGGCTAATCCCTACATGGTAGCTGGAGGAGATACGTTTATCAATACTTTATTGAAGCTGAATCATTTTGAAAATATTTATGATCATCATCCTAAGTATGAAGGGCGTTATCCAGAAATTGTTTTTCAAAAAATGCGAATTCAAGGTGATCCAGAACTTATTTTATTATCGTCAGAACCTTTTCCATTTAAAGACGAACATGCTTTTGAATTAGGTCGTCATACGCATCATGCTAAAACAATTTTCGTTGATGGAGAATATTTTTCTTGGTATGGTACAAGACTCTTAAAAGCGTTTGATTATTTTAAACGTCTTCATAATAAATTATAAAAAAAACGACTGGATATAAACCCAGTCGTTTTTTAACTAAAAACTAACCCTAACCAAATGAGAAATAATTAAATTTCTTGTTGCAAATATCACACTTTTTTCGGGTACAATATGTTAATTAATTGTTATATTATGT
>NZ_JAGKWP010000091.1 GCF_021151785.1 Flavobacterium sp.
ATAAAAAAAGTACTTAATGCATTTTTTATTTAAGTTTTTGATTACATTTGTCAAAAAAAACATGAAAAAAATAATTATTTATCTATTCCTATTGAGTACTAGTTTACATTTTGCTCAAAGTAAATTTGAACCTGGTTACTACATTGACAACAAAGGTAATCAAGTTCAATGTTTAATTAAAAATGTTGATTGGAGACTTAATCCGTCCTCTATCGACTTTAAGTTAAACGAAGACACAGCTATTCAAACAATAAGTACCAACGAAATAACATCCTTTTCAATTAACAATAAGGCGAAATTTGTCAACAAAACAGTTCTTATTGATGAAACGATGTCTAATTTTCAAAATATTTCTAAAGACCCTAACCTTAAGTTTGTAGAAAAAAAAGTTCTATTAAAAGTTTTGGTAGAAGGAAAAATTAATTTGTATTATTATGAAAATAATTTTTATGAACGCTTTTTTTTCGATCCTGAAGGTAAGATAGAACAATTAGTTTTTAAAGAATACTATAATGAAGATGGTAATATTGAACTAGATGAAACATTCAAACAACAATTAAATAATAAATTTAAATGTGAAACTACCGAAATTTCTATTCCTAATTTAAAATATAAAACAACAAGTTTAATTAAATATTTTATTGAAACAAATAATTGTTTAGGAGGAAGCGAAGGAAAAGCCAAGCTAATTTCTCAAAATAAGAAAATGAAATATAATTTTGGAATATTTATTCAAAGTAATTTTATTCATACATCTTATGATATTTATATTGGTAACATTAGAGGAAATTACGCTACACCAAACAAAACCATTTTCAATGGTGGAATAGAATTAGAATTTTTAATCCCAATTAATAACTACAGTTGGTCTATTATTTTTAATCCCAATTATACAAGTTATAAAGATAATATAAGTGTACGCAAGCCCGAATTTATTAATCCAGATTATGAAATTAACACCAAAGCTAGTGTAATTAGACTACCATTAGGGGTTAGAAAATATTTTGAATTAAAAAAAGATAATAAAATTTTTGTGAACCTTTCAGCTAATTATAATTTAGTTAAAACTAGTATTGATATTAGTCGAGAATTTACCTATGAAAATATTAAATCACAGAGTTTAACTATAGATTTTGGAATTGGGTATAAATACAAAAAAATGTTTGCAGAATTTAAATTATATAATGGACATAGACTAAGCAGTGTAGGTGAAGATAAGTATAATTTTATTTTCAACCAAAGTGCAATAAGATTAGGGTATCAATTCTTTTAGAATTACTTAAAATAAAAAATGGGGTTTTATCACCCCATTTTTTATTTACTTACACAGTTGATGTATAGTATATTTTTTTTTAATAAATTATAGTTTTATAATTACAACCTAGGACCCTCTTTCTTCTTTTCCATTATACTAGGTTCTTCTTTAACAATAACCATCCCCTTAATTCTCAAAGCTATCATTCCATTTTCTTTATTAATTGCATTAGTAGTGACAGTAATAGTCTTACTAATTGGTCCAGGATTCATATTGTATTGGACTTCAATTTTATCAGACCCTCCAGGAGGAATTGGATTTTTAGGAAAGCTTGGAATTGTACAACCGCAACTACTTTTCGCATCTTTAATTATAAGAGGTTCGTTTCCTGTATTTTTAAATTCAAATATACGTTTTCCATTATCTTCGCCTTTAGTTACAGTTCCATAATTAATTGTCTCTTCTTTAAATTCAATTTTAGCACCATTTTGAGCAAAAGAGGTTAATCCAGTTAGAAATAAAACCAATAGAAATATATTTTTTTTCATTGTAATTAATTTTTGAACTTTTGTAAAAATAAATGTTTTCATTGAGTCAACAAAACCTAATTTCATTTTTTTTATTCTGTTGATATAACTACTTTTGCATAAATAATTACAAAAAGTGTACCAAATTAATAGATATCATTGCAATTTCTTTACTCCTATTTTTAAGGAGCGAGTCAATAATGTCTGTTTACATTCAAAATCTTAATTTTGATTCGGAAAACTTTTTATTTTCCTAATTAACTTTTGTAATAACTAAAAAAAGTAATCTGTTTAGATTACCTTTTTAATATCAAACTTTTAAACTTATAAAAAATGATACCTGCACAATTCGAAGCCAAACAAGCAGAAAAAAAATGGTATGACTATTGGATGGAACACAAATATTTCCATTCTACCCCAGACCACAGAACTCCTTACACCATTGTTATACCACCGCCTAATGTAACTGGTGTATTGCATATGGGACACATGCTAAATAATACCATACAAGATGTTCTAATTCGTCGCGCCCGACTAAAAGGTTTTAATGCTTGTTGGGTTCCAGGTACCGATCATGCTTCTATTGCTACTGAAGCTAAGGTGGTAGCTAAATTAAAATCTGAAGGAATTAATAAATCAGACCTTACACGTGAAGAGTTTTTAAAACATGCTTTCGATTGGACTGAAAAATATGGTGGAACTATTTTAGAACAATTAAAACAATTAGGCTGCTCATGTGATTGGGATAGAACGAAGTTTACTATGGATGATGATATGTCAGCTTCAGTTATCAAATCTTTTGTTGATTTATACAATAAAGGATTGATTTATCGTGGTTACCGCATGGTTAATTGGGACCCTGAAGCCAAGACTACTTTATCTGATGAAGAAGTAATCTATGAAGAAAGACAAGGAAAATTATACCATTTGAAATACCAAATTGAAGGAAGTGAGGAATTTGTAACGATTGCAACCACTCGTCCTGAAACCATTTTAGGTGATACAGCTATTTGTATTCATCCTGAAGATGAGCGTTACTTTCATTTAAAAGGGAAAAAAGCTATTGTTCCAATTTGTAATCGTGTAATTCCTATTATTTTTGATGAATATGTTGATATGGAATTTGGTACAGGTTGTCTGAAAGTAACCCCAGCTCATGATGTTAACGACAAAACATTAGGAGATAAACATGGTTTAGAAATAATAGATATTTTCAATGAAGATGCAACTTTAAATTCATTTGGTTTACATTATGAAGGTCAAGACCGCTTTGAAGTTCGTAATGCCATTGAAAAAGAATTAGAATCTATTGGAGCTTTGTCTAAAGTAGAAAACCATGTAAATAATGTTGGAACTTCAGAACGAACAAAAGCTGTAATCGAACCTAGATTATCAGATCAATGGTTTTTGAAAATGGACGAATTGGTAAAACCAGCCATTAAAGCCGTTTTAGAATCAGATGAAATTAAATTACATCCTTCTCGATTTAATAATACCTATGCGCATTGGTTAAACAATATCCGTGATTGGAATATTTCACGACAATTGTGGTGGGGACAACAAATCCCAGCTTATTATTATGGTGATGGAAAAGAAGATTTTGTTGTTGCTGAGAATATTGAAGACGCTTTGGTTTTAGCTAAAGAGAAAACTTCAAATGCAAATTTAAAAGCTGTTGATTTACGTCAAGATCCCGATGCATTAGATACTTGGTTTTCCTCATGGTTGTGGCCAATTTCTGTTTTTGGCGGAATGATGGATCCTGATAATAAAGAATTTAAGTATTATTACCCAACTAATGATTTAGTAACGGGCCCAGATATTTTGTTTTTCTGGGTGGCTCGTATGATTATTGCTGGCTATGAATATACAGGAGAAAAACCATTTTCAAATGTATATTTAACTGGCTTAGTTCGTGATAAGCAAGGACGAAAAATGTCAAAATCATTAGGAAATTCTCCTGAACCTCTAGGTTTAATTGAAAAATTTGGTGCCGATGGAGTGCGTGTTGGATTATTATTGAGTTCATCAGCTGGAAATGATATTCTATTTGATGAAGAATTATGCAACCAAGGTAAAGGCTTTGCAAATAAAATTTGGAATGCTTTTAGATTAATCAAAGGTTGGGAAGTAGCTGACATCACTCAACCAACATCATCAAAAGCAGCTATTGAGTGGTATGAAGCAAAATTACAAAAGGTCTTAGTTGAAATTGAAGATAACTTTGAAAAATACCGTATTTCAGATGCTTTGATGGCAATCTATAAATTGGTATGGGATGATTTCTGTTCTTGGTTCTTAGAAATCATAAAACCTGGATACCAACAACCAATAGATAGAACTACGTTCAACAAAGCAATTGAAATGTTAGAGGCAAATTTGAAATTATTACATCCATTCATGCCGTTTTTAACAGAAGAAATTTGGCAATATATTGCTAAAAGAACACCTGAAGAAGCTTTGATTATTGCATCTTGGCCAGAAATAAAGCCTTTTGATGAAAAAATTATTGCTGATTTTGATTTTGCAACTGAAGTAATTTCAGGAATTAGAACTATCAGAAAAGATAAAAATATTGCCTTCAAAGAAGCTATTGAATTAAAAGTGATGAATAATGAAAAAGCATCTACTCACTTTGATTCAATTATTATGAAATTAGGAAATATTGTTGATTTAACCTATGTAATTGAAAAAGTGAATGGTGCTTTATCTTACCGCGTTAAATCAAATGAATATTTTATACCTGTTGGTGGCAACGTTGATTTAGATGCTGAAATTGCTAAATTAAACGAAGAATTAAATTATATCAAAGGATTCTTGCGTTCTGTGCAAGGAAAATTAGCGAATGAAAAATTTGTCAATGGTGCTCCAGAACAAGTTATTGCTAATGAACGTAAAAAAGAAGCAGATGCTCTTGCTAAAATTGCAACGTTAGAACAAAGTTTAGCGAGCTTACAATAATTTAATTAATAAAGAAATAAATTACAATTGGGTTTGGCTTTTATAGTTAAACCCAATTTTTATTTGCTATTGCTTAATGATTGAAAGACATCTTTCCAAACCATGTTTTTCTGTTTGAGCAATGAAAACCAAAAAATCTTCCTTGTCATTGTTAACTTGACAAGCTTCTAAGGCATTATAATATTGTATTCTACTTTCTAAGAACATTTAATATTCGCAATTACATAATCTTGTTATAATTCATCAACAATCTTGAAGTTCGTCTATCACCATCAAAAGAGATCAATAGTAGGCTGTCATTTACTCTGTAACTTAATTGATTGCCTTAAAAATTAATTCGATTGTTCCAATTTCTGTATAAATTTTCTCTTTAATCCAAGCAATGACAAGTTTAGTCACTTAAATATTAAGTAAATTATTTTTACTTTTACAAAAAAAATCATGAAAAATTTAGCAGTTGCCTCATTACTCACTGTCCTTGGATGGGCACAAGAAAAACCCAAATTAGTCATAGGAATTGTAGTTGATCAAATGAAAATGGAATATTTATATAGGTTTTCAAATGACTTTTCAGATAATGGTTTTAAACGCTTAATGAATCAAGGTTACACTTACCATAATGCCCATTATAATTACATGCCCACTTACACTGCTCCTGGTCATGCCTCTGTTTTTACAGGAACAACTCCAGCAGTACATGGAATTGTTGGAAATGAATGGTTCAATAAAGAAATAGGTAAAGAGTTATATTGTACAGAAGATGAGACTGCAAAATTACTAGGTAATGGCACAGAAAGTGAGGGAAGAATGTCACCAAAAAATTTGCAAGCTACTACTATAACAGACGAGTTAAAATTAGCCACCAACTTCAAAGGAAAAGTTATTGGAATGAGCATTAAAGACCGTGGTGCCATTTTACCAGCTGGACATTTTGCAAATTGGGCATTTTGGTATAGTAAAACAGGTGAATTTGTTTCAAGCACATTTTATGGAAAAGAATTACCTAACTGGGTGAATCAGTTCAATGCTGAGAAAAATTATATGACTTACATTGAAAAAGGATGGGATCTATTTAAACCTAAAGAAACATACAACGAAAGTCTAACCGATAATAATCCTTACGAGGGAAAATTGTTTAAAAAAACACCTTTTTTCCCTTATAACATGAAAGAAATGTTCGAGGCTAATGATGCAGGTATATTGCGAACAAGTCCATATGGAAATAATTTATTGGCGGATTTTGCAAAAAGAGCAATTCTTGCTGAAGAACTAGGCAAAGATGATATTACTGATTTTTTAACCATTAGTTTTTCGTCAACAGATTATATTGGACACGTTTTAGGACCGCGATCTATAGAATTACAAGACACCTATCTAAGATTAGATGCCACATTAGCAGATTTATTAAATTATTTAGATACAACTGTTGGAAAAGGAAAATATTTAGTTTTTTTAACTGCCGATCATGCCGGTGCAGAGAATGTAACTTATCTTAAAGACAATAAATATAATGTAAATAATCTTAACTCGAAAAATATTCAACAATCAATAAAAGAACACCTAGAAAAAGAGTTTGGAGACAACTATTTATTAGATTATTCTAATTACAATATTTTTTTGGATAAAGCCAAATTAAAAAATAAAGGTGTAGACATTGAAAAAGTAAAAACATCTGTGAAAAACTTTTTGTTAGCTCAGGATTACATAAAAAATGTTTACACTGAAGAACAAATTCAAATAGCATCTGTTTCTGATAGTTATCTTCAAGCCATTCAACGCGGTTATGACCCAAAACAAAATGGAGAACTAATTATTTTACTTAAACCTGCATTTGTAGAATATTCAACGACAGGTACCACTCATGGATCACCTTATTCTTATGATACTCATGTACCAGTACTATTTTTTGGTTGGGGCATTTCAAAAGGAGAAAGCCATGCTAAAAAATATATAACTCAAATAGCACCGACATTAGCTCAAAAATTAAAAATAACAATGCCTAATGGAACGCAATCAGAAGTTTTAGAAGAAATATTAAATTAAAAATAAAGCTCATCGTTTGATGAGCTTTTTAGTTTATAAATCATAATACGTTATATTTCAATTTCTACTTGATTGCGTAAAATATCTTCAAATGTTTCTCTTTCCCGAATTAAATGCCCTTTTCCATTGAGCCACAAAACTTCTGCAGGTTTTATTCTTGAATTGTAATTAGATGACATCGAAAAACAATAGGCCCCCGCATTTCTAAAACACAAAACATCTCCTTCATGGATTTCTTGAATTCTTCTATTATTGGCAAATGTATCCGTTTCACAAATATATCCCACAATAGAATAATATCGTTCTTTTCCTTTAGGATTAGAAATATTTTCGATGAAGTGTTCTGAACCATAAAACATTGGTCGAATTAAATGATTGAATCCTGAGTCTATACCAGCAAAAACTGTTGAAGTCGTCTGTTTAACTACATTAACTTTTGCAAGGAAAACACCAGCTTCACTAACTAAAAATTTTCCTGGTTCAAAAACTAATGTTAAAGTACGACCATACTCCTTTTCAAAGGCTAAAAAACGTTTTGTTAACTTTCGCCCAAATTCTTCCACATTGGTTTCAACATCTCCCTTTTTATACGACACTTTAAACCCACTCCCAAAATCAATAAAATCTAAAGATGTAAAATGTTTCGCCGTTTCAAATAATATTTCTGCTGCATATAAAAACACATCTACATCTAAAATATCCGAACCTGTATGCATATGAATCCCGTTTATGTGCATATTTGTATTTTCAATAATTCTTAAAATGTGAGGCAATTGATGAATAGAAATTCCAAATTTACTATCAATATGTCCAACAGAAATATTGGCATTTCCACCTGCCATCACATGTGGATTTATTCGGATACAAACTGGAACTTGTGAATGTTTTGTTCCAAATTGTTCTAATATTGATAAATTATCAATGTTAATTTGAACACCCATTGCTGCTACAGCTTCTAATTCTTGAATAGAAACGCCATTAGGAGTATAAATAATATCTTTTGGAGAAAATCCAGCATACAATCCTAATCGCACCTCTTCAATCGAAACTGTATCAAGACCGATACCTTGATTTTTAATTAATTTCAATATTGAAATGTTTGATAACGCTTTTACCGCATAGTGAATCTTAAAGCGTTCTATTTTATAAAATGCTTTGGTTAAACGGTGGTATTGACTAATAATTTTCTCAGCATCATAAACATATAATGGAGTACCAAACTCATTGCCTAACTGAATTAAATCTTGATATTGCATGACTTATTTTTTTTCAAAAATAATCCTATTTTTTGCCTATCGAAATAATTTAACAAATTATAACAAAAAATAACAAAATGTTACAAAAAATAATATTTGGTTTTTTTAGCTATACCAATTTACCTAAATTTATCATTAAATATTAGTCCATTATAAATTAGTTTCCTATTTTTGTACCACTTTATAAACAAGATTAACTCATACATATTATGAACTTACACGAATATCAAGGTAAAAGTATATTAGCTAGCTACGGAGTGCGTGTGCAACGTGGTCATGTGGCAAACAATGCTGAAGAAGCAGTTGAAAAAGCTAAACAATTAACTGCAGAAACTGGTACAGGTTGGCATGTAATTAAAGCTCAAATTCACGCAGGTGGAAGAGGAAAAGGTGGTGGAGTGAAGTTAGCCAAAAACTTAGATCAAGTAAGAGAAATTGCTGGACAAATCATCGGAATGGATTTGATTACACCTCAAACTCCTCCTACTGGTAAAAGAGTACACAAAGTGTTAGTTGCAGAAGACGTATACTATCCTGGAGAATCTGAAACAAAAGAGTTCTACATGTCTGTTTTATTAAACAGAAGTACAGGTCGTAATATGATTATGTATTCTACTGAAGGTGGAATGGATATTGAAGAAGTAGCAGAACATACTCCTGATAAAATTTTTACTGAAGAAATTGATCCAGCTTATGGATTACAAGGTTTCCAAGCTAGAAGAATTGCTTTCAACTTAGGTTTATCTGGAGAGGCTTTTAAAGAAATGACAAAATTTGTTGATGCTTTATACAAAGCTTATATTGGTTCTGATTCATCTATGTTTGAAATAAACCCGGTATTAAAAACTTCGGACAATAAAATCATGGCTATTGATGCTAAAGTTACTTTAGATGACAACGCATTATACCGTCATGCTGATTTAGCTGAAATGCGTGATATTACGGAAGAAAGACCAATCGAAGTTGAAGCTAAAGAAGCTGGATTAAACTATGTAGATTTAGATGGAACGGTAGGTTGTATGGTTAATGGTGCTGGATTAGCAATGGCTACTATGGATTTAATTAAGTATGCTGGTTTTGAACCAGCTAACTTCTTAGACGTAGGAGGAACTGCTGATGCAAAACGTGTTGAAACAGCTTTCCGTATTATCCTAAAAGATCCAAACGTTAAAGCTATTTTAATTAACATTTTTGGAGGTATCGTTCGTTGTGACCGTGTTGCTCAAGGGGTAGTTGACGCTTACAAAAACATGGGGGACGCTATCCAAGTACCAATCATTGTTCGTTTACAAGGTACCAATGCTGAAGTTGCAAAAGAATTAATTGACAATTCAGGAATGCCTATTTTATCTGCAGTTCAATTCCAAGAAGCAGCGGATCAAGTAAAAGCAGCTTTATCTTAATTAATAATTTTACATTATAAC
>NZ_JAGKWP010000092.1 GCF_021151785.1 Flavobacterium sp.
AAACAATACTAATTAAATAATTTATGATTTTTCGTAAATTAACATATCAAAAAATGCATTCATTATCTACTAGAATAACTGTTTTATAATTAACGAGATAACTTAAAAACGCATTCAATAAATTTAAAACAGCAAAAGCTATTTCAAATCTTTAATTCACAAACATGAAACTGATTTTTGTATAAATCTAATTAATTATTCAATTAACAATACAAAATCGATATCAAATTTTGATATAAAATGTATCTCAGGAAACAAAATAGAGTGTAAAAAATCAATTTATATCTTCTGTAGAAATCTTGTTGGAATAAAATTTTAACTTTTAATTTGATTAAGGGATTTAACCTCTTGAAATATTTAATAACAACGAAACAACATTTTTTGACCAATAGTCAAATTAAAGATAATTCTTAAATTTACATTAATTAACAAATATTTTTAATTTTGTTAAAAAAATACACTTAATTCAAAATTATTTATTAAAATGTGAAATTAGTGATATTTTTTACTATTTTTAGACAAAAATTACTAACAATGAATAAAAAACTACTTCTAATTTATTTTTTTATTGCCTCATTAATTATTGTCTTCTCTTGCTCTAAAAATGAAGACAGCAATGAAAATTACACAGAAATTTCTCCTGTATCAGTGAATTTAAGCACTGTTCCCTATCCAAAATTATCCGACTATCATTTTTTTGATGGACCGCTGAAGAACCTATCACCATCTCTAGACGTATTACCCTACAAACCAGCTAGCTCGCTTTTTAGCGATTATGCCCATAAAAAAAGATTTATTTGGATGCCAAAAGGAGTAAAAGCAACTTACAATGGTGATGGAAATATATTAGAACTTCCCGTTGGTGCTGCAATAATCAAAACTTTTTACTATGACAATGTACAACCAAGTAATTCAACAAAAATCATTGAAACTAGAGTAATGATAAGAAAATCAACGGGTTGGATTTTTGCTAATTATATTTGGAATTCAGAACAAACAGAAGCTTTCCTTGATTTAAATGGAAGTTACCAAGATATCAGTTGGACAGATGAAAATGGACAAACTAAAAATGTGAATTATAGAATTCCATCTGAAGTTCAATGTATCACTTGTCACAAAACAAAGCAAATAATTAATGGTAATGAAGAAACTATATATGTACCAATAGGCATTAAACCCCAAAATTTGAATTTTAATTATACCTATAGTAATGAAACAAAAAATCAACTAATAAAATGGATGGAAGTAGGATTTGCTGATAACTTCAACTTACCCACACCAACTAATACCGCAGTTAATTATGAAGATAGTAGTCAACCTATTGCACTTAGGGCACGATCTTACTTAGATATCAATTGTGCACATTGTCACACTGAAAATAAACACTGTGACTATAGACCTATGAGATTTGCCTATAGCCAAACAGGAGGTTCACTTGGAAATACTAATATGGGCGTTTGTGTGAACACAGAGGATATGCAAGGATTTCCTTCTAGCTTAGCAAAAATTGTTTCTCCTGGAAACATATACAAATCTATGCTTTTCTATAGAATTAATACAACGGATGAAACATATAGAATGCCACTTCACGGTAGAACATTAATACATACTGAAGGAGTTACTTTAATAGAACAATGGATTAATAGTCTAAGTCCGTGTCAATAAAATTTAAGACAACTAACCAAAAAAAAACTACAAAATGAAAAAAATTACTTTATTAACAATATTTCTACTAAAATATTGCATTTCCTATGCTCAAGACACATGTTTAACTGCTCCTCCCATAGCACAAGGATTTTATACAGTTACAACAGTAAATGGTTCACAACTACCAACCCCTATTTGTTTTACTAGCGCTGTAAATCCAACAGCTGCAGAATGGTATACATATACTCCTTCGAGTAATTTCAATGTAACTATAACTACAGATATTGCAGCTAATACACCAAGAGTAGATACTCGAATTAATGTTTACAATGGCACATGTAATAACTTAAATTGCTATGCAAATGATGACGACTCTGGTGCAAATTATTCATCTGTTGTAAATTTTGTAGCTACAGCTGGAACGACATATTACATTGCATGGGATAATAGATGGACCTCTAATGGTTTTACTTTTCAATTAATTGAAAACACTTATACTCCTCCTTTACCAAACCCAATAAATTATATTTCACAAACAATTACAACTGTAAATAGCACTTACAATATTTGTATTGTAGACATGAATAACGATTATAAAGATGATATAGTTGGAGTTAGCGCTAATAATTTAAGAGTCCATAACCAAACTACTCCTGGAAATTTTTCCATTTCTGACTTTCCAATAACTGGAACAAGTGATATGCCTTCTTGGAGTTTGGCAGCTGGAGATTTTAACCGAGATGGATTTAATGATTTAGTTCTAGGAAGTGGTAGTGGACTTACTTTTTGGAAATCAAATAGTACTGGAACAGCATATACTAATATAAATCCAACAGAATACATTTTCTGCCAAAGAACGAATTTTGTTGATATCAATAATGACGGCAATTTAGATGCGTTTTCTTGTCACGATGTGGCACCTAATGTATACTATTTAAATAATTCATCCAATACTTTTACTCATTTTCAAAGTGGAGTAACTCCAGGTTCATACAATTTAGGCACTTTATCATCAGGAGGAAATTATGCTTCAATTTGGACAGACTATGATAATGATGGTGATGTGGATTTATTTATATCAAAATGCTCAGGTCCACCATGCGAATTACATCGAAATGATGGCAATGGCGTATTTACCAATATTTCTGCAATTGCACAAATCAATACTACACCTGTTCAATCTTGGTCTTCTGCTATTGCAGACTTCGATAACGATGGAGATATGGATATTTTTGTAGGTGCAAATGGTAATTCTGGACATAAATATTTTCTAAACAATCTCGATACATCAAATAATACGGAAGAAGCTTTTACTAATATAACTGCTTCAACAGGTATAGGAACAGACACCTCTATTAGTAGAGATTATATTGCATATGATTTTGATAATGATGGAAAAGTTGATATAATGGGTGGAGGAAATAAAATTTTCTTCAATCAAGGTAACAATAATTTTGCTCCTACGAACTATACTGGAATGTCTTTAGGTGCTATAGGAGATTTAAATAATGATGGCTATTTAGATATAGCTAACAATAACAAAATTTTTTATGCTATCCCAAATGGCAATAATTGGATTAAAATCTCCTTGCAGGGGATTCAAAGCAATAGAAACGGAATAGGTGCTCGAATTGAAGTATATGGCGTATGGGGAAAACAGATTAGAGATGTAAGAAGTGGAGAAGGTTTCGAATTTATGAGTACACTTAATACTCACTTTGGCATTGGAACAGCAACTCAAATCTCACAAATTATAATTAAATGGCCATCAGGAACAATCGATATTATTAATAATCCAAATCCAAATCAAACATTACATGTAATAGAAGGGAATTATCCTCTAAGTCAAGCTACGTTTGATAACAATCTAGTAAAGATATATCCTAACCCAGCATCTTCAATACTTCAAATTACTAACATAGATAAACTAAGTTTAAAATCTATTAAAATTTATAGTACCAATGGCAAAATGATAAAAGAAATCATTTCAAATTTTGAGACTATACAAATAAGTGAACTGCAAGAAGGAATGTATATTTTGTCAATTGAAACAACTGAAGGTAGAAAGTTTGCAGAAAGTTTTATCAAAAAAAAATAAATAATTAATAAAAATATTAACATTAAAAAAAAACAAATAATCTAGGAATAATATACAGTCTTAGTAAAATTTAAAAAGTTTATACTTTTAATGTAACTTTATATGAGATTGTTTTACTAATATTGTAAATAAATAAAATAAACTTAAATGAAAAAATTAAACCAATTAGCTCTTGGGATGGCTTTATTAGTTACTTTAGGAGCCTCTGCACAAAAAAAAGAAAAAACAACCACACCAATTGCTAAAGAAGTAGCTACTTCAAAAACTATTACAAAGGGTACAGTTACTTATGAAATGGAATTACCTGACAATGAAGAAGCAGCAGCAATGGGAACCAGTTTAATAAAAATTAGTTTTGACGGAACAAAACAAGCTACTGAAATTGAAATGATGGGCGGAATGATGAATATCAAAACAATAGCTCCTGTTAATAGTCCAAAAGAAACCAGAATGTTAATGAATATGATGGGTAAAAAATTTGAATTAATCAATTTACCTGAAGAACAATTGACAAAAGGACCTGGTGCTAATTTTAATAATCTAGAAAATGCTGTTTCTGTTTCTTATGACAAAAAAGACATAAAAGAAATTGCAGGATACAAATGCCACAAAGCAGAAATCAAAATGGAAGATGGTAGTACAAATATTTTTTATGTAACTGAATTGATTTCACAAGCACAAAAAACTAATGAAAATGCTAAAGTAAAATTAGTAGGTTTCCCTATGGAAATGACAATGACAACACCACAAGGTAAAGCTGTAGTTAAAGCTACTGAATTCAAAACAGAAATCCCTACTGGTGCTTTCGAAGTTACAGAGGACTATAAAAAAGTAACTCAAGAACAATTACAAGAGGAGTTAGGCGGATTCTAATTGTAAAAAAATAGAAATAAAAAATCCCAATCTTTTGATTGGGATTTTTTATTATGTTATTTAGTAAGATACATCTTTCTTCTAGAGTATAAGTCATAGAATTGATCATCTTTTAAATCATCAATAAATAAAATACTTTCACCTGTTGATTTCATTTCTGGACCCAATGACTTATTTACATTTGGAAACTTATTAAAAGAAAACACTGGTTGCTTAATCGCATAACCTTTTAGTTGCGGATTAAAATTGAAATCCGTTACTTTCTTTTCTCCTAACATCACCTTAGTTGCATAATTCACGTATGGTTCATTATAAGCTTTGGCAATAAAAGGTACTGTTCTAGAAGCTCTTGGATTAGCTTCAATAATGTATACAATATCATCTTTTATAGCAAATTGAATATTAATTAAACCTACCGTTTTTAAAGCAACCGCTATTTTCTTTGTGTGTTCCTTAATTTGTTGCATCACAAACTCTCCTAAATTAAAAGGAGGCAAAGTAGCATTACTATCCCCCGAGTGAACACCACAAGGTTCTATGTGTTCCATAATCCCAATGATGTATACATTTCCTTCTGCATCACAAATGGCATCTGCCTCTGCTTCAATAGCACCATCTAAGTAGTGATCTAGTAATAATTTATTATTAGGAATATGTTTTAATATCTCAATTACGTGCTCCTCAAGCTCTTGTTTATTGATAACAATTTTCATTCCTTGCCCACCTAACACATAAGAAGGGCGTACCAATAGAGGAAAATCTAGTGAGTCAGCTAATTGAACCGCCTCTTCTGCATTTTCAGCAACACCAAATTTAGGAAAAGGAATATTCAAATCTGTTAACAATTCTGAGAACCGCCCTCTATCTTCAGCTAGATCTAAGGCATCGAAAGAAGTCCCAATAATTTTAATTCCGTATTTAGCAAGTTTTTCAGCTAATTTAAGTGCTGTTTGACCTCCTAGCTGAACAATTACACCCTCTGGATTTTCATGTTGAATAATATCATATATATGTTCCCAAAAAACAGGCTCAAAATACAACTTATCAGCAGTATCAAAATCAGTTGAAACCGTTTCAGGATTACAATTGATCATAATTGTCTCATAACCACACTCTTTTGCAGCCAAAACACCGTGAACACATGAATAATCAAACTCAATTCCTTGTCCAATTCTATTGGGTCCAGAACCTAAAACTACTATTTTCTTTTTATCTGAAACAATACTTTCATTTGAAGTATATCTTGTCCCATCAACTTTTTCAATTTCAGCCTCAAAAGTAGAATAATAATAAGGTGTTTTAGCTTTAAACTCAGCAGCACAAGTATCAACTAATTTATAAACACGCTTTACCCCTTGCTCATCTCGAAGTTTATGCACTTGACTTTCCAAACAGCCCATCATATGTGCTATTTGACGGTCCCCATATCCTTTTTGCTTGGCCTCTAATAATAACTCTTTAGGTAGTGTATTTATCGTATACTTTGAAATTTCTTTCTCTAAATGGAATAATTCTTCATATTGCTTTAAGAACCACATGTCAATTTTAGTAATTTCATGAATTCTACTTAGAGGTATACCCATAGCAATAGCATCATAAATTACAAAAACACGATCCCAACTTGCATAAGTAAGTTTCTCTATAATTTGTTCATAATTATTATATCCTTTTCCATCTGCTCCTAAACCATTACGCTTGATTTCTAGAGACTGAGTAGCTTTATGTAAGGCCTCTTGAAAAGAACGACCAATTCCCATAACTTCACCTACAGACTTCATTTGCAAACCTAAAGTTCTATCTGCTCCTTCAAATTTATCAAAATTCCAACGTGGTATTTTTACAATTACATAATCTAAAGTAGGCTCAAATAACGCTGAAGTAGATTTAGTTATTTGATTGGACAACTCATCTAAAGTATAACCTAATGCTAACTTTGATGCTATTTTTGCAATTGGATATCCCGTTGCTTTTGAGGCTAAAGCAGAAGAACGCGAAACCCTTGGATTAATTTCAATAGCTACAATATCTTCTTTTTCATCAGGAGAAACTGCAAATTGCACATTACATCCGCCTGCAAAATTTCCTATGCTTCGCATCATCTTAATAGCCATATCACGCATACGCTGAAAAGTAGTATCCGATAAAGTCATTGCAGGTGCTACAGTAATACTATCTCCTGTATGAATCCCCATTGGATCCATATTTTCAATTGTACAAATGATAACAACATTATCATTTTTATCTCTCAGCAATTCTAACTCATACTCTTTCCACCCCAATAAAGCTTTATCGATTAACACCTCATGAATCGGGGAAGCTTCTAAGCCACGAGTTAACAATTCATCAAAATCTTCTTTTTTATAAACAAAAGCGGCGCCTGTTCCTCCTAAAGTAAATGAAGGGCGAATAACTAATGGAAAACCAAATTCTTGTGCAATTTCTTTTCCTTTTAAAAAAGAATTAGCCGTTTTTGCAGGAGCCTGAGGAATAGCAATAGTATTCAACAAAGCTTTAAATTTATCCCTATCTTCCGTAATGTGAATAGCATTAATATCTACTCCGATAATTTTCACATTGAAATCCTTCCAAATTCCTTTCTCATCAGCTTCAATACAAAGATTCAAAGCAGTTTGACCACCCATTGTAGGCAAAACTGCATCAATACTAGGATGAGCTTTTAAAATTTCAATTATTGATTTTGTAGTAAGAGGCTTTAAATAAACATGATCTGCCATACTTGGATCTGTCATAATAGTGGCTGGATTGGAATTAATTAAAATAACTTCCAAACCTTCTTCTCTTAATGAACGAGCGGCCTGAGAACCTGAATAATCAAATTCACAAGCTTGACCAATAATAATAGGACCAGACCCTATAATTAATACGGATTTAATAGTACTGTCTTTAGGCATTTTGTTGTGTTGTTGTTAGTTAAGTGTAGTTATTGTAGTTCAAATATAAAAAAAAGGTGTTACTAAAAAACAGTAACACCTTAATATTTTGCTTGGTAAAAGAACATTATTTCTTATGTCTAGGCTCGCTAGAAACAGTTAATTTATGTCTTCCTTTAGCTCTTCTACGAGCAAGCACTTTTCTTCCGTTAGCAGAAGCCATTCTATCCATGAAACCGTGCTTATTTCTTCTTTTTCTTTTTGATGGTTGAAATGTTCTCTTACTCATTGCTTGTATTTTTAAATTCTATAAATAAAATCAGATTAATTAACGATTCTCTTATTCTGAAAACCGAGTGCAAATATACAAAGAGTTTTTTCATTTACAAGAACTTTTTTAAAAATATTTTTAATAGAATTTATTACATTTGCAGTCTAAAACAATTTAATATGTTTAATAAGAATATAAAGCTTATCTTGGCATGTGCAATCATTGCATTTGCAGTATATCAATTTACAGAAAGCAACATTGGAAATGGTATTTTTTTGTTATTGCTATCCACTATTTTCATCTTATTTTATTTTAAAAATGAACTCATCATTTTGTCTTTTCTACAACTTAGAAAACAAAATATGGAGGGAGCCAAAAAATATTTAGATAAAATAAAAAATCCAGAATCAGCCTTAATCAAAAAACAACAAGGATACTATAATTACCTTAATGGTATTTTAGTTTCTCAAACTAATTTAGGCCAAGCAGAAAAATATTTCAAGAAGGCCATTGAACTTGGATTGAGCATGGATCAAGATTTAGCACTTGCTAAATTACAATTAGCTGGAATAGCTGCTTCAAAGAGAAGAAAAATTGAAGCCGAAAAATTATTAAGTGAAGCAAAAAAATTAGATAAACATAATATGTTAAAAGATCAAATCAACATGTTAAAACAACAACTTAAAAGAATATAAAGCTCCTTGAGAGCTTTTTTTTATATCATAATGGATTTATTTAATCAAGGTATAGATTGGAATGAAATACTAAGTCCTTTAGTAATAAAATATAAAGGTAAAAGACATCCATTAGAATATAATACATTATTTGAATTAATAATTGCAGTACTATTATCAGCACAGGACTCTGACGAACACATAAATAAAATTATGCCAAAATTTCTTGCAAGATATCCTAATATAGGAGAAATTAAAAAAGCTAATATAGAAGAAATACAAGCCATAATTTCTGATGTTATAAACTCAAAAAATAAAGCAAAATGGATCTATAGTATTGGACAAACTGTAGATAGTGAATTAAATATACCATTAAATCTAAAAGAACTTATTAAATTAAAAGGTATAGGTAGAAAATCTGCAAATGTTATTTTAAAAATAATGAAAAAACCTGCTGAAGGTATTATATGCGACTTACATGTGATTAGAGTCTCTTCTAGAATTGGATTAGTTAAGGAAAGTAAAGACGGAAATAAAATAGAAATGGAATTAATGCAAAAGTTCAATTATAAAACATGGAACGACATTGGTATGACACTATCCTTTTTAGGAAGAGAAATTTGTAGACCTACCAACCCAAAGTGTTCAAATTGTATAATTAATTCCAATTGCAACTTTTATAATCAAAAAACCAGAAGAAAATCGTACTACTAGCAGTTTCACTGATGTTGATTTTGATGATATTTAATATTTTCAATTCCATAAAAAAACCTGTTTAAATACAGGTTTTTTTATGCTATATTTTTAAATAAGAGATTTGTTATAAATGCTTTATGTCATAACA
>NZ_JAGKWP010000093.1 GCF_021151785.1 Flavobacterium sp.
CCCAAATTTATGCGATCATTTTCATTTATATTATTTCTTTTTTTAACCTATAATTATTCATTTTCACAAAAAATAGATAGCAACCAGCAAAAAAAATGGGTTGATAGTTTATACAATTCCATGACTTTTGAGGAAAAGGTGGGACAACTTTTTATGGTTGCGGCTTACTCTAATAAGAAAGAAGATCATGCTCAAGATTTAGATAAATTAATTGCAAAGTATAAAATTGGAGGGCTCATTTTTTTTCAAGGTGGTCCTGTTAGACAAGCTCTTTTAACGAATCGTTTTCAAGCTCAAAGTAAAATACCAATGCTTATTGGTAATGACGCTGAATGGGGATTTAGCATGCGATTAGATTCTACAGTTAAATATCCTTGGAATATGACATTGGGAGCCATTCAAGATAATAAATTGATTGAAAAAATGGGCGCTCAAATGGCAAAACAATCCAAACGATTAGGTGTTCATTTCACATTTGGTCCAGTTGTAGATATTAATACTAATCCCAATAATCCAATTATTGGAAATAGGTCTTTTGGAGAAGATAAATTAAATGTTACAGCTAAAGCCCTTGCTTACATGAAAGGCTTGCAAGATAACGGGATTTTTGCAACAGCGAAACATTTCCCAGGGCATGGAGATACAGGAACAGATTCTCATCATACCTTACCTGTGGTACCTTTTGATAAGCAACGATTAGATAGTGTAGAACTTTATCCTTATAAAGAGTTAATAAAGAATGGACTTTCAAGTGTCATGGTAGCGCACTTAAATGTTCCAAGTATTGAAAGTAGAGAAGGCTATCCGAGTTCATTATCTAACAAAGTGGTAACGGATTTGCTTAAAAATGAATTGCAATTTGATGGCTTAATTTTTACAGATGCCTTGAATATGAAAGGGGCTAGTAATTTTAAACAACCTGGAGATATTGATTTAGAAGCTTTCTTGGCAGGTAATGATGTGCTTTTATTTGCTGAAAATGTACCTAAAGCAATTGATAAGTTTAAAGAAGCTTTTCAAGCTAATCTTTTTACAGAAGAGCGATTGGCTTATTCGGTGAAAAAAATATTGAAGTATAAATATCAAGTTGGACTGAATCAGTATAAACCAGTTGAAATTAAGAATTTATATGAAGATTTAAATGCAATTGAATATGAAGCTTTGAATTATCAGTTATATGAAAATGCCATTACCGTTTTAAAAAATGAAAGTAAATTAATTCCATTAAAAAAGTTAGAGAGAGAAAAGATTGCTTATGTGAAGTTAGGGGATGGATCAAATGAAATGTTCTTAGCTAAGTTAAAAGATTATGCTGATGTTACAGAAATTACCGCTTTTAATTTAGATACAGCATTGTTAGATTTAACTGATTTTACTAAAGTTATTGTGGGCTATCATAAACCAGATGGTGCATGGAGAAAAAACGAATTAACTTTTAAAGAAATTAATTGGATTGATAAAATTTCAAAAGAAAAAGAAACTATTTTAGCTTTTTTTACCAAGCCTTATTCTTTACTAAAAATACCTAATTTTGATCATACAGAAGTTGTAATTCAAGCTTATCAAAACACTGATATAGCTCAAACGGTAACTGCAGAAATTATTTTTGGAGCAAGAGTTGCTAAAGGGAAACTGCCTGTTACTATAAAGGATAATTTTGAAGTAAATCAAGGATTACCAACTCAAAAGTTAGATCGATTAGGATTTACCGTTCCTGAGAATGTAGGCATGGATTCGAAAAAATTAGCCAAGATCGATTCAATAGCTACTTATGCTATTAAACAAAAGGCAACTCCCGGAATGCAAATTTTGGTTGCTAGAAAAGGACAAATTATTTATAGAAAATCTTTTGGTTTCCAAAAATACGACAGTATTCAAAAAGTAAAAAACACCGATATTTATGATGTGGCATCACTAACTAAAGTGCTCGCTACCTTACCAATGGTGATGAAACAATACGATAAGAAAAGAATTTCATTGGATACACATTTGTGTCAAATGTTACCTCTTTTTGAAAATTCTAATAAAGCCGATGCTACTTTACTAGATATGTTAACCCATCAAGCGCGTTTTCAGGCTTGGATTCCTTTTTATAAAAATACCTTAGACTCTTTAAAGCATCCAGATTCTTTATATTATCGAATGGCTTATTCTGAAGAGTTTCCTACTAAAGTGGCTAATAATCTTTATTTGAGAAAAGATTACAATACCGTTATGCTCAAAATGATTGCTGATTCTCCTTTGTTAGATAAAAAGCAATACAAGTACAGTGATTTTTCTTTTATTATTTTAAAAGAATATTTAGAACGTGCTTTAGATAAAAAATTAGATGTACTAGTAGAAGAACAGTTTTACAAACATCTGGGGGCAACTACTATGACATATAATCCATTGAATAAATTTGAATCGACCCGAATAGCGCCTACAGAAGAGGATACTTATTTTAGATATCAAACGATTCAGGGTTATGTGCATGATATGGCAGCGGCTATGCAAGGCGGCGTTTCAGGTCATGCTGGATTATTTTCTAATTCAATTGATGTTGCAAAAATGATGCAATTGTACCTTCAAAAAGGTAAATATGGAGATCAAGAGTTTTTCAGTGAAAAAACATTTAACGATTTTAATAAATGTTACTATTGCAAAGATGGTAATAGACGAGGGGTTGGTTTTGACAAGCCTCAGTTAGGTAAAGAAGGTCCTACGTGTGGTTGTGTTTCCATGACTAGTTTTGGTCACACAGGTTTCACAGGAACTATGGCATGGGCAGACCCTGAAAAAGAAATTGTTTATGTTTTTTTATCCAATAGAACTTATCCTAATGCTGAGCCAAATAAACTTTCTAAACTAAATATTAGAGAACAAATTCAGGAAATCATTTATCAATCTATTACAGAGTAACTATGCTATCAACCGCTACAACACCACAAGAATATATTGAACAGTTGCCCGAAGAGCGAAAAGAAGCTGTTAAAAGATTAAGAGAAGTTATCATTACACATTTGCCTGAAGGTTTTACAGAGGGCATGGGGTATGGTATGGTTGGCTATGCTGTTCCACATTCTATATACCCGGCAGGATACCATTGTAACCCTAAATTGCCATTACCTTTTTTAAGTTTTGCTTCTCAAAAAAATAGCATTAATCTTTATCATATGGGATTATATGCAAAGAAGGAACTTTACGATTGGTTTATTAGCGAATTTCCCAAACATTCTAAGAAAAAATTAGATATAGGTAAAAGTTGTATGCGTTTTAAAAAAGAGGAGGATATTCCTTTTGATTTAATTGCAGAGTTAGTAACCAAGATGTCTGTACAAGATTGGATTTCTTGTTATGAAATGAATTTCAAAAAATAAATTATGAAAATTGCTATTGTTTGTTATCCAACATTTGGAGGAAGTGGAGTAGTAGCTACCGAACTAGGTTTGGAATTAGCTCAAAAAGGACATGAAATTCATTTTATTACTTATAAACAGCCGGTTCGGTTATCATTACTAAACCCTAATATTTACTTTCATGAGGTGAATGTACCCAATTATCCTCTATTTCATTATCAACCCTATGAATTAGCCTTGTCAAGTAAATTAGTTGATATGGTAAAATTGCATAAAATTGATGTCTTGCATGTACATTATGCTATTCCTCATGCTTATGCGGGGTATATGGCTAAAAAGATGTTAGAAGATGAAGGGATTTATATACCAATGATTACCACACTTCATGGTACGGATATTACACTTGTTGGTAATCATCCTTTTTATAAAACCGCGGTAACGTTCAGTATCAATCAATCAGATTATGTGACTAGTGTTTCAAGAAGTTTAAAGGAAGATACATATCGTCTATTTGATATTAAGAAAGAAATTCACGTTATTCCTAATTTCATTGAAATTGATGAAGAAAAACATATCATTAAAGGACAAAAATGTCATCGTTCGGTTTTGGCTCCAAATGATGAAAAAATCATAACCCATATTTCTAATTTTAGAAAGGTGAAGCGCATTCCAGATGTAGTAAAAACTTTTTATACTATTCAAAAAAGTGTTCCCTCAAAATTAATGATGGTAGGCGAAGGTCCTGAAAAATTAGTTGCTGAAAAAATGTGTGAGGATTTAGGCATTTCAGATAAAGTCATCTTTTTTGGAAACAGTAATGATATTGATCAAATATTAAAATACTCGGATTTGTTTTTATTACCTTCAGAAACGGAAAGTTTTGGATTGGCGGCATTAGAAGCTATGGCTTTTGGCGTACCTGTAATTTCAAGTAACTCAGGAGGAATTCCAGAAGTAAATGAACATGGAATATCAGGTTATCTAAGCAACGTAGGTGATGTAGAAGATATGAGTAAAAATGCGATTGCTATTTTACAAGATGAAGCCGTGCATGCCCAATTTAAAAAGGCTGCTTTTGAAGTGGCTAAAAAATATGATATTAACCATATTCTACCTCTTTATGAAGAGATGTACAACCAAGCTTTAAACAAAAGATAAAATAGCTTATGAAATTAAGTCTTATAATTTTTCATTTTTCTTTTGTATTCTTACTGGGATGCAAATCGGAATTAACTGCTCATAAACCCAATGTTGAAACTAAAACAGCTCCAATAGAGGAATCCTACAAAGTTATTTATAAAAGTCAGATGAGTTCGAAGAAGACAAAAGAACATCAAATCATCACCTCGAATGAAGAACTTTCTAATTTAGTATCTGAGATGAATATTGATGCTAAAGATTATACCATTTTTTTAAATATTGATTTTAAAAAATATAATCTACTAGCTTATTATTTAGGAGAAAAACCTACTGGGGGTTATGATGTGGTTCTTAATGAAGTTAAAGAAACAAAAGACCAAATGATCTTTTCTTTTAAAGAGACTGTACCTACAATTGATGAACTGACCACAAGTGCAAGTACCTCACCGTGCATCTTTGTACAAGTATTAAAAAATAAAAAAATTGTTTTGCAATACTAAAAATCCCCAATCGGGGATTTTTATTTTTAAAATTTGTATCGAATTCCTAATGCAACATCAGGACCAAAATCATCATTAATACTATCAGAGAAATAGATTTCTGGTCTAAAATCTAATGAAAGTTGTAATGGAATGTCGAAATTGTATTCAATACCAATATCACCCGCAGCAAACAACACGGTGTTCGAATCACCTTTATATTTCACATTGTTGATGTAATACGTATTTGTTTTCCAAGAACCAATTCCACCTCCTATACCCGCATACCAAATGAATCCTCCATCAATATTCCAAACCCATTGATGTAGAGCCGCTAGTTTAACCGCATCATAATCTTTACTATTTCTCCATCCCAAATCAAATTCTAATCGAGTATCAGAGGAAATAGCTCGCTGATATGAAATTTCACCTCCAAAACCGTCATTGTCACCTAGTCGTAATCCTAAAGCGTTTTTTGATAAATTCTGTGCCTGTCCACTACATGCTAATACTACTAACAAAATAGCTGTAAATAAATTTTTTTTCATGTTTCATCTATTTAATTATATGTTACAAATGTAGAAGTTGTACACTTAAATAGCGTTACATTATTTTTGATTTTTCTTTCACAATTATAAGTTCAATTTAATTGACTATATAGGTGTCTAGAAATTCTTCTTGCGTCTGATTGGTAGTAGCTGGAATGCCTAATTGACCAGCAAGGTTATTATCCAGTGTATAGTTTGTAATTGTTTTAGTATAAACAACGCCAATATTTTTAGCGATGTATTGAGTAGAAGTAACCACATCTTGTGAAGGGAAGAGGGTAATGGTAAATGGCACACCATTAAAAACTTGTATTGTACTTACTTTTAAATTTAAAATTATTTTTGTTGTTTTCACTTCTGAATAAGAATCTCCGTTAGGACTTATAAAAGAATTTAATGTAACGCCTCCTTGTGATTTTAAATTATATTCAATAACCATAGGAATGTTATTGATTGTTTGCTCAAAGCTCCCCGATTTACTACTTAACAATTCACCTTCTGAGGCATTTTTTTTAAAGATAATGAAATCATTTAATGTTAAATCTAAACCAACAGGTAGTGTTTGTCCTTGACCAAATGAAAAATCACCATTCAATACTAGTAACTGATTTTCTTCTCTTACACCATTATTTTTTAGTGCAGTTGAATAAAATCCATTAGAGATGTCATTTTTTGTTTTGAATTTTTTGTATGATTTAGATTGAATGATTGTATCTCCAGATATATATAAAGAATCTCTTGAATTTGTTCCATTCCCGATAACATCATAAGTCCAATAGTTTCCTGATTGCAACGGAACTGGAAAAACAACATCCGGATTATTGGTGTTATTTTCTCCATTATCAGAAGAACAAGCAAATAAATTCAAGCCAATGAACGTAAATAGAAGTAGTCTTTTCATGTTTAATAAATGTTTGTGCTAATATAACAAATAAATATCTAATTTTGTTTTAAATACTACTACTCATGGCAAATACCTTTGGAACATTGTTTAAATTAACCACTTTTGGAGAATCTCATGGCAAGGCATTAGGAGGCATTATCGATGGTTGTCCTGCGGGAATTACTATTGATTTTGATTTTATACAAAACGAATTAAATCGAAGAAGACCTGGGCAATCAAAAATTGTTACACAACGAAAAGAGAGTGACAAAGTTCAGTTTCTATCTGGTATTTTTGAAGGAAAGACTACGGGAGCTTCCATCGGTTTTATTATTGAAAATGAAAATCAGAAATCTACGGATTATGACCATTTAAAAGATACTTTTAGGCCAAATCATGCAGACTTTACTTATCAGCAAAAATATAGACATAGAGATTTTAGAGGAGGAGGAAGGTCTTCAGCAAGAGAGACCGTCAATTGGGTTGTTGCGGGTGCAATTGCTAAGCAGGTTTTACCTCAAATTAAAATTAATGCCTATGTTTCTTCGGTAGGGCCAATTACATTGAATAAATGCTACAATGAATTGAATTTAGATTTAATTGAAACCAATCCCGTTAGATGTCCAGATCCTTCAACGGCATTAGAAATGGAAACGTTAATTTCTAAAATTAAAAAAGAAGGGGATACCATTGGTGGTGTGATTACATGTGTAGTACAAAATGTCCCTGTTGGATTAGGAGCACCTATTTTTAATAAACTGCATGCCGAACTAGGAAAAGCCATGTTGACTATTAACGCAGTTAAAGGATTTGAATACGGATCAGGTTTTGAAAGTGCCAGAATGCGTGGAAGTGTGCATAATGATTTGTTTAATGAAGATGGTTCTACAAAAACTAATTTTTCTGGAGGTATACAAGGCGGAATAAGTAATGGTATGGATATTTATTTTCGTGTAGCTTTTAAACCTGTAGCAACATTATTGCAACAACAAGACTTATTGACAGTTACAGGAGCAATCGTTAAACAGCAAGGAAAAGGGAGGCATGATCCATGTGTCGTTCCAAGAGCAGTTCCCATTGTTGAAGCCTTGACGGCTATGGTTCTTTTAGATAATTATTTGTTAAATCTACAGTAAAATAAAACTGTTATTATTATTTTTGGAAAAAATAAATTACACTATATGAAACAAAAATTACTTTGTATTGCTTTATTAGCATTAGGTTTTTCTGTTGAAGCGCAAGTTTTAACAACTGAAACATTTGATTCTTACACTGTTGGAAACGTTTGTACCTCTACAGGTGGAGCAGTTGCTGGTCAAGGAGGATATTTCAACTACAATGGCGCTGTGACTAACTATCAAATTGTAAGTGAAGGTGGTACGCATGATAAAGTACTTCAAATTACGGGTCAAACGGGTACTACTCCTTCTGCTTTATTTATGTGGAAAGATGGTTTGTCAACATTATGGGGAACAAGAACAAGCGGTAACAATATTATTGAAATCGAGATTGATTTGTATGTAGGTGGAACTTCTACTAGTAAAAATGCCCATTTGATTTACTTGTATGATGCTACTGCTACTAAAGTTTTAGCAGGCTTACAATTTGTTCCAGAAACAAGAAAATTATCTGGTATTGCTTATTACAATAATGCAGGTACATTAGATAATTATTCTTTTAATTTGGTAACAGGAGGTTTAGTTTTAGCACAAAATACATGGCATAGAGTAGGAATGAGTTATAATTACACTACAGGTCAGGTACTATGGAATGCTCCTGGTATGGCTACCGTTGGTGGAGTTATGGGAGCAGCTACTTCAACAATCCCAGCTGAAATTGATTATGTTACAGTGGCAGGAACTTCGAATGCAGCTTCTTCTGTAATGAAATGGGATAATTTGACTGTTAAGGCTACCAATACAACTACTTTATTGCCAGCTGCTTCATTTGAATTAGGACTTAATCAAGTAGTTGTTTATCCTAATCCAACAGATGATGTTTTACATTTACAATTGAATGGAAGTAGTAACATCAAATCTTTAGAATTAGTTGATTTAAACGGAAGAACAATTAGGTCAATTAATGGATTTGTTGATAAGTTAGATATTTCTGATTTGAATAGTGGAATCTACATGTTAAATGTCGTTTCAGATACTACTAAAGAAGTCATTAAGGTAGTAAAAAAATAAATGTACTAAATCGGATAGCTAAACACTATCCGATTTTTTTTTGAAAGTATTGCATTAAGCCTGAAAAAAGGATTATAAGCAAAGGAAAAAAAGCAATATGAAATCTATCACATTGAAAACAAGATAGCGCAGAAATAAAAAACACATACAAAATGAATGTGGCAACTATCAAATAAAATGTATTTATTTTTCTAAAATTCAGCAAACAATAAAATGAAAAAATCACACTAACAATCGTAAATAATATATTCTGTATTTTAGAAACGGCCTTAAACAAAAAATAAAAAAAATTAAAATAACTGGTCTCTTTTTCATTTTTACACTCACTAACAATGTAATTCCCTTTGTGAGTATTTGAGTAAATACAGTAAAAATAAGCTTTAATCAAATTTAAGGTATTGTTTTTAAGTTGGTATTTTAAATCATTTTCCGCAATTTCTTTCATTTCATGACTTGATAATAATCTAAATTTTTTAGATCTCTCCGTTTTTCCTGGTATGAAATCTATACCATTTTTATAACAATTCGCTTTGTCTCCTAAATAATTATAATAAGTAATTGAACTAATATAACTTATTGTATAATCACCATAAATTTTCTTTAATGAATACATTTGAAAAACAATTAACGAAAAGCTAGCAA
>NZ_JAGKWP010000094.1 GCF_021151785.1 Flavobacterium sp.
ACCCGGAGGATCGCGGTGAATTAAAAAAAGAATTTAAAATTCTTTTCATTTGAAAACAAATATCAACTATAGCCGTAGATGAAGTGGCGCAAAAAAAGGGTTGTCTAGTTTAAGACAGACCTTTTGCATAATGGAACACAAAACGTGTAATCCTTATTCTTTTTTATGATAATCGGAAGTAAAGTATAATTTTACACTTGGATATTTAGATTGAGTCATTTGTATCGAAAAATCACTATCTGCAAGGAAAACCAATTGTCCATGTTTGTCATGACCTAAAAATTTTTGTTTTACACGTTTAAACTCTGCAAATTCTTCATTCTTAGGGTCATCGGGTAATACCCAACATGCTTTATAAGCTGGGAAGTTTTCATAGGTACATTTAGCACCATATTCGTGTTCTAAACGGTATTGAATTACTTCGTACTGTAAGGCACCAACGGTTCCAATTACTTTTCTACCATTCATTTCAATCGTAAATAATTGGGCAACCCCCTCATCCATTAATTGGTCTAAGCCTTTTTCTAACTGTTTAGCTTTTAATGGATCTGCATTGTTTACATAACGGAAATGCTCAGGTGAGAAGCTTGGAATTCCTTTAAAATTCATTATTTCGCCTTCTGTTAAAGTATCGCCAATTTTAAAGTTTCCCGTGTCGTGTAAACCCACAATATCACCAGGATAGGAAATATCAACAATTTCTTTTTTCTCTGCAAAAAAGGCATTCGGACTCGAGAATTTTAAGTTTTTTCCGTGTCTAACATGCAAATAAGGTTTATTACGCTCAAAAACTCCCGATACAATTTTAACAAACGCTAAACGATCACGGTGTTTGGGATCCATATTTGCATGAATTTTAAATACAAATCCACTGAATTTATTTTCGTCGGGTTGTACCAAACGGGTGTCCGATTCTTTAGGTTTAGGCTGTGGAGCAATTTCGATAAAAGCGTCTAAGAGTTCGCGTACACCAAAGTTATTTAATGCCGAACCAAAGAATACGGGTTGTAGTTTACCTGTTAAATAGGCTTCTCTATCAAATGCAGGATATACTTCTTCTACTAATTCTAATTCTTCGCGAAGCTTGTTGGCTGGTTTTTCGCCAATGATTTTTTCTAGTTCTGGACTATTAATATCACTAAATGCAATGGTTTCTTCAATGTTTTTACGACTATCGCCTTCGAAAAGATTAATGTTTTTTTCCCAAATGTTGTAAATACCTTGAAAATCATATCCCATTCCAATTGGGAAACTTAAAGGAGTAACATGCAATCCTAATTTTTTTTCTACTTCATCCATCAAATCAAATGCGTCTTTCCCTTCACGATCTAACTTGTTGATAAAAACAATCATAGGAATATTACGCATACGACAAACTTCTACTAATTTTTCGGTTTGTTCCTCTACCCCTTTAGCTACATCGATTACAACAATTACTGAATCTACAGCAGTTAATGTTCGAAAGGTGTCTTCTGCAAAATCCTTGTGACCAGGTGTATCTAAAATATTAATTTTTTTATCTTTATAATTGAAAGCTAACACCGATGTAGCCACTGAAATCCCTCTTTGACGTTCAATTTCCATGAAGTCAGAAGTCGCTCCTTTTTTAATTTTGTTACTTTTTACAGCTCCAGCTTCTTGAATAGCCCCTCCAAATAAAAGTAACTTTTCTGTTAGGGTTGTTTTTCCTGCATCGGGGTGGGAAATAATACCAAAGGTTCTTCTACGTGCGATTTCTTTTTCGAAACTCATTTTAAAAAATTTTTGCAAAGGTAGTTATTCTCTAAACGAAAAAAAACCTTAGACTAACTAAGGTTTCAATTATCAATAGATTATATCTTTAAAATCTCATCTTCCTGTAGCAATTTTTCACCGCGAAGTCTTAAAATTACTTGAGCTACAGCTACAACATCTTTTTCACAATAGGTAATAATTCGATCTAAATCTTTATCTATGTAATATACTTTAGCTACTTCACTTCCCTCAATATCGTCTTTAGGAGAAGGTATCCCTAATACTTTTGTAAGTAATTTTAGTGAAGTAAAATGCTTAAAATCTCCAAACTTCCATAACTCCATAGTGTCTAAATGAGTAACTTCCCAAGGTTTTTTACCCATAATATTCAATTTATTCGGCACTTTAACTCCGTGAATAAACATCCTTCTAATAATATAAGGAAAATCAAATTCTTTAGCATTATGACCACATAATAAATGAACAGGCAACGAATAATGATTATTGATTAGGTTAGCAAAATCTTTTAAAATTTTATCTTCATCTCCATGAAAAGTGGTAACTCTAAACTGTTTTTTTCCCTTTTTAAAAGTAAAATAACCAACTGAAATACATATAATTTTACCAAATTCGGCCCAAATTCCAGCTCTTTCATAAAATTCCTCCGCTGTGAAATCATCTTTCCGCTGATACGCCGTTTTCTGAGTAAATAACTCTTTATAATCCTCATCTAATGATTCATAATTTTCAAACTCAGGAACTGTTTCAATGTCTAGAAATAAAATATTTTCTAACTGGATTAAATCTAACATAACAACTACTATTTTTTACGTTTCTCAAGCATTTTATAAGCCTCTTCTACATAGATATACAAATCATTACTATGCGGATCCGATTTTGTTTGTAAGCCTTTTAAATGACCTAATCGCACAATAATTAAATCATCTTGCGGAATTACGATTACAAATTGGCCTAAATGACCACGCATGTAAAATAATTTTTTACCTTTAATTTCCTGTAACCACCAGCCATAACCATATTCTGGACTATCTTTGAATCTGGGTTGTAATGATTTAGCAATAAATGTAGAGTCCAATATTTGTTTCCCATTCCACTTTCCATATTGCTTATATAATTTTCCAAATCGGGCAAAATCTCTTGCATTACTAGCAATACAACAATAGGCTTTTTCTATACCATCATTTTCATGATCTAATTGCCAAAAAGCATCATTTTCAGCACCCATAGGTTGCCAAAAAGACTTAGCAACATAGTCTGACAAATACATACCTGTAGCTTTTTCAATACACATGGCTAATAGCTGAGTTGCTCCACTTAAATATTTAAATGATTTTCCAGGCTTTTCATTTACATCAAGTCCTAAAATAACTTTCTTCAAATCATCATCAAAGTAAGCTCTTGTTACAATTGAAAAAGGGCTATAATATCTTTCATCCCAGCTTAATCCTGAGGCCATAGACGATAAATCACCAACGGAAACTTCTTTGGCATAAGTTCCTGTTAATTCGGGAAAAAAATCAACTACTTTTTGATCTAAACTTTTGATTTTACCCTGCATAATTGCTTTTCCTAATGCGGCAGAAACCACACTTTTTGCCATTGAAAATGAATTAGTTTTAGAATTGACATTAAATCCATCAAAATAACTTTCATGCCAAATACTATCATTTTTTATAATCAAATAGGCTATAGATTGTAATTCTTTGTGTGTTTGTGTTAATTTATCCGTTGCTACAACTGAATTATAATCTTTGGCTAATGCCCAAGGTTGAGCAATTCCTTTTTTTAATATTCTATTTGGAAATTCTTTATAATCTTCTAAAAAAGCAGTAGTGTATCCTTTGAAATATATAGTTCTAACAGCACGCAACAAATAATCTACATCAAAAATGTACATTAAAAGAATACTACTAGCTAAAAGTAAAACTAGCCACTTGGTAATTTTTTTTAATAATTTCATATAGTTTGAATTGAAATCTTTTGCAATGTAAGAAAAAGGATTAAAACAAACATTGCTGTTTTACAGGATTTTCATGTGCTAGTAACCATTTTTTTCTCCACAATCCACCAGCATAACCAATTAACGAACCGTCAGAACCAATAACTCGATGACATGGAATAACAATCCATAGTGGATTTTTTCCATTAGCATTTGCCACAGCTCTAATAGCTTTTGGGTCTCCTAGCTGATTGGTAATCTCTTGATAAGAAACAGTCTTTCCAAAAGGAATTTGAAGTAATTGATTCCATACTTTTTTTTGGAAATCCGTTCCTTTAGGGTTTAATTTTAAGTCAAATTGTTTTCTTTTCCCTTGGAAAAACTCTTCTATTTGCTGAGCTGCTTCTTCTAAATGAACAGGAATAGCTGTTGAAATTTTTTCAACCTCAGAAGTGATCGTTATTTTAGAAATTCCATCTAAATCACCTTCAATTAAAACGAACCCTAGTGGTGTTTGTAATGTAATTTGATCCATAAAAAAATCCCGATAAGTGTAAAGCCTTACCGGGATTAAATATAATAAAAACAACTGAATTATTTTGCAGCAGGAGCAGGTGTTTCTTCTGCTTGAACTGTACCTTTAATAGTTAAAATTTTAGGAGATGTATTTTCCTCACTTGTTGTAACTGTAATTGTTTTATGAAAAGCACCTGGAGAAGCAGCGTTATAAGTAGCTGTAACTGTTCCTTTTTCTCCTGGTTTAATTACACCTTTAGTCCAATTAGGTGTAGTACAACCACAAGAAGCTTTTACATCTTTCAATAAAATATCTTTTTTAGTTGTGTTTGTGAAAGTAAACTCATAAGAAACAGGTTTGTTTCTTTCAATTGTACCAAATTCATGAGTATCTTTTTCCCATTTTAATTGAGATGGTGTTTGTGGAGCTACTTGAACTGTTGCTGGTTTAGCCTCAGCTTGTTGTGCAAATGATGCCGTTGTAGCAAATAATGCAAAAGCAAGTAATTTAATAGTTTTCATATTGTGATAATTTTTAATTTTGTTATTAGCAAATTTATGAACATTTTTATATATTTCTGTTAATCACTTATCTAAATGGTGTTAATGAGTTGTTAACATATTAGTTATCATCGATTTTTATAATAATATAGCTAAAAATTAGCTCTTAAATATGAAACTATCTAAACTAAATATAGTCATCTTAATTGGTTTTCTTGCCATTATCGGTGTGATTGTTATGCAATTATTGCTCATTAATAATGCTTATAATTTAGAAAAAAAAGAAACTGAAGATAAAATCTTTTTCACATTACAAGATGTACTTGAAAAATTGTATCGTGATAAAAATTCTAATTTGACAGTCACTGATCAAGTAAAAAAAGAATCGGATAATTATTATATTGTCAATGTAAATGATGAATTTGAAAGCACCATTATTGAACATTATCTTACAGAAGAATTTTTAAGGCTAAAACTAGATTTGGCTTTTGAATACGCTGTATATAATTGCACGTCAAATTCTCTTGTCTATGGAAGTTACATTTCAAGTAAAGGTGAAAAAGAACCCATCAAATGTAGAACTTGCTTCACTAAAAACAATGATTATACCTATTATTTTGCACTTCATTTCCCAGAACTAAAACAAAATTATTTTAAAAATTTAAACCAATATTGGATTTATACGGGTGTTTTATTTTTCCTTCTTATCATTTATGTATACTCTGTTTTATTAATGTTAAAACAAAAAAAATATACAGAGTTACAAAAAGATTTTATTAATAATATGACACATGAATTCAAAACACCTCTTGCTTCTATCTTGATAGCTTCAAATTATTCAAAAGAGCAACCAGAAATAAAAAACAATCCTAGATTGGCTCGTTATAATCAAATAATCATTGATCAATCAAACAAACTAAACCAACATATAGAAAAAATTTTATATGTAGCTAAAACCGAAAGCAAACAAATGTTTATTGAAAAATCAAAAGTTGATTTGCTTCCTGTTTTGGAATTAGTTAAAGAAAATGTGTTTCTTAAATTCGAAAAAATCATTGAAGTTGATATTATTTGTTCCAAAAATTATTTAATCAATGCAGATAAATTTCATTTTTATAATGTATTATTCAACCTCGTAGACAATGCTGTAAAATATTCAGGGGAGAAACCAAAAATCAAACTAAAAGTAAAAGAAAAAAACAAGAAACTAGTAATCCAAATTTCGGATAATGGTTCAGGAATTCCAGAAAAAGACTTATCTTTCATTTTTGATAAATTTTATAGAGTAGCCCGAGAAGACAGTAAAGAAATTGAAGGATTCGGGATTGGTTTATCATATGTGAAAAAAATTTGCGACATGCACCATTGGAAAATTGAAATAAAAAACAACAAAGAAGAAGGAATAACTGCTGAAATAATAATCCAAGATTATGAATAAAAAGAAAATACTTTATATAGAAGATGATGAAACATTAGCCTTTTTAACAGCTGATAATTTAGAACAATATTTCCATGTAACTCATTGTAATAATGGTAAAAAAGGATTCGAAAGTTTTTGTAAAGAAAGTTTTGATATAGTTGTGTTAGACATTATGCTACCTGATATGGATGGCTTTGAAATTGCAGAACACATTAGAAAAAAAAATCAAGAAATACCCATCATTTTTCTTTCTGCAAAAACAATGAAAGAGGACCGAATAAAAGGCTTAAAACTAGGCGCTGATGATTATCTTGTCAAACCTTATTCGATAGAAGAATTAATCTTAAAAATAGAAGTATTCCTAACTCGAAGTCAAAAAAATGGAGAAAAAAGCATTAAAAAGACCTATGAATTTGGCACATTTACTTTTGAACCAGAAAATTATTTAATCAAAAATAAAGATCAAAAAATAACTCTAACCGAACGAGAAGCCCAATTACTAAAACTTTTTTTAGACCATCCAAATACCGTTTTAAAAAGAGAAAAAATCTTAATAGAACTTTGGGGAAGTGATGACTATTTTTTAGGTAGAAGTTTAGACGTGTTTATTTCTAGATTAAGAAAAATCATAAAGGAAGAACCTAATTTAGCTATTGAAAACATTCCAAGAGTAGGTTTTAAATGGGTAAATGAATGATATGAAGCAACTCAACATAGTATAAAACAAATAGAGCACCTTATTAGGTGCTCTATTTTTACTTAGTAAATACTAAACTAAGTTGGGTATTCTTAACTTAACTAATTTACTTTTTCACAATCAAGAATTCTGAACGCCTGTTTTGTGCGTGTTGCTCCTCTGTACAATCCGTACACAAAATCTTAGGTTCTGTCTCTCCCATACCTTTGCCTGTAATTCTATCTTTACCAATACCTTTTGAGATAATGTATTGCACCGTAGACTTGGCTCTTCGGTCTGATAGTCGTAAGTTGTAATTATCACTGCCTCTACTATCCGTGTGCGACTTAGTATAGATAACCATCGTTGGGTGTTCCTTCATTACTTCTACTAACTTGTCTAACTCCTCTGCGCCTAATGAAGTAATGTTCGATTTGTTGTACTCAAAGTAAATCGATTGTAAAATCACTTCTTTCTCCGTAACAATTGGCTTAATTGGAGTCAATTTAACCTCAATAACCGCTTTACCTCCTTCGCTTGGGCTCATACTTACACTCGCATTCTCATAACCGCTTCTTGTAACCGTTACTCCATAGCCTTGCTCGCAAGCTAATCCATATTTCGCCTCTCCTGAATCGTTGGTCTCTTGTGTAGCAACAACCTTGCTCTTCGCATCTGTTACTGTTACTTGCGCTGCTGATAATAACTTACCTGTTTCTGCATCGATAACTGTAACTAAAGCATCTACTCCACAAATCGGATCCGCTTGGTAAATATCATCATTCCCTTCTCTATTACTTGAAAAGAAACCTACTTTCTTCTCTTTATTGTAACTAAATGAAAAATCGTCTTTCTCCGTATTAACTGGTGAGCCAACATTCTTAGTCTCCTTTGTTGTTGGGTTGTATATAAAAACATCATAGCCCCCAAAACCTTGTCTACCATTAGAAGAGAAAAACAACAAATTGTCATCTGTAATAAAAGGAAAACTCTCATTATCAACAGAGTTAACCTCGTTACCCAAATTCTCCGGTGTACCATAGCTGTCACCATCTACGCTCACTTTCCAAATGTCTTCTCCTCCCATACCTCCTGGCATATCTGATGAAAAATACAACGTCTTCCCATCCTTGCTAATACTCGGGTTACGCATAGAATACTCCTTACTATTAATAGGTAAGGCTTTACTATTTGTCCATTTATCTCCAGCACCTTTAGTGGCTTTATATAAATAAATCTGTCCGTACTTCAAGTGCTTAGATTTATCCTTCTGAAACTCGCTCTGATTGAAACTCTCACTACCATAATACATCGTACTACCATCTGAGGTAATCGCCACAGGACCATCATGCCATTTTGTATTTAACTCTCCTACTTCTATCGCTTGGCTTAAACTACCATCAGCGTTTCGTGTAGCTTTGTAGATGTCTAAATAAGGTTGATCATCCATCCCGTTTTTCTTCCTTGACGTATTCCTTGCGCTGGAAAAATACAACTCATTGTTGCTTGTCAACTGTGCTCCAAAGTCCGCCTTATCACTACTAACATCCGATTTCTTGATGTTGTATAACTTGCTTTGCTGCTTGAGTTGTGTCAACACATTAGGATTATTTGTAAATGCCTTAGATCGCGGATCATTAGGTTGTAACTTAACAAAATGAGCCATTTGTTTGTTACTCTCTTGCATATTGCCTTCTGCCTTTAACATTTGAGCATAACGGTAATACACCTCTGAATCTTGACTGCTCTCTACTGCTTTAGCATACCATCTTACCGCTTCTTTGGTGTTGAATACATTGTAATAACAATCTCCTAGCTGCTTATAAACATAAGCATCCGCTTTGCCTTTCTCTACAAGCTTTGTATATGACTGAGCAGCATCAACATACTCTAATCGGTCAAAAAGCTTATCCGCGTCTTTCGTGTCTTTATTCTGTGCATAGATACTGCTAATGAGCAACATCGCAACGGCTGATATATATAGTCTTTTCATCTTTGATACTCTTTGATTTGATTAAAAATAACGTGGTGAACGAGATACTTTCTTACTGAAGTTAACATCAAACAACAATATTATCTCATGTGATGCAGGGGTAGTCACCTTTAAATCCGATACAATATGATCGTAAGCATATCCTAATTTTAAACTCGGTGTAATAGCATAATTCACCATCGCGCCAAAACTGTCATCTAAACGGTAAGTCGCACCAATCTCAAACTTATCCTTGAATAAAAAATTAGTCGATAAATCCAACGAAGTAGGTGCATTAAACGCA
>NZ_JAGKWP010000095.1 GCF_021151785.1 Flavobacterium sp.
CTTTTATAGTGCTCAAGCTCAAACTAATTTTGAGTTTTATGGAATTATTAAACTAAACGGAAATGATAAAACAGTAATTACTTATAGGTTGGTTTTTAGTGAAAATAAAGGAATAATCAATGGCTATTCAATTACTGATCTTGATGGAGCAAATGAAACGAAGAGCATTGTTAAAGGTACTTACAATAAAAAAACGAAAGTATTTGAATTTAAAGAAAATGAAATTCTTTACACAAAATCAAAATTTTCTGAAAGTGCTTTTTGTTTTGTGAATTTTTCGGGTAAAGTTAAATTAGTTCAAAATACAAGTAAATTAGATGGTAATTTTAAAGGCTTGTTTAAAAATAAGACCAAATGCATTGACGGTACTTTGCAACTTGTAGGAAGCAATAAGATTTATAATCTAGCATCTAAGGTTAATAAAAAGATACAAAAGTCAAAAAAGATAGATGAAGCTTCAAAAGAAAAATACAATACAATTAAAATGTTAGATAGTTTAAAAATTAATAAATTATCTAAAAATCAAAATTTAAATGTTTTTTGGGAGTCCTCCACTGCTAAAATTGAAATTTGGGATAACGGACAAGAAGACGGAGACCGAATTAATTTGTTTCATAATGGGAAATTAATTTTGAGTGATTATTTGGTTTCTAATACGAAAAAAGTGCTCACAATAAAATTAAGTTCAGGGGATGATGTATTTAAAATTGTGGCTTTAAACGAAGGTAAAATTAAGCCTAATACCGCAAAACTTGAATTTATTGATAAAGAGCGTAGTTTTGAACTTTTGGCAACTTTAAATAAAGAAGAAGAAGCGTCAATAACCATCATAAAAAAAGAGCCGTAGGCTCTTTTTTTTATTTTTTGTAAAACGGCATTTTGACCACTTTTGCTTTGATGTCTTTGTTTCTAATTCGAATATAAATTTCTGAATCTACTGCGGCTAATTCAGTTGGAACATATCCCATACCAATAGCTTTACCTAAAGAAGGTGATTGCGTTCCCGAAGTTACAATACCTACTATATTTCCATTAGCATCTGCAATTTCATAGTCATGACGAGGAATTCCTCTTTCAATTAATTCAAATCCAACTAATTTACGAGTTACTCCAGCCTCTTTTTGCTTTTTAAGATTTTCAGAATTAGTAAACTCTTTGTCGAATTTTGTAATCCATCCTAAACCTGCTTCTAATGGAGAAGTTGTATCGTTGATGTCGTTTCCGTATAAACAGAAGCCCATTTCCAAACGTAATGTATCACGAGCGGCTAATCCAATTGGTTTAATTCCAAAGGCAGCACCAGCTTCAAATACTTTGTTCCAAACCGTTTCTGCATCTTCGTTTTTGAAATAAATTTCGAAACCACCAGAACCCGTATAACCAGTTGCTGAAATAATAACGTCTTTTATTCCTGCAAATTCACCAATTTGGAATGTGTAATATCCCATATTTGTCAAATCAATAGAAGTTAAAGATTGCATAGCTTCAGCTGCTTTTGGACCTTGAATAGCTAATAAAGAATACGCATCAGAATTGTTAATCATTTCAACTCCTAAGTCGTTGTGTTGAGCAATCCAATTCCAATCTTTTTCAATATTTGAGGCGTTTACCACTAACATATAGTGATTGTCAGCAATTTTGTATACGATTAAGTCATCTACAATTCCTCCTTCATTGTTAGGTAAACAAGAATATTGAGCTTTACCATCAACTAATTTTGAAGCATCGTTTGAAGTTACTTTTTGTATTAAAGCTAACGCGTGTTCACCTTTAAGGAAAAATTCTCCCATGTGTGATACATCAAAAACACCCACACCATTTCTAACGGTTTCATGTTCTACATTTACTCCTTCGTATTGTACAGGCATATTATAACCTGCAAATGGAACCATTTTTGCTCCTAATTTTTCGTGAACTGCTGTTAGTGCTGTATTTTTCATTTTAATTGAACTATAAATTTTGAGTCGCTAATTTATGCAAATTTCTTAAAAATGGGGTCACAAATTGGATAAATATTGTTAATCATTTAAAAATGGAAGTTTCTTATTAACAATTGTTGTATTTTTAAATGATTTTGTTGAATTTTGGCAACTTATTCATAAAAAAATGGAACATACACATTATATAAGTTCATCATTATTAACAATTGAGGAGGTAAACGAAATTGTTTTTCAAGGAAAAAAACTAGCGCTTTCGGAAGAAGCAAAAGTTAATATAGCGAAGTGTCGTCAGTATTTAGATGATAAAATGCAAACTCAAAGCGAACCTATTTATGGGATTAATACAGGTTTTGGTTCGTTGTGTAATGTGAAAATTTCAAATGAGAATTTATCTAAATTACAAGAAAACTTAATGAAATCACATGCTTGTGGTACAGGAGAAGAAGTGCCACACGATATAGTGAAAATCATGTTGTTCCTGAAAATACAATCCTTAAGTTATGGAAATTCGGGTGTGCAAGTGGAAACTGTTGAACGCTTACTCGATTTTTATAACCTTGATATTTTGCCCGTAGTTTATACACAAGGTTCTTTAGGGGCTTCGGGAGATTTATCTCCTTTGGCTCATTTATGTTTGCCTTTAATTGCTGAAGGTGAAGTGTATTATGATGGATTCCGTCAGCCGGCTCATAAAGTTTTAGGTAAATTAAATTTAAAACCGATTACTTTAAAATCAAAAGAAGGATTGGCCTTGTTAAACGGCACCCAGTTTATGAGTGCTTATGGCGTGTATAATTTAATTCAAGCTCAAAAATTAGCTTATTTGGCTGATTTAATTGGTGCGGTTTCTTTAGAAGGATTTGATGGTCGAAAAGAACCATTTACGGATTTAATTCACTTAGTTCGTCCACACAAAGGTCAAGTAACTACTGCTGCAAGAATGTTAGATTTTTTAGAAGGAAGTGAGATTATAGAACAGCCTAAAAAACATGTACAAGACCCCTATTCATTCCGTTGTATTCCGCAAGTTCACGGTGCTACTAAGGATACCATAGATTTTGTTAAAAAAGTATTTACTACTGAAATTAATTCAGTTACCGATAATCCGAATATTTTTGTTGGTGAAGATATTATTGTGTCAGGAGGGAATTTTCATGGACAACCGTTGGCGTTGGCGCTGGATTATTTAGGAATTGCATTAGCTGAATTAGGAAATATTTCAGAAAGAAGAACGTATCAATTGATATCGGGATTAAGAGAATTGCCTTCATTTTTAGTGAGTGATCCAGGGTTAAATTCCGGATTTATGATTCCGCAATATACAGCTGCGAGTATTGTTAGTCAGAATAAGCAATTGGCCACACCTGCGAGTATTGATAGCATTGTTTCGAGTAACGGACAAGAAGATCATGTGAGTATGGGAGCAAATGGAGCGACAAAGACGTTTAAAATTGTTGAAAATGTGGAACGTATTTTAGCTATTGAACTGTTTAATGCAACGCAAGCTTTAGAATTCAGAAGACCTTTAAGGTCAAGTGAATTTATTGAGATGTTTGTTAAAGCCTATCGAGATGAAGTTCCTTTTGTAGATGAAGATCGAATTTTACATTATGATATTGAAAAATCTATCCACTTCTTGAAAAGTTTTCAAGTGGAAGAATAAGAAAAAAGCCTTTAGATTTCTAAAGGCTTTTTGTTTTTAAATTTTTAATAGAATTGCAAATATTCCTAATAAAGCGGGTAAGCCTTGAATCAATAATATTCGTTTTGAAGCAGAATAAGCACCATATAATCCGGCAACTAAGACACAACCTAAGAAAAATAAAGCAATGTTTTTGCTCCAAATGTCATCTGAAATGAGTAACGACCAAATTAACCCAGCTGCTAAAAATCCGTTATACAATCCTTGATTGGCAGCCATAGCCTTGGTTGGCTCAAACAAATCTTTTGGAAAAGTTTTAAATACTTTTTTTCCTGTCGTAGTCCAAGCAAACATTTCTAGCCATAGGATATAGATGTGTAAAATGGCGATACCTACTACAATAATTTTACTGGTTATTTCCATTGCTTTTTTTTATTAAAAGGTAAATTAAAACGACTATTGCTAGTACTTCAAGTAGTGTTCCTGTAATTAGTATGGAATTCGCACCCGGCCAATGCATTAACTTAAATAAACTGCCAATTATGGTAATTGCCAATCCAACAAGAAAAAAAATCAATGGTACTAAAAATACTTTCATTATAAAATTTATTTATTTTTTATTTTGATAATATGAAGCAATAACATGCCGCCAACAACAATCTCTAGAACAAATGAAATTCCCATAATGTAATTAGCTATTGGCAGTTTTTGTGTTTTTAAATAAGCGCCTAAAATCATTAATGTACTTGCAATAATTATAATGATTAATGAAGTTTTGGTGAATTTATTCATTAGAATTCATTTAAAGTTTTATGTATTTTTCTTTTGTGATGGGTTTGCTTTATATTGTTTTCTCCTGAAATGATACTAATGTTACCATCTACTTCAAACATAGCTAGTTTTACTTCTTTATGATTTTCTACTCCATGTTCTCTGATTGCTTCATCTAATTCGTCTGAAGTAATACCAAGTTTAGTCAATGCTTTGTAATCTATAATACCGTGGTGTATTAATATTTCAGGTTTGCTTAATACTAAGTCTTTGATTGCTTTAGATTGATTTAAAACTCTTTTTAAAAAATAATTGATTAAAAATAATACCAAAGCAGCTAAAATTCCTCCTTCTAATGAAGTGTTGTTTCCAACCATAGCATTTTGCACCGAATTACTGATTAACAAAATGAGTACAATATCAGCCGAATTAAGTTGTGACAGTTCTCGTTTGCCAAATACACGAAGAGCTAGTACCATGAAGAAGTAAACGGTCATACTTCTTAATACGATATCTAAATAAGGATGCATTAGTGTGATTTAAAATTTTTTTCGATAGCTTTAATCATTTCGCCAGCAATGTCTTTTTGTGTAGCTCCTTCAATTCCTTCTAGACCTGGAGAAGAATTTACTTCCAATAAAAGCGGACCTTTACTTGAGCGAATAATATCAACACCTGCAACTCGTAAGTTCATAGCTTTAGCGGCTCGAATAGCTATTTTCTTTTCTTCAGGTGTAACTTTAACAATAGATGCTGTTCCTCCCATGTGAATATTGGCTCTAAATTCTCCTGGAGCTGCTTCTCGTTGCATCGCAGCTACAACTTTGCCATCAACTACAAACAAACGCAGGTCTTTACCATTAGCTTCTTTTATAAATTCTTGTACAAGAATGTTAGCATTTAAACTTTTAAAGGCATTAATTACTGATTCCGCTGCTTTTTTGGTTTCAGCTAAAACGACTCCTTTACCTTGTGTTCCTTCAAGTAGTTTAACAATTAACGGTGAACCTCCTACCATTTTAATTAAATCATCAGTATCTAACGGAGAGTTAGCAAATCCTGTTGTAGGGATATCTACACCATTATTTAAAAGTAATTGGAGTGAGAACAATTTATCTCTCGATTGTGTAATTGCTGAAGCTGAATTTAATACAAAAACCTTTAAAGCTTCAAACTGACGGGTTAATGCGCAACCATAGTACGTCATGCTAGGTCTTATTCGTGGAATTACAGCGTCAAAATCATTCAATACTAATCCGCCTCTGTAATGTATTTCTGGATTAGAAGCACTGAGTTTCATGTAGCAGTATTTCAAATTAAGAAAATGCATTTCGTGTCCTCTCATTTCACCAGCTTCGATTATTCTTCGGTTGCTGTATAATTCGGGATTACTAGCAAGTAAACCGATTTTTAATCCTTTTTTATTGGTCTCTTTATAGTAGTATTCTTTTAGATTTTCAGAGGAAGGTTGTCCTAATACAAAGCGACGTTCGGGGTCTACTATTAATCTTCCAACCATGGCTTCGCGACCTAAAAGCATGCGATATCCCATTGAATCTCTGTTAGTAAGCGTTACTTCTACCGGGTAGTTATGTTCTCCTAGTTTTACTTCTGTACGGATTACATAGCGTTTTTCACGTGTTCCGCTAGAACTTTTAACAATGCGTTGGTCAATTAGTTGTGCTTCACAGTGGATAATAGATTTAGAATTGTTTTGGATGGGATTAATGTCAAACCGGAGCCAATCTTGGTTGTTTTTTTGAAAGGTTTTGATGTTTATGGCGTGTAAGGCTGAGGTTTTAGCTCCTGAATCAATTCTGGCTTTGATGGCAGGGATTCCAAGTTGAGGGAAAGCACACCATTCTTCGCTTCCTATAAGTGTTTTATCTTGCATGGGATGTAATTTTAAATCTAAAATACTATATTTTTTTATTTTTTACTATCTTTAAAATAATTAACCAAAAATAAATTTATAATTATGAGAATTGCAACATTAATTGTACGATTGCTTTTAGGAGCTATGATGCTTTTTGCATCCATTAGTTATTTTTTTAATTTAGGTGGTGAACAACCGCAACCAATAGGTGATATGGCTACTTTGATGGCTGGTTTTGTGGCATCTAAATATGTTTTTCCAGCAGCGAAAATAGTAGAATTATTAGCAGGTTTAACTTTAATAACAGGTAAGTTGGATAAATTAGGTGTGGTGTTGCTTATGCCAATATCTATTAATATTTTTTTAATTCATGTTGTAGTTTCTAAATCAGATATTCCGATGGCTGCGGCAGTGCTAATTGCTAATGTATTTTTACTATATGCAAACTGGAATAGTTATAAACATTTATTTGAATGGAATACTAAGTAAAGCAAAAAGCCCAACTTACAGTTGGGCTTTTTTATTGGGTTTAGAATGTTTTAAACATGTAATGCTCTGTTTGCAGTAGCCGCTAAAGCCGCTTCTTTTATTGCTTCAGCAAAAGTAGGGTGTGCATGTGACATTCTTGAAATGTCTTCAGCACTAGCTCTAAATTCCATAGCAGTAACAGCCTCTGCGATTAAATCGGCACAACGTGCACCAATCATATGAACGCCTAAAACTTCGTCTGTTTTTGCATCAGCTAAAATCTTAACAAATCCATCAATGTCGCCTCCAGCTCTAGCTCTTCCTAGAGCTCTAAATGGGAAACTTCCAGCTTTGTAAGCTATACCAGCTTCTTTTAATTGCTCTTCAGTTTTACCAACAGCAGCAACTTCTGGCCAAGTATAAACAACACCTGGAATTAAGTTATAATCGATATGTGGTTTTTGTCCCGCTAAAATTTCAGCAACTAAAACACCTTCTTCTTCAGCTTTATGGGCTAACATAGCGCCACGAACTACATCACCAATAGCATAAATATTTGATGCAGAAGTTTGTAAATGATCATTTACTTCGACTTGACCTCTGTCTGTTAATTTAACTCCAGCTTTCTCTGCATTTAATCCTTCTGTATATGGTTTTCTACCAACTGATACCAACGAATAATCACCTTCTAAAGTAATAATTTCTCCTTTGGCATTTTCAGCCTTCACAACTACAGCATCTCCATTTCTTTCCACCGATTGAACTTTGTGAGAAGTATAGAATTTCATGCCTTGTTTTTTCAATACTTTAGTTAATTCTTTAGATAAAGCAGCGTCCATTCCAGGGATAATTCTATCCATGAATTCAACAACAGAAACTTGAGCGCCTAATCTTAAATAAACTTGTCCTAATTCAATTCCAATTACACCACCACCAATAATTACAAGGTGTTTAGGAACTTCTTTTAACTTCAATGCTTCTGTAGAAGTAATAATTCTTTCTTTGTCTATTGTTATGAAAGGTAAAGAGGAAGGTTTTGAACCTGTAGCAATTATACTATTTTTAGATTCTATTATTTCACTAGAACCATCTTTTTTAGTGACTTTAATGCTAGTTGCACTTTCAAAAGAACCTACACCTTCAAAAACGGTGATGTTGTTTTTGTCCATTAAGAATTTAACTCCACCACTGGTTTGATCTACTACTGCTTGTTTGCGTTCGATCATTTTAGTTAAGTTTACTTTTACATCTCCAGTCACTTCAATTCCATGGTCTGCAAAGTGTTGTAATTCTTCATAATGATGTGAGGAAGCTAATAATGCTTTTGATGGAATACATCCCACATTTAAACAAGTTCCACCTAAAGTAGAGTATTTTTCAATAATAGCTGTTTTGAAACCTAATTGAGCACAACGGATTGCCGCAACATATCCTCCTGGCCCTGAACCAATAATGGTTACATCAAATTGACTCATATTGTATATGTAGTTAAAAGTTTATAGTTAAATTTATGATTACAAAAGTAAGGCTTTTTAAATAAATATGACCAATGAAAGTTGGTAAAATAATATACTTAATAGCTAAACTTATATGAAGTTGTGTTTTTTACTTCTCCAATCATAAAGGTACTATGTGAACTTCCAATATGTTTTAATGAGGTAAGTTTATTTACCATGAAATCGCGGTAGGTTTCCATGTCTTTTACACAAATTTTTAAAATGTAGTCATAATCACCGCTCACATGAAAGCATTCGAGCACTTCAGTCAAATTAACTACTTCTGCTTCAAATTCGGTGATGATTTCTTTGTTGTGTTTTACGAGTTTAACATGACAAAGTGCTACAAAACCTTTCTCGATTTTGTTTCGGTCGAGTAGGGCTACATATTTGTTGATTAGTCCTTCGCGTTCAAGTTTTTTAATTCGTTCATAGACCGCTGTTACAGAAAGATTAAGCTTGAGTGATAATTCTTTAGTTGTAGTTTTAGCATCTGCTTGTAATAATTCCAGCAGCTTTTTGTCAATAATGTCTAAGTTCATTTTAGTTGTGGTTTGTAGTTTTCGTATGTAAAAATAACTAAAAAAAATTTTTTTTGGAATGATTTACAGGCATTATT
>NZ_JAGKWP010000096.1 GCF_021151785.1 Flavobacterium sp.
ACGCACTTTTTGATTATTTCTATAAAAGATTATAATAATCATTTTATAGATGAACCATTAATTACATTGATTTATAAAGAAAATATTGTAGACATTCTTCCTGAAAAGGTATCACAGCGTTGGATATATAGAGATCTGCCTCATGGTCAATACAACCTTCTTGTACAAAAGGAAGGTCTAAAAGATTATACAATTCAGTTTCATATTAGGGAAAATGAACAAGAGCATTCTGAATCAATTGTACTTGGTTTACCAGGTATGAAGAGCTATTTTAATGGTATGTCATTAATTCCATTTAATCAACCTGAAAATCTAGTTGGTTTGTTATTATCCTCAAAAGAGGATTCGAGTTTATTAGATGAATATGTTCAAAATCATAATCTTGTTTACGAAATACTTTCTGCTAAGTTAATAAGGCAAAAATATAGAGTAATTCGTTTTCCTGATTTTCTGAATACTTCCGAATTAAAGAAGGAAAAGCATAACCTCGCACAACTATCTTATATTAAAGAGATTGGTTGTCTTGTTAAATACGATATAAATAATATTGCATTTTTAAATGGGCAAATTATTGTTGGTTTATCAAAAAAATTAACTGATGAAGAATTACAGCAATTTGCAGAGACCTTTAATTTTAATTTTGAATCAAGACTATCACATTCAGGTGGGGCAATAATATTTAAATATAAAGCTTTTCCTGATTTTAAATTTTTAGACCAAATAATTGAACTGTTAAATCAAACAATAGTTGATCATATTGAACCTCAGATTTTTTCACCATTTATTAATCATGGTCTTCCAAATAATATATATTTTCCTGAGCAATGGAACCATAAGATAATTAATACAGAAGGGGCTTGGGCTTTGCTAAAGAATAGAGGTATAGAATATGGTGATTCAGAAATTACAGTTGCTGTTGTTGATAGTGGGATAGAAAGTGTTACACTTCAGGATGATACTTTAACACCGACTCATAAAGCCTTTTATAATAAAGTAAAAACTTTTTATGATTTTACTCGACTTGTTCCTAATAATGATGAAATAGTTGATGATCATGGTACTATGGTAGCAGGTATCATTGGAGCATCAAATAGGGGTGAAGGAAGCGTCGGGGTCGGCCCTAATTTGCAATTAATGGGAATAAAATATCCTGGCAATATTTCTAACACAGCTAAAATGTTTACATGGATGGCAGGTTTAGATCCTTATTTTACTGGCACATCTAAACCAGCCTTATTTTATCCTGCATTACTAGGGGGGATAAATTCACCTGATATAGCAAATCACAGTTATGGTCTACCTTTTCCTATTAATGAGCTAAATAAAATAGTAAAAATAGGTATTAAGAATGCAGGTATTTATGGACGAATAGGTCGTGGAATGTTAAATTTTGCTTCTTCGGGTAATTCTGGGGACGTTATTGTTTCAACTGATTTGGCATATCAGGATTTTATGATAGCTGTTGGAGCATCTTCTCAGAATAACAATAATGAAGAAATATTTACTACTTATAGTACTTTTGGAATATTTACAAAAGCTGTGATTGAATTTTGTGCACCTGGTCATACAGATTATTTAAGAAATCAGGATAATCCACATGAATGGATAAGATTTGGCCCAGATGGTTATAGAGAAAATATTCATAAGCCTGATCAATATTATTCTATATACGCTCCATGTACTTTGAATATACTTGAGGATGATGGATTGGGTAGTGTACCTGAAGCACCTGCTAAACTTAATATAAAATTGCTTAAAAATGCATATGCAGGCCAGAATTATTTAGATGTTGATGATACATCTGGCCTTGTACCTGGTAAGTGGTTATTGATAGATAAAGATAATTCTGGCTATGGAGTGTATAATAATAATACCATTGAATTTGTAAAAATATCAAACCAAGATGAGTTCATTACAATACCAGTTTTTTATCGTGTTCAATTACAGACTAGCTTAAATAAAGACTATCTTACTAATATACCTATATATGTTCTATCAACATTTAAAGTCGGTTCATCAACAAGTCAAATTGGCTCTGTTGATATAGTATCAAAGATACTTACATTAAATTCTGTAAAAGGATTTTTAATAGGGCAGGATATTTTAATTGGAACCCCTTCAAACAATAGTAATAGAGAGAAAAATAAAATAAAAAATGTTGATTTTATAAATCAAAAAATTGAACTAGTTTACCCATTAAATTTACCAGAATCATCATATGAAGATCAACTTATTTTTGTTATTGGAGGTGAGATAAATACTAGATTAAATTTAACCGCCACTGCTGGTACAGAGACTCTTTCTGTAGAATCTACCTTAGGTATGGAAGTAGGACAGGCAATATTTATTGGGGCACCTTCTTCAACAAAGCCACATATAAGGGAGGCTCGTATTATCGAGTCAGTTATTGATGGACAAACGATAACGATTAAAGATGCTTTTAGTGCAGGGTATGCGGCATCAGGTATTGATCGTAAACTATATTATACGCAACTAACAGGAACGTCTGTTATTGGAGGTAGAGCATCAGGAGCTAATATGATGGGAGGGACTTCGGCCTCCTGTCCGACAGCATCAGGAATAGCTGGATTAGTATTATCCGTAAATAAAAATTTGAGTTGGGTAGAAGTACGACAATTAATGAGAGATAGTGCATTGCCATTTGATCTTGTCAGTACAGGATATAACACCAAAGAAAATAGTTCTCCAATTGCTGTATACAATCCTGATACTTGTTTTCTGAACCCTGGCACTGGAAATACTACTTTAAGCATAGCCGTTAATGTTGGCGATACTCGTATAGGAGTGTTAGATCCTGAGGGTTTTAGTATTGGTCAGGCAATTCAGATTGGGACATCAGAATTCAGAATAGTTAGAGATATTTCTGGAAATACATTGACCATCGATAAATTAATTTCTTCCTTTCCTGTAGGTACTAGTGTAATCGGTGGATTAATTCCATATTATAGCTATAGATCTGGTTATGGGCGTTTGGATGCTGCCGAAGCAGTGAAGGCTGCTATTGCTTATAAACATGAGTATCGTGATCTTGTTGTCCGGGATTATTTGGGAGATGAAGGAATAAATATTACAAATCCGGTTGTTAATCCGATAAATAGTCCGGATATCTGGATACGTAATCAACCGGCAGATTATGTTACCAATCCAATTGATTACCTTAAGGCTGCTCCGCATGAAAATCCTGCTCTTTATTCAGGAGATTCTGTATTTACAGGAACCGGGCTGAATGATCTTAAGGTTATTGCTGCTCGTTTTGAAAATACTGTTTATACCATTCAGATCAGTTCTGTTGGCTCCGGTAGTAATCCCGATAAGTTTAAATGGAAAAAAGATGGTGATGGATTTTCATCAGGAATTGCCATTACAGGTGAAGAGCAATTTATTGATGGGGAGAGTGTTTGTATCAAGTTTGAAGCAAAGAATGGTCATACTGACAATGATCAGTGGACAATTACTGTTCCTCAGCATAAAGCAAATGTGTACGCGCGGATAAAAAACATTGGTAATGGCGGTCCCGACGGCAGTATGAAGAGTCTGGATGCCTGGGTACGTTTTTATGTAGCGATTTCTGATGGAGAAGCTCCTACAGGTGTTATTGATAAAGATACAAATACAGCTGTCCAGTCACTTTTCTTATTCCCTCAGCAATGGTTGGATCAATATTCTATTGATTATTCTGATCCTGATAACCATGTTGATATAAGAGTTTTTGAAACAAATGAAACGTATTTCTTAGGTGAAGTCTTTATGCCACAGGATACTTTGGCTGCAGGCGGAGAGAAAATAGTATCGTTGCAATGGGATCAGAAATTTGTTCCGGATTTAAAATGTGGTCAAAAGATATTCCTGCTCGTTCAGGTTTCTCCGCATGATGGTGCCACTAATGGTATTGGTGCAGAATTTACCAATAATCTTTCCTATAGGGAAATTGTTTTTGCAAATGTGAATTTTCGGAATCCATACAATGGGGAGGATCTTGATAACTCTATGCAATTGGATTCTTCTTCCTTTCAGAATTTTCTCGTAGATATAAATGCAGGCATTGGTTCTATTGATGTAGCTGATATTATGGTTGAGGTTACAAGAACATTCCTTGGGAATGACATTACCGAAAAAGCGTTGTATAAAAAATCAGGGAATAACTGGAACTTGGTATTTACGCCATCTGCCAGCAATGCATGGACTAGTATTGAACAACCTGTTGTACAGGGCACCTCTGAAATTGCGACGGGAACACAAACTGCTGTTACATTTAAAGGCAGTGTTAATGTAACCGATCAATTAAGTAAAGTAACAATCAAGGCAACCATCAACAGTAGTGTTACGGGCGTGGTTATAAGTGAAAACATACATGAAACCACGATTATTACCAATGTAAATGCTCCAGAGGGTTCAGGCAGTGCTGGTATTCATAAAATGCCTCTTATTCCTAAATCCTGTGTTTTTGCAGAACTGAATAAAATTACTCAATCACCCGCATTGGCCTTTGGGCCTAATCCTGCAGATGCTTCAAATAAATTCAGAGTAACGAGTGGTTTCACAAGTACTGAATCTGTAAAAGCCTTTGCCGTTTTAAAGGGTGATATTTTTATCCAGAAATCTTCTGTTAATACAGTTAACCTGATTCTTAAACCTTCAGAAAATCCGGGATTGGATTTCTCTCCTATAAAATATTTCATCTATCGCGGATTACGTGCAGATGCATTTTTAGATGAAGATGACACAAAGGTAAGAAGCAAAACCGGCGCATCAGATTATATTAAAAGAGCCTGGGAAATATTTGAAAAAGAAAATAAGCAGGAAGGCGATACATTTTATAGCAAATTTATCGGATGGAATCCGACTGTTCAAACTGCAACAGACAAGATAGATGCAGCCTTCTTCCGGATCGATGCAGATTCACAATATTCAAAGGTTTCACGAGGTACATATCTTGGCGATTTTTATACAGATGGTGGTGCTGAATTTGGTTTTGAAGTTATCCTGGATGAACCGGATTATCACCCGGATCTCAGCATGGCAAGGAAACCATTCTATGAAATAAATGTCGTTGGAATGCCTGAAGCCACGGATGCAGAGAAATTTGCCAAGCGTGTAAAAAGAGAAGAAATACTCCGTTTCATTGATCCTGCTGTTTATTACAGCATACACAATACGGCAAAAGGATCTGTACAGGTTCCTGTTATAAGTGATGATGGTGTACCTGTAACTCAGGATCCTCCGCGGGACTTTGCTTCATATGGCCCGGGTTCCAGCGCTGAATTACATGATCCATCTTTCTCTGATCCCTCCTATGATCCTACAGTAACTGTTCCTGAAGCTAAGGAGACAGTATTTGAATTGAAGAAAGGAATTGATATTTACAATTCAGTTGTATCTAAATTTGCTACAGCAAATACACTATACATAGATATACGTAATGAGATCAAACGTTCGTATAATTTCTATACTAACTATAAAGGTGTCGGAGCAGATACAACTAATATTCAGACTGGTACTACATCTACGCTTTCTGCGTCACAGTATGCTACCAATGGATGGCCTTTGTTAATCAAATCAGACTCTGTAGCAACAACGAATGAAGTTAATGAGTTTCATCTTACATTAAGAATCAATGATAACAGGAGTCCGTTGTTGTTTGTGGAGCATGGACAGTTGAAGGTATTTTCAGATTCAGAACTTTTCAATCCGGCTAATACTACAGCCGATCCGGAAAAATTTGTTCAGGGATTAAACTTACTTACTTCTCTGGATACAAGCGGTGCCGCATGGACAAAAGATATTGTTTTCACATATCCGAATATTGAAAATACACTTGTAGCAGGAGAAAAGAAACCAATAGCATGGATCATTAAGCTGAACTACAACAGACTAATAGATTCTGCTACAACCTGGCCGGATACCGTTATTAAATATGACGATCCACTTGATCTGGCATTTGCAATAGATGATAATATAATATTATGGAATACTGTAAAACCTACTCAATGGTTGGCTTCTTTGGATAGTAAGTATATTGATGGCAGTGCATTTAATTATGGAGTTGTAGCTGATAGTGGAATTGCATTTGAAAAATTCAGATCTACAGATCCGGCAGAAGATGGAAGGGTAGTATTTTATAAAATGCCGACATCGTTATTCGTGTCTTCTCAAGAAAATACGAATCGCGTACCACAAATAGGTGGAGTTAATGCGTCTGAAGATTTTTTTGCAGTTCAAACAATATTCGCAAATCAGAATTTGAACTTTAATACAGTTATTGATAATACAGAGCAGGTATTAACATTTAATCTTCAAACGGATACAACGGCATCTTCATCAAATTTATTACAAGCCGGGCTTATATTAGGAATCACAAAAGCTGAATATAATACTTTGAAAAATATTTCTGGTTTAAATCAGAAAAGTGTTCGTTGTGAAAAAGTATCCGGAAGTCCTTTTACTGATAGCAATGGCAAAGTATATGAAAAGTATAAAATTGGAGTACAGGGATTAGACACATCCGGAATAAGTAGAATCAGTTATCCTTTAACTGATATATTTATTTATTCGACTAATGCAACTATGTATACTTCTGCAGCCTTTGCTGCACAGCAACCACTACCTTCTTTTTATAGCAGAAATCCTGAAGAAGTAAGAGGGGGGATGACAAAAAATTATGATACTCGATACACAATTGTTGGTATTGATCAATTAAATAAAAAAATTTCCATTCAAGGTTGGAAAATTGGTATATACCCCAAAGAGAAAATAACAATAGTTGATTCTTCAGCTAATAATAAGCCATATACTGTTGTTCATGTAAACGAGGCAGAAACAACAGTTATTGAGGTTAAAGAAACGATTCCTAGTCCTATTGTTGATGGAGCTGTGATTTGTGAGAAAAAATTATGGGAAGATTATTTTATCTATGATTTGGATGATTCTTTGACTGGTACAAAAATGGGGGATATAGTAGATGCGTTTGTCAACGCTGTAAATGTTACTACTGTTCCTGACGATACGAGTGCGGCTTCAAAACTTACTAATGCCGTAAACCTTTATGCACCTCAGATTCTGGATCGGGCAAGGGCTTTAGCATCTGCTTATGATTATGGAATTGCTGATGATCGAATTCTGTATTGGGCTCGTTTGAAAATGGAGGTTGCATTAAAAAATCATCCATCAGTGCTAAAAGATTTTGTATTAAGAGATCAACTTATTCTTAGCATGGAAGAAAAGTCAAGAGGATATAAAAGCGTTGATTTTTCTTCACAGCCTTCTCTTAAAAAAATATTGATTACCGGCTTTGACCCGTTTGGTCTAAAAGATAATCCTCTTCAGGGAAATCCGTCAGGTGCCACAGCTTTGGCTTTACATAATAAAATCATAAAGGATGATTCTAACAATCCGATAGGTTTTATTCAGACAATGATTGTACCTGTGCGATACAAAGATTTCGACGGACATGAAGGTGATGCTGGTAATGGCATTGGTATCATTGAAAAATATTTGGGACCTTATATAAAAGATAGTACAAAGAAGGTTGATTTAATTATGACTATGAGTCAGGATTTAGCACCTGATTTTTTAAATATAGATCGTTTTGCAACGATTATACGTGGCGGTTCACCAGATAATATGGGGGCTCGAAGATTAGCTGATAGCACTAGTCTGGATCTTCTTACGGATGCAAACCCTAATGTTGATGAAACTAAAAAATTCAATTGGATACAAACTACATTACCTAAGGATATGGTGCCTTCAATAGAGTACAATCCTGATAATAATAAATTTTATGTTTTCTATAATCAAAGCTTTTATATCGACGAAAATAAAAATCAGGATATTTGGGATGACTTGGGAAAACCAGTTGATAAAAGAAAAGATCCTAAATATTTTTCAATAAATAAACGAACCCCAGCTTATCTTCAAAAGAATGTTGTTATCAATTATGGTTCAGGAGGAACATATCTTTCTAATGAAATTTTCTATAGAGTAGCTTTACTAAGAGAACGATGGTTAGCCACACCTGCAGGAAATGGTAAAAAAATGCCAACCGGACATTTGCATGTACCTAAAATTCAACAACAGAAAACGGATGATATAAATCTTGTCAAAATGCAGCTGGTGATAAAAAAGATTTTCGAAAGATTACAAAAAGGTGTAATGAATATTGGAAATATATTTACAAATGAGTTTACGGATTAATTACATATTATTGCTGTTATTTATTTCTAACAATTTATGGGCTCAACCAAGTCCTGTAGATAGCTGTGTTGTTCCATATACTATTCGTTTTAGATTGTTTGAAGGTAAAAAACTTATTAAAAAAAATAATGAGCAATATGTTGTACATACGTCAAAACCTGAAGCGGAATCTGCATATCAAAATTGCCCCTGGCAAGCAGATTCTGTTTATGCTTTTATGCTTGCATTAGATAATAACATAAATAATCCTCCTTACATAATCTCTATAATTAGAAAAGAGGATACAATGAAAGTAGTAATTAAAAAAATTTATTATGATTGGTTTTATATAGATTCTTTACCCTTCATGGTTGGCCATTATGAAATAACACTTCCGGAAGACCCATTGAAATTTATTGATGGTAAAGTTTTTATGCATCAGTTATATAAGGAAGGAAAGTATGGATGGATTCTTACGCCGGCTTCATGGGATGCAATACGTGTTGATAAGAAAAAAATCACACGTATAAAAAAACAAAAAAATA
>NZ_JAGKWP010000097.1 GCF_021151785.1 Flavobacterium sp.
TATTTATTTGGAATGTTACATTTAATTAAAAATAGTACGAAAAATAAACCCCCTGAACTTTCAGGGGGTTTGTTTTTTATAATGTAGCAATTGCTTTTTCTATCCTATTTTTAGTCTCTTCTTTACCAATTAGTTCAATTATATCAAATAAATGAGGTCCTTTTAAAGCTCCTACAATTGCTAATCGTAACGGTTGCATTACTTTACCCATTCCTATTTCATTTGTTGTCATCCACTCTTTTAATAAAGTTTCAATGTTTAAGGAAGTAAAGTCTTCAATGTTATTTATAATATCTCTTACTTGAGTTAATAATATAGGAGTTTCTTCTTTCCAATTCTTACTTGCTTTTTCATCATAGGTAGTTGGAGCTATGAAGAAATAATCAGCTAAATTCCAAAACTCTGTTACAAAATGTGCTCTTTCTTTAATCAAAGTAACCACTTTAATCAAATCAAGAGTTGTTGTTATTCCCTTTTTATTTAATATACCTTTAAAGCTTTCTGCTAAACGTTCATTTGATTGTTTTTGTAAGTATTGATGGTTGAACCATTTGTTTTTTTCTGGGTCAAACTTCGCTCCTGCTTTATGTATTCTTCCTAAATCAAATTTTTGTGTTAATTCTTCTAAGCTAAATAGTTCTTGTTCTGTTCCATCGTTCCATCCTAATAGGGCTAAGAAATTCACTACTGCTTCAGGAAAGAAACCATTTTCTCTATAACCCATTGAGTTTCCTTCTTCTGTTTTCCATTCTAATGGAAATACAGGGAATCCCATTTTATCGCCATCTCTTTTACTCAATTTTCCATTACCAATTGGTTTTAAAATTAAAGGTAAATGCGCAAATTCTGGAGCTTCCCATTCAAATGCTTTATATAACAAGTAGTGTAAAGGCAAACTAGGTAACCATTCTTCTCCACGTATAACATGCGAAGTTTCCATTAAATGGTCGTCTACTATATTTGCTAAATGATAGGTTGGCATTCCATCAGACTTGAATAGTACTTTATCGTCTAATAAGTTGGTATCAAATTTTATTTCACCACGAATAATATCTTTCAATTCCAAAATTTCATTGATTGGTGTTTTGAAACGTACAACAAAATGCTCTCCATTAGCTATTCGTTCTTCTACTTTTTCACGTGAAACCGTTAAAGAATTATCTAATTGTTCTCTTATCGTATGGTTATAAATAAATGTTTTTCCTTCTGATTCGGCTTGCTTTCTTAATTCATCTAATTTTTCAGGTGTATCAAATGCATAATAAGCCCATCCTTTTGTAATCAATTCATCAACATATTGTTTGTATATTGCTTTACGTTCACTTTGTCTGTAGGGACCATATTTTTCATTTTTACCTATTGTTTCATCTGGGGCTATTCCTAACCATTCTAGCGCTTCAAATATATAAGCTTCAGCTCCTGGAACAAATCGATTTTGATCGGTATCTTCAATTCTTAAGTAAAATGTACCATTATTTTTCTTTGCAAATAAGTAATTAAATAAAGCCGTTCGTACACCTCCTATGTGTAATGGTCCAGTAGGACTTGGAGCAAATCGAACTCTAACGGGTCTAGACATGTTTCTTTTTTTTTGAACTAATTAATTTCAGTGCAAAGATAAAACGAACTTCTCTCTTTATTGTCTTTGGTTCTTATATTTTTTAATGTTATTAATAATTTCTTCTATGGTATTAACGATTTTGTATTGATTTATTACTAAAAAATATTGTATTTTTATCGGTTATAAACAATTTACTAACAATGGCTGAAAAGAAATCCATTATTTACGATAAATTAGAAAGTTTTATCAAGAAGTATTATACCAATGAGTTAATAAAAGGGGCCTTACTTTTTATTGCCATTGGTCTCTTGTATTTTATTTTTACTTTTTCAATTGAATACGTATTTTGGTTTTCCACTAGCGGTAGAAGTGTTCTTTTTTGGTCTTTTATCATTACAGAATGTTTCTTATTATTTAAGTTTATTGCCATTCCATTATTTAAGCTTTTTAAACTTCAAAAAGGTATCGATTATGAACAAGCTTCATTAATTATAGGCAATCACTTTTCAGATGTAAAAGATAAATTACTCAATTTTTTACAGTTATCTTCTGTTAATCAACCTACTGAACTTGTTTTAGCATCTATAGACCAAAAAGCGGATAACTTACAACCAGTTCCTTTTTCTAACGCTATTAATTTTAAAAAAAATAAAAAATTTCTTCCTTTTGCTTTAGTTCCTATTCTTGTTATTCTTTTCTTTTATTTATCAGGTCATGCAGATATTGTTTCAAATAGTTTTAATCGTGTTATAGCATATAATCATAATTTTGAAAAGCCTGCACCCTTTCAATTTGTTATTGAAACTAATTTATTACACGTGGAACAAAATCAATCTTTTCAACTTCGTGTAAAAACTGTAGGTTCAATTATTCCAGAAAATGTTTCAATCAGCATTAATAACGAATCTTATTTTTTAGAAAGTGATCAACCAGGATATTTTACTTACACATTTCAACATGTTCAAAAAGATATTACGTTTCATTTGTCTGCTAATGACGTTATTTCAAAGGATTTTACTTTAAAAGTGATTCATGTTCCTACCATTTCGTCTTTTTCAATGAAATTAGTTTATCCTTCTCATCTAGGTAAATCTCCTGAATTGATTCAAGGTACTGGTAATGCTGTTATTCCTGAAGGAACAAGAGTAAGTTGGATTCTTCATACTTTAGCTACATCAGCTGTACGATATAATGACCACAAGGATTTTACATATTTTATCACTCCTATTTCTAATCAGTTTGTTCATACTAAGTCTATAATTAATACTACAGATTATGAAATATCTATTTCTAATAATAAACTTTTAGATTATGAAAAATTACAATATAAATTGACTGTTTTAAAAGATCAATATCCTTCTATTTCTGTTAGTTTAGCTCCAGACAGTTTAAAATTAAAACAAAAAGTTATTATAGGTCAAATTTCTGATGATTATGGTATTTCTGCACTTCAAGTTGTTTATTATGATGTCACTAAACCTAATGTCATCTTCAGAAAATTGATACCGTTTAAGAATAAACTTGTTGATCAGTTTATTTATTCTTTTCCTGACGGTATTACTCTAAGACCTGGAATCGATTATGATTATTATTTTGAAGTTTTTGATAATGATGCCATCAATGGTAAAAAATCATCTAAATCTTCTGTTTTTTCTCACAAAGAACTTACTTCTGAACAAAAAGATCAAAAAGTTCTTCAAGAGCAGCAGGCGAATATAAATAGTTTCAAAAAAGCACTTAATATTCAAGATAAACAATTAGAAACGTTAGATCAACTAAAAAAATTAGATAAACAGAAAGAGAATTTGGATTATAAAGATCAAAAAAAGATAGAAGATTTTATTAATCGTCAAAAGCAGCAACAAGATATGATGAAAGAGTTCTCTGAAAAGCTAAAGGAGAATTTAGAAGATTTCAAGAACAATAAGAACGAAGATTTTAAAAAAGAATTACTTGAACGTTTTGAGAAAGCTGATAAAGATGCTGCAAAGAATGAAAAATTATTAAAAGAACTAGAAGAGTTAACAAAAAAGCTTCAAAAAGATGAATTGTTTGATAAAGCAGATAAATTAAAACAGCAAGCTAAAGCACAGCAAAAATCATTAGTACAGTTAGTGGAATTAACTAAACGGTTTTATGTAGAACAAAAAGTGGAACAATTAGCGGATAAGTTAGATAAGTTATCTGATAAACAAGATCAACTTTCCGATAAACCAACAAATTCATTGGATGACCAAAAGAAAATCTCTAAGGAATTTGACGATTTAAAAAAGGAATTAAACGATTTAGAGAAAGATAATAAAGAATTAAAAGTTCCTATGGACATTCCAACAGATAAGGAAGAGCAACAGAATATTGATAAAGAGCAACAAAAAGCTGAAGAAAATCTTCAGAAAGATAATAAATCTGCCGCCAAAAAAAATCAGAAATCTGCTTCATCTAAAATGAAGCAAATGAGTAAGAATATGTCATCTTCTATGTCTGGTGGTGAAATGGAAGACAATGCTGAAGATGCTAAAGCATTACGACAAATTTTAGATAATCTTTTAACTTTTTCTTTTGATCAAGAAAAATTGCTTAATCAATTTAAACAAGTGAAGAATGCTAAAACTTCAATTAATTCATTATTAAAAAGACAACAAGAATTGAAAGTTCAATTTAAACATATTGATGACAGTATTTTTGCCGTAGCTCTGAGACAGCCAAAATTATCTGAAATGGTATTAAAAGAAGTCGAAGAAGTGCATTATAATCTAGATAAGTCTTTGGAGCTTTTACCTTCCACTAACATGTATAAAGGCATCTCTCATCAACAATTTACTTTATCTTCTGCCAATAAATTAGCTGATTTTTTAAGTAATGTTCAAAGTGATATGAACATGTCAATGAATAGTTCTTCTGGTGGTAAAGGTAAACCAAAACCTGGTCAAGATTCTGGCCAGCAACTTTCAGATATTATAGAAAAACAAAAAGGTCTTGGTGAAAAAATGAAAGAAGGTCTACCTAAACCTGGTGATGGTAAGAAACCTGGTCAAGGTAATAAGCCTAATGAGTCTGGAAAATCGGGTCAAGGATCTTCCGGTAGCGACGGTGAAGGCGATGCTGGTAAATTATTAGAAATTCTTAAACAACAGCAGGAGTTAAGACAAACACTGCAAAATGAATTAGAAAAGCAAGGTTTAGGTGGTAACGGTCAAAGTGCATTACAAAAAATGAAAGAGCTAGAAAAGCAATTAATCAATAAAGGTTTTACTCAAGATAATTTAAATCGTGCTTTACAAATCAACCATGAGTTATTAAAATTAGAGCATGCTATGAAACAACAAGGTCAAGACAGTAAGCGTGAATCAAATAGTAATACAAAAGATTACTTTGGATCCAGTAAGCCTTTACCTCCTGCTCTTTTAAATTATTTAAAAAGTGTTGAAATATTAAATAGACAAAGCTTACCTTTGCAGCCCAATTTTAATCAAAAAGTTCAATCGTATTTTAAAAACTAATGATAACATTTAATTACGAATCAGATTTTGTTTTATCTAATGAAAGTATTTATTCTAGTTGGATATCCGCTATTATTGAATCTGAAAATTTTTTAGAAGGTGAGATTAATTATATTTTTTGTAATGATGATTATTTACACGCTATTAATTTACAATATCTAAATCATGATACTTTAACTGATATCATTAGTTTTGATTATACAGAAGGGACATTAATTTCTGGTGACATTTTTGTTTCTATAGAACGTGTTCTAGATAATGCTCAGGAATTTAAAGTGTCTTTTGAAGACGAGTTAAAACGTGTGTTAGCCCACGGAGTTTTACACTATTGTGGGTATAAAGACAAATCTGAAGAGGATGTTTTTTTAATGCGTCAGAAAGAAGATGAAAAAATTAGCATGTTCCACGTGGAACGTTAATTTTACATCTTTTTATTTTGTTCCACGTGGAACAAAATAAAACAACTATTATTAATAATAAATGTTTCACGTGGAACAATGAGTTTATTTCAAGATTTATACGATGTTATTGTTGTTGGTGGTGGTCACGCAGGTTGTGAAGCTGCTGCTGCCGCTGCTAATATGGGTTGTTCTACCCTTTTGGTTACAATGAATTTGCAAAACATTGCTCAAATGTCTTGCAACCCCGCTATGGGAGGTATTGCGAAAGGACAAATAGTCCGAGAAATTGATGCACTAGGCGGTTATTCTGGAATTGTTTCTGATAAAACCGCTATCCAATTTAAAATGTTGAACTTGTCAAAAGGGCCTGCTATGTGGTCTCCTCGTTGTCAAAGTGATCGAATGCGTTTTGCTGAAGAATGGCGCTTGATGTTAGAAGGCACTCCTAATTTAGATTTCTATCAAGAAATGGTTTCAGGAATTATTACTGAAGGAAATAAGATTATTGGTGTGCGTACTTCTTTAGGTGTGGAAATTAAAGGTAAAACAGTTGTGCTAACAAACGGAACTTTTTTGAATGGTTTAATTCATATTGGTGAAAAACAATTTGGTGGTGGTCGTGCTGGTGAAAGTGCTTCTTTTGGAATTACAGAAGATTTGCAAGCTTTAGGTTTTGAGTCTGGAAGAATGAAAACAGGAACGCCTCCTCGTGTAGATGGTCGTTCTTTAGATTTTTCAAAAATGACAGAGCAACCTGGTGATATCAATCCTTCTAAATTTTCGTATTCAGATGTGACACAACCGTTAAAACAACAACGTTCATGCTACATGTCCTATACTTCTGAAGTGGTTCATGATTTATTACGCGAAGGTTTTGATCGTAGTCCTATGTTTAATGGAAGAATAAAAAGTATTGGTCCAAGATATTGTCCGTCTATTGAAGATAAAATTAACCGCTTTGCTGATAAAGATAGACATCAATTATTTGTTGAACCTGAAGGCTGGAATACAGTTGAATTTTATATCAATGGTTTTTCTACTTCATTACCTGAAGATGTTCAGTTTAGAGCTTTACGTTCAGTTGCAGGTTTTGAAAATGTTAAATTCTTTAGACCGGGTTATGCAATTGAGTATGATTACTTCCCTCCTACTCAATTGAAACACACATTAGAAACTAAATTAATTGACGGCTTATATTTTGCTGGACAAATTAATGGTACTACTGGTTATGAAGAAGCAGCTTCACAAGGTTTAATGGCAGGTATTAATGCTGCTTTAAAAGTTAAAGAGCAAGATCCTTTTATTTTAAAAAGGGATGAAGCTTATATAGGTGTTTTAATTGATGATTTGATTACCAAAGGAACAGAGGAACCTTATCGTATGTTTACCTCTAGAGCTGAATATAGAACTCTATTACGTCAAGATAATGCAGATTTACGTTTAACCCCAAAAGGTTTTGCCATAGGTTTAGCTAAAGAAGATCGTTTACGTAGAATGGAATATAAACGCGATGCATCTGATGCCTTCTTAACGTTTTTTAAAGAAACAAGTTTAAAACCTGATGAAGCCAATCCTATTTTAGTAGAAAAAGGTTCTTCACCAATGTCGCAACCAGATAAAATGTATAAGGTGTTTTCTCGTCCCCAATTAGATTTAGAAGATTTTATCAAATTTGAAAAAGTGGCCAATTATATTCAAGAGCATAATTTGGATTCTGAAATTATTGAACAAGCCGAAATTCAAGTTAAGTATGCGGGTTATATAGAAAAGGAAAAAAACCATGCAGATAAAGTCAATCGATTAGAAGATGTAATGATTCCCTCAAATTTCGATTTTGATAAAATTAAGTCCATTTCAATTGAAGCACGTCAAAAATTAAATAAAATTAAGCCAACTACTATTGCACAAGCTTCTCGTATTAGTGGCGTTTCACCTAGTGATATTTCTGTCCTTTTAATTTATATGGGAAGATAATATGAAAAAGTTCAACATATTTACACCTATGTTGAACTTTTTCATTGTTAATAATATTATTAGTTCCACGTGAAACAATCATGTTAAGCATTATAAATACTGTAATTAATCAAAAATAAGCACATGCAATTTTCAGAAGAAAATCAATTTTTAATAGTTAAAGATTATTCGGTTTCTAAAGAAACTTTTTCTTTGTTGTATAATAAAGAATATGATATTTTAAAAACAGAGCCTACTCCATCTTTAGATGTTTTAGGGAAATATTATGAAAGTGACGATTATATTTCTCATACTGATAGTAAACGATCTCTTTTCGAAAAATTATATCATTTTGTTAAAGTTAGAGCCATTAAGAGTAAAGTGGCACTTGTTACGAAAGAGAATAAATCTAAAGGGAATTTATTAGACATTGGTGCTGGAACGGGTGATTTTTTAAACGAAGCTAACAAACAAGGTTGGACTACTTTAGGTTATGAACCTAATAATTCTGCTAAAATTTTAGCAGAAAATAAAGGAGTTGTTTTTACCGAAGATATTTTTGTGTTACCGAATGCTAGTTTTGATGTTATTACCATGTGGCATGTATTAGAACATGTGCCGAATCTTGAAGAATACATCGCCAATTTAAAACGATTGCTGAAACCAAGTGGCACAATTATTATTGCTGTTCCAAATTATAAATCCTTTGATGCACAGTACTACGGTCGTTTTTGGGCTGCTTATGATGTGCCCCGTCATTTATGGCATTTTTCTAAATCAAGTATAAAAAGACTTTTTTCTGATCACGATTTAAAATTGTTTCACGTGAAACCTATGTGGTTTGATAGTTTTTATGTGAGTATGCTTTCAGAAAAATATAAGACAGGAAAAATGAGTTTGATTAAAGGAGGCTTAGTTGGTTTACGCTCAAATGTGTCTGGAATCTTTAAAAAAGAGTTTTCATCGCACATTTACATCATTAAAAACAACTAAAATCGATTTTAAAGCTGTTTTTAGCTGTTTTATCACTATAAAATATCAAAATATATTACTAAAATTCAAACTTTTGTTAAAAACAAGCTATTGAAGTTGTTTTTTATAAGTGACTTTGATATTTATTTTACATATAATAGAAATAATTTATATATAAAAAATGCGGGGGTTAACATTTTTGAAGTAGGGGTATTAACATTGAGATTTGTAAAATATTGGCAGCCAGCCATTTGCGCGTCGATGGTATTAACATCGTTTTAAAAACAGCTAAAAAA
>NZ_JAGKWP010000098.1 GCF_021151785.1 Flavobacterium sp.
ACATTATGTAATACCCATTGTTTCTTTTAAAATTCATTAAAAGCACTTTGGGTTTTTTTATATAACTTAAACCAAAACATATGCAATTAAGACGTGTAGTAGTAACAGGACTTGGAGCGCTAACTCCTATCGGGAATAACTTAGAGGAGTATTGGCAAGGTTTGATTAGTGGAAAAAGCGGTGCGGCTCCTATCACCTATTATGACACAGAAAAACATAAAACTAAATTTGCTTGCGAAGTTAAAAACTTCAATGTTGAAGATTTTATCGACAAAAAAGAAGCCAGAAGAATGGATAAATTTGCTCAATATGCAATTGTAGCAAGTGATGAAGCCATTAAAGATGCTGGTTTAGTTTTAGAACAATTAAACAAATATAAAGTTGGTGTTATTTGGGGTGCTGGTATTGGTGGATTAGAAACCTTCCAAGAAGAAGTACTTAATTACGCCAAAGGAGACGGGACACCTCGTTTCAATCCTTTTTTCATCCCTAAAATGATTGCAGATATTGCTCCCGGACATATTTCAATGAGGAATGGATTTATGGGACCAAACTACACAACTGTTTCTGCGTGTGCTTCTTCAGCTAACGCTTTGGTGGATGCTTTTAACTATATCCGTTTAGGCATGTGTGATGTTATTGTATCTGGTGGGTCTGAAGCTGCTGTTACTATCGCAGGAATGGGTGGTTTCAACTCCATGCAAGCCTTATCAACTAGAAACGAATCTCCAGAAACTGCTTCAAGACCTTTTGATGCTACTCGTGATGGATTTGTACTTGGTGAGGGTGCTGGCGCTTTAGTGTTAGAGGAATACGAACACGCAAAAGCTCGTGGTGCAAAAATATATTGTGAAGTTGGTGGCGGAGGATTATCTTCAGATGCTTACCACTTAACAGCTCCACACCCTGATGGAATTGGGGTAATTGCAGTGATGCAGAACTGTTTAAATGATGCAGGACTAAAACCTGAGGATATTGACCATATCAATACACATGGAACTTCAACTCCTCTTGGAGATGTAGCAGAATTAAAAGCAATTAGTGCCGTATTTGGTGAACACGCAAAAAACATCAATATCAACTCTACTAAATCAATGACAGGACACTTGTTAGGTGCTGCTGGAGCTATTGAAGCCATTGCTTCAATACTTGCTATCAAAAACGGCATTATTCCTCCAACAATCAATCACACTGTAGTAGATGAAAACATTGACCCATCATTAAATTTAACTTTAAACCAAGCTCAAAAAAGAGAAATTAAAGTTGCCATGAGTAATACTTTTGGTTTTGGTGGACATAATGCTTGTGTGTTATTCAAAAAATTAGAAGAATAATAGATGCGTCGCATTTTAAAGAAAATATTAAAAAAATCCCCCTCTTCAGAACAAGATGGGGTTTTTTTTCAAAAATTAACTACTATCCTTGGTTTCCAGCCTACTACGCTTAGATATTATGAAAAGGCTTTTACTCATCGATCTGCTAACAAATTAGATGAAAAAGGAAATCAAATCAACTATGAACGATTAGAATTTTTAGGAGATGCTATGCTTGGTAGCGTAATAGCCTCTCATTTATACAATGAAGTCCCTTCGGGCGATGAGGGTTACTTGACCAAAATGCGCTCTAAAATTGTAAGTAGAGAACATTTAAATGAATTGGGACGCGATTTTAATTTAATTCAATTTGTTGAGAGTAAAGTAAATCCCCAACATTTTGGTGAAAATATTCACGGAAATATTTTTGAAGCTTTCATCGGAGCTATATATCTTGACCGAGGCTATACTTATTGTGAAAAATTTATTCAAAATAAAATCATCAAACCTTATGTTGACATAGCTAAACTAGAAGGCAAAGTAATTAGTTATAAGAGTTTGATTATCGAATGGTGCCAGAAAGAAAAGAAAAGTTTTAAATTTGACATCTATGAAGATAATGGGAAAGAAGGTGCAAAATTTTTTGGCGTTAAACTTTATATTGACGAACAAATTGTAAGCAAAGCCCGTGCTACTTCGAAGAAAAAAGCGGAAGAAACAGCTGCCAAAAGAGCTTTTTTTGTTTTTCAAGAAAAAATATCTAGAAAAAACAATTAATCTTTTTATCAACTAAAACGTTTTAGTTTCATTTTTAACGATTTGATATATTAATTTTATGGTTTTTAACCGTTATAAATCCTATCTTTACGAATAATTAAAATCGAATGGCTCATCTAAAATTAACAATCGATGATTTTTACTCAAATGATTTTGAGTTAATTGCCATTCATACAACAATTGAAGATTACAAATTAGCTTATCTTATTAATCGAAGTTTAGAGTTATCACTCAGTAAAAATCAAAAGGACATTTGCATCCAATCTAATAATGAAACTGGATTTTTTCCTTGGTTTTATTTTGATGATGATAAACATGATTTAATTTGGAATTTAGTTGCAAACAAAACAGTTGTTACTAAATCAAATGCATCTATTGGCTTATTTGATGAAGATCAAGTTACGTTTCATCTTATACCCGAACTAAAAAAAGCTGATTATTTATTAAAGATTGAAAATTTGGACGATCATTTTAACACTCAACTTGTTGTAAATAAAATAATTGAAATTAATCAAGTATCAACCTGCTACATTGCTGATGTTGATGCTATAAAATCGATAAACAATTTAATTTTTTAAATATGCATACCTCTAAAAAAACAAAAATTGTTGCCACATTAGGACCAGCATGTAGTACAAAAGAAATAATGAAAAATATGATTGATGCAGGAGTAAACGTATTCAGAATCAATTTTTCACATGCTGATTACACAGATGTTAAAGAGAAAATAGATATAATTAGAGAACTTAATAAAGAGTTTGGATACACCACTTCTATATTAGCAGATTTACAAGGACCTAAGTTACGTGTAGGTGTAATGAAAGAAGATGTAATTGTCTCAAAAGGAGACATAATTACCTTTACAACCGCAGAAGACATCCTTGGAACAGCTAAAAAAGTGTATATGAACTACAAAGCATTCCCTTCAGATGTTAATCCGGGTGAAAGAATCTTATTAGATGATGGAAAATTAATTTTTGAAGTTATCGAAACCGATAAAAAAACAGAAGTTAAAGCAAAAGTTGTTCAGGGCGGGCCTTTAAAATCTAAAAAAGGAGTTAACCTACCAAACACTAAAGTTTCTTTACCTGCTTTAACACAAAAAGACATCAAGGATGCCGTATTTGCTATTGAAAATGAAGTCGATTGGATGGCACTTTCTTTCGTAAGAACACCTGATGATTTGCAAGATTTAAAAGATTTAATCGCGCAGCATTCAGATCATAAAATCCCTATTATTGCAAAAATTGAAAAACCTGAAGCTGTAGAAAATATTGACAGAATAGTTATTAATTGCGACGGTTTAATGGTAGCTCGAGGAGATTTGGGTGTTGAAGTTCCTGCACAAGAAGTACCGCTAATACAAAAAAAATTAATTTTGAAAGCTAAAACAGCTCGTATTCCTGTAATTGTAGCTACTCAAATGATGGAGACCATGATTACAAGTCTAACTCCCACAAGAGCTGAAGTTAATGATGTGGCAAACTCAGTAATGGATGGAGCTGACGCAGTGATGTTATCTGGGGAAACTTCTGTGGGTAACTATCCTGTTCAAGTTATTGAAACTATGACAAATATTATTGAAAGTGTAGAAGACTCATCGTTGATTCAAGTTCCTCATGTGGCTCCAAACATCAAAAATTCTCGTTTTATAACTAAATCTGTTTGTTTCCATGCTGCTTTAATGGCTGATGATATTAATGCAAAAGCAATTACCACTTTAACAAATAGTGGATATACCGCTTTCCAAATTTCAGCTTGGCGACCAAAATCACATATTTTAGTATTCACTTCAAATAAACGGATTCTTACACAATTAAATCTTTTATGGGGAGTGCGCGCTTTCTATTATGATAAATTCGTTAGTACAGATGATACTATTGAAGATATTAATGCTATTTGTCAAGAACGTAAATATGTTAAAAAAGGAGATATGGTGATAAATCTAGCGGCTATGCCAATTGCAAATAAAGGAATGGTCAACACTTTACGAGTATCAGAAGTCGAATAATACTAAAAGAAATTTTAAAAGTTTCTTTTTAATATATGGAATAGAAAATTCTTTCCATTGATCAATACCCCATCCAACTAATTATCAACTTATAAGATAAAAAAAGGAAGCTTTCATCTTCCTTTTTTTATCTTTTTAATGAAAAATGAGACTTAAAAATAGATTTTTCGCCTCTTGGTGTGGTGTATTCAATAGTAAACCAATAATCAGTTGAAGGTAAATCTTTACCATTAAGTTTACCATCCCATCCTATAGATGCTGGTGACATTTGTTTAATTAACTTCCCGTAACGATCAAAAATATTAATTACAGCTCCTGGTTGATGTTTAAAATCCGTAATATTCCAATAATCATTATATCCATCTCCATTTGGTGTAAAATAATTCGGATAATTAATGATATGAATTGGTCCAACAAAAGATGGTGAACATCCTGCCAAAATATCATAAATATGAACATTATAAATACCCGTTTCTAAATTTGTAAAAAGATTACTCGTTTGAATTTCACCAAAAGTTCCATCTGGATACTCCAATTGATAAACATATTGACCAAATCCGCCATTTATAACAACAGAAATAAAAGTATTCCATTCAAAAGCATTACTTACCTCATATCCAGCTGATGCAGGACCCGAAGCAAAAACCGTAACAGTCGTGTCTCTATAATTACAATCGGCGCCAATGTCTGGTGTTAGTTTAATAAATTTTACGTCATAAGTACCTGCTTGAGAAGCTATATAATTTGGTCCCGTTCCCATTAACACGCCATTTAAATACCAATTTACTGTATAAATAGCTGGATTTAATCCTGTTGAAATCGTATAAGTTCTCAAAGTATTATTTGTCACAGGATCAACACAAATAAATCCGTCTTGTAAAACTATATTTAATAAAGGGTAAACTGTAAAAGTAAAGGAAATTTCATCGTTACAATTTGTGTTATTTGTAGCTGAAGCATATACATAATATGTATACGTTTCTGGGCTTCCAGTGGTATTAACAATATTAAAATTGGTAATTGGGCCAACACCACCAGGTTGTGAAAAATAACCAATATTGTAAGGCACCGTTGGTAAAGTGGGTAAAGCATAAGTGCCACACTCTTCATTATCAAAAACTAATCCTAAAGCACTTAAATCAGGCGTTTTAGAAACGATAATATCAAAACTATCTCTAGCAGTACAGGTAATCCTATCTCCATTTTTAGCAACTACCCATATTTTTGTCACTGTATTTGGAGTATTAAAAATAGTTCCATTTGGAACAGGAATAGTTCCAGCTTGGTCATAAAAATAGCCAATAGAATAATTGTCTGGAGAAGGAGCTATATGTGTTAATGGTGGTAGAACATAATTTTCAAATTCACAAACGTTTATATCTGAATAATTAGGCAGATTTATACCTACGTAATTCACAGTAAAAGGTAAATCCCTCTTACATAATGTAACTGGATTAATATTATAAATATAAAAAGTGTTCGTATTATTGAAAACTTGGGAAGAATTAACTAAAGTTCCTCCTCCACTTGGACCTCCTGGAGCTGTATATATTTGTCCGTGTACTGGTGTTGGTATCGAATAAGGATTACATTCAAACCGATCTAAGACACCATCTGTTGGCGGAAATGGATTAATATTTATAGTAAATGCCTGCTCGGTAGAACATCCATTAATATCTGGACCATAAAACATATAATAAGTTCCTGGGCTTAAGTTTGTCCCTGTTAAATCTATTAATTGACCAGGAATCAACTGGGTTTGACCCGGAACACTTGGGCCTCCAGATAATTTATAATAAACTCCTCCATTTGAAAGTAATGGTAATGAAAACTCTCCGCAATATGTACCGCTCGGATTAGGATCCATTACTGGCATAGGATAGATAGTTATATTAAAATTCAAATTGTTTGTACAATTAGGCAGCGTTGTTGTATTAGCAAAATAGTAAACTACTTGGGAAGTAGTAATTGGAATAGCAGGATCAATTGATGACCCACCACCAAAAGGTGCTGAAAAATATCCTCCAAAAGAAATAGCTGGTAATGTATATGAACCGCAACGGCTAATAGCTGTAAACTGTGAAGTATCAACCAAACTTACAACAAAAGGATCATTAGCTGTACAAGCCCTAGGTTGTCCCTGACTTGTGATATGGGGTGCCAAATTAAATACGTAATATGTACCAGGAAAATTAGGTCCATTCACACTAATTATATCTCCAGGATTCAATGTTAAACCAGATCCGTCTGCCATTGTATTATAAGAACCATGAATAAGCGGTGGTAAAACAAAAGAATCACAGGTAACTACATCTGAAATTTGATCAACTAATGGAACAGGATGAATATAAATAGTGAACAATTGATCTCTACAAAAAACACCGTTTACCTCAGCATAATAATAGATATTTTGAGTTATAGAAGTTGATCCTGTATTTGTAAAAACTGTGCCTGAAGGTATTAATGTGCCTGATCCACTTGGGCCTCCAGGAGCCGTATAAAAAGCACCAACATTTTTTGGAGGTATTGGAACAACAAAACTTCCACAATTATCTCGCTTAGGTACAAATTCATCAATCATCGTTATGAAAAATGAAGACTGATTTGTACAACCATTAGCATCTGGACCAACAAAAACATAATAAGTACCTTGTGAATCAATTATATCGCCTGGATTATATTGTGTTCCTGTACCATTTGGCCCAGAAAAAACTGTACCATTTGTTAAAATTGGAACAACAAAATCAGAACACTCTGTAGGATCTGGAATATCATCAACAATTGGTAACGGATTCACTGTAATGGTAACAGAAGTAGTATCAAAACATGATGAATTTGAGTTATCTTGAATTCTAATATGAACGGTAATTGTAGTTGCTCCGCTTGGGATAGTAACATTAGTAATTGGATTTGATCCTGAATTAGCTTCTGCAGAAGAAAGATGATAACTTACTGTATAACTTGAGGCAGATAAACCATTTAATACCTGAGGATCTAATGCATTCAACCCAAAAGAAGTGTCCGATCCTCCTGCTGATTGACACAATAAAACAGGTTGTGGTTGTGTGGCAATTACAGGATTATTTACAATTAAATTAAACGTATAAACGGCGTTACAAAATTTACCTGTAACTGTATTAAAAATTTTCAAGTAAATTGTTTGAGCTCCCGGACTTGAAAAAGCAGCAGGATTAGATATTGGTGTATTAGAGGCAATATCTGCTAAAGATTCATAATAAAAAACATCATAAATAGAAACATTGATTCCTAATTGTGATTCATTATTTGTACTTAAATTGAAGACATAACTCGATGCCCCCGTATTACAAGTCTGTAAATCGATGGGGTTACTTACAGCTAAATTAGAAAACACTATCGTATCAGTTATAAAGCAAGAACCTTTAACTGCCTCAACTTTATAAGTACCAAAAGTTGTTACCGTGTAAGAAGAGGCATTGGCTCCAGGAATAACAACACCATTTCTATACCATGTATAAGTGTAAGTATTATCTAAGTTTGTATTCAATATAGCTTCATCGCCATCACAGATAATTCGATTTGGCCCAAGATCTAACGTTGTTGTAAAACTTCCAGCAGCTAAAAAAACAGCTGAATCAAAATTAGCATCATTATAATCACCTATGACTAATCTTATTTTATACGGAGTATTAGGGGTTACTATAGAAGAGGCGTTCATTACTACAGTGTTACCACGCATATTAAGTGCAGCTGTTGGATTTCCTACATTATAAGTTCCAAAAAATATAGGGTTTATTGAAGCACAAGCATTGTTATGGGCTGAATTTCTAATGTCTTTAACAGTAACCGGTGTTGATGTGCCTGGAATAACAGCTAAATTATTAGATACTCCTGTATTTAAGTTTGTTAATACAAATGCAAAAACATCACTAAACCCACATTGGTATTGTCCATATTCATTTGAAGCAAATAAAAAATCAAAACTAAACTTACTTGAAAGAGGCACAAAATCAAACTCTAAAAAAGCTACATCTGTTATTGAACCCATTTGTCCACTTGAATTACTCAAATTTTGTAAATAAGGATCACTATTCGAATTTATTTGTGAATTCAAGTTGTTTCCAGTGTAAGCACCTGCAGAATAATTTGCTACTCCATTTCGAATTATTATGCCCTCATTAATAGGAAAAACAGAACCATTTTTATTAAAATAAGCCACTGATTGAGGGGAAGAAATACTAATGTTAGAAACTTCAACACATGAATTCCCCAATAACAAATTAACCAGTTGAGCTGGAGAATTTGTTGTATCATCAACCGTAATAGTTTGAGAATAGGCTGGCAACAAAAACAAAACACTTAATATAGTGAGTAATCGCATAGCTTTAATGTTGGAGATTTAATTCATTAAAAATAACAAAAAAGCCTATACAAAATAAAAA
>NZ_JAGKWP010000099.1 GCF_021151785.1 Flavobacterium sp.
CTGGTATTTATGCTGGATGATACGATTGTCTGGACTTAATAGTTCTGATTATTATATAATTAGATGTACGAAATATGCCCGTATTTTATAAAGTTTCCATTTTTTGGAAGGAAGTCCCGTGTTGGGAAACTAAAACTTATTATTTAAATGCAATAGGTTAAAAATGAGATGATTATTCTTCTGGCATTTTATTGGTATTTCTGGTAACATAAATAATAAAGCTATGGAACAATTTTTGAAAAAAAATGATCTGGATATTTTGCTGAAAATCTTTATCCCGGCTAATAACATAATTACTCTATATGATCCGGGTAAGCGGACAGATTTCAACGGTCCATTCCTGTCATTTGAAAAAAAATCAGTTGCACCAGCATTGGTCTTGATAAGTTTTTCAGATCCTGCGGATTTTCCAGTAGATAGTTATGATTATATAATTGATTTTTCAATGAGTAAATCATTACAGTTGAAATATAAAGAATATAATTACATTCAGAATCCGGATAAAACAATACGGTGGATTTTTCCTTCAGATCTTAAGACGCCAAGCTTTTTAAATTTTTATAATGCATCCGGGCTGAAGGCAAAAGTGTTATCCTCGGTTTTGAAAATTTCATATGCATTGAATGTTCAGAAATTATTTCTTGCAGGTAGTTTTAGAATATATGCAAAAAAAGAATTGCGGGTTGAAACGTTGATTGAACATATTCCACATGATAACTATAGTATTTTTACGGGTACTGTGGGCCCCAACAGGAAAGTGTTGGTAGAACTTAATACGAAAGGTATTAGTACGCATTTTGCAAAATGGGCGATCTCTGCCGCATCAAAAAAAAATATAGCAATAGAACTTGGTTCCATTCAACGAATTCAAAAATTAAATCTTGAACATACGGTTGTCCCTGAGCATGTCATGACATCCGATTCTGATTTTTTAATTTATAAAAACGTTAAGCCTAATCAGGTAGTTGTTTCCAATGCATTGACAGAAGTACATTTTAAATCGTTGTCTGAAATGTATGAAAAAACAATTACCTATAATTTATCCGGCATTAACAGGTTCAGGGAACAGTTGATTGAAACTATTTATAGCTTGAAACCTGATGAACGTATTCCGGATTCAGCTAATCTTATTGAGATGTTGCGTTCAAGCCTGGAACTATTGGATTTTGATTCTGAAATACCTTTTACAGAGACGCATTTTGATTTTACACCGTGGAATATGTATGCAACTATTGATAAGTTGTATGTATATGATTGGGAATTGTCGGATAAAAAGGCTCCGATATTTTTTGATCTGTTTCATTATGTGTTTCAAAAAAATATTTTAATTGATCATGCCGATCTGATCCGGATTCAGCAGGAAATTAATCAGGCACTCGAAAATCCTATAATAAAAGATATCATCAATAGATATAATATCAATGTGAATTTGTGTTATAAAGCTTACCTGCTCTATACAATCAGTTATTATCTTAATGTTTATCGTCAACAGGAAGAACTTCACATGCAGGTATTCTGGCTGGTTAAGGTATGGTATAAAGCTATTGAAGACATACTCGTTAAAAAGAGCTATGGTTTGCAGCGCAAGAGTTTCATAAATCAGCTATTTGTTTTCCTTGATAAGTATGAATATGCGTTAATGAAATTTCCTGAAAAAGATATTTTATATATACAAGACTCATCAGACTTAGATATTCTGGTTCATAAGCAGGATTTGGATCAGATTATACTTTATATGCAAGGCACAGCATTGGTACGTAAAATCCACAAGGTTGAAAAAACATTTATGACTACTGTCGCATTATTTTTCAATGACGGTAGTTTTTTGAGTATTGATTTGCTGCATGCTTTTAAAAGGAAGGCAGATTATTTGTTTCCTGCCCATGATGTTTTAAAAGAAGTATCTAAGACGGAGAAAGGCATTAAAGTTCCTCAGGAAAAACATGATTTTGAATATATGATTTTGTTTTATCAGCTTAATGGTTCTGATTTACCTCATAAGTATGTGACTTATTTTGAATCACTTTCAGTAAGTGAAAAAATGCATATTCAACATTACATGAATAAAAAATATTTATTAAATGAATTATCCATTGAGTACATGTTTTCCTATTCGAATTCTATCAGGAACGATATCCAAAGAATAATAAATAAGCAGCCCGAAAACAAAGGCTGGCGCGGTATTCGGTCCTGGATAAATTATATCAAAGATATCACAACTGAAATTTTTATCAATAAAGGAATAATTGTTACAGTTAGTGGCGTAGACGGTGCGGGAAAGTCAACGATTATCGAAGATCTTAAAAATACCTTTGTTTATAAATTCAGAAAAAAAGTTGTAGTACTTCGGCATCGCCCTTCAATACTGCCAATCCTAAGCGCATGGAAACATGGCAAGGAAAAGGCTGAAGCAATGGCAGCGGAACGAATGCCTCGACAGGGTAAAAATGACAGCTGGATTTCTTCAGCTCTCCGGTTTTCATATTACTATGCTGATTATCTGCTGGGTCAGGTATATGTATACATCCGTTATGTGATGCGTGGCTATACGGTTATTTATGACAGATATTATTTTGATTTTATTGGTGATTCAAAACGATCGAACCTGAAGCTGAATAAGAAAGTGGTTACATGGCTATATGCTTTTATTTATAAACCCAAATTGAATGTTTTATTATATGCATCTCCTGAAGTAATTCTAAAAAGAAAAATGGAATTACGTGAAGAAGATATTAAAAAACTTACACATGATTACCGGTTCTTATTCAACAAACTTTCTATGGGAAATGCCAATTCTAAATATTTATCCATAGAAAATATTGATAGAGCCAAAACCCTTAATACAATCGTTCAGGAATATATCAATGTATCTTAAATGAATGTAGTATGAAACGATTAATCGAAAGAGTCATCAAATTCAGAAATCCTGTTTTTGAATTTGATCCACATATCACTTCGTATATTCTGATTGTACTGTTATGGAATAAAATGATTTCAATTATTCGTGGTGTGAAAGTGCTGTTCACTTTAAAAAATCCCCGGTTATTAATGTTGGGTAAGAATGTACAATTTATGTATGCACGTAACATTGAATTTGGCAGGTATGTTAAAATTGATGATCATGCTTATTTGAGTGCTTTAGGTACTGGCAAATTAAGACTGGGAGATAATGTGAGTATAGGTGCATACAGCAGGCTTATAATCTCTACCAGTTTGAACAACCTGGGAAATCATATTCATATTGGTAATAATGTTGGCATTGGGGAGTTTGCATATCTGGGTGGAGGCGGCGGATTAGAGATTGGGGATAATTGTATTATTGGTCAATACTTAAGTTGCCATCCGGAAAATCATAACTATGATTCTTTAGACACGTTGATCAGGTATCAGGGGGTAAGCCGAAAGGGGATCAGTATAGGGCATAATTGCTGGATTGGTTCCAAGGTGACAATACTGGATGGTGTAAGTATTGGAAATAACTGTGTGATTGCTGCCGGAGCTGTTGTAACTAAATCGATGCCTGATAACTCTGTTATTGGTGGCGTACCTGCACGGGTGATAAAAAATAGAATCAGTGAAACGATAAAGAATATTATACCATGAAAACTATTCTTGCAACTGCGTATGCTGTTAATCCCTACAAAGGATCTGAAGATGGAACCGGATGGAACCTTGTTGGCGAAATTGCCCGTTACAACAAAGCTATTGTTGTAACCAGGGAAAACAACCGTGAATCTATAGAAAAATTTTTAAATGCCTATCCGGACACATTTCATAATCAGATTCAGTTTTTATATTTTGATTTACCTTACTGGATGCGATTCTGGAAAAAAGGGGATCGTGGTGCCATGCTTTATTTTTACTTATGGCAATTGTTTATGCCGCGGTTTATCAAAAAAAGCAACGTGTCGTATGACATTGTTCACAATGTAAATTTTCATAATGACTGGACGCCAACGTTTTTATGGTTGTTAAAAAAACCTTTGGTTTGGGGACCTATAGGCCACCATCCCAAAGCTCCGGCAGAATATGTTTATAAGCCATATGGGCAGCTTGAATATATTAAAAGCAGGGTTTTGTGGTTCGTTAAAAATATGTTCTGGAGCCTTGACCCTTTTTTGAAGCTGGCTTTTAAAAAGGCTGATAAAATTATCTGTATGAATACTGGAGCTGAAGCAAACATACTTCAAAAATCAAAAATTGTTAAAATGCCGGCAGTTAGCGCTGATCCTGTCGATAGTGGATTGATATTTCAAACAAAAAAGATGTTTACGATCTTATCTGTTGGAAGATTGGTTACGTTGAAAGGGTTTGATGTTACGTTAAAGGCATTTTATAAATTTTATATGTCTTTATCTTCTGAAAAGAAAAAAAATGTTCGGCTGCATCTGGTGGGAAAGGGACCGCTTTTAAAATCTATTAAAGAACAAATTAAAGAACTTGCATTAGAAGATGCTGTTCTGATTACAGAATGGGTTGAAAAGGAAAAGATGAAAGAAATTTATGCAGAGGCATCTGTTTTCTTTTTCCCCTCACATGAGGGGGCTGGTATGGTTGTACCCGAAGCCCTTTCATATGGCTTGCCTGTGCTCTGTTTTGATAATGAAGGACCGGGTGAATTTATAGATGCTTCATGTGGATTAAAAGTTTTGTATTCGACGTATGAAAAATCAATCGAACAATTTTCCTTTAGATTAGATCATCTTTATCACGATCAGCATTTCTATGAAAAATTGTCCCTTGGAGCATTGCAGAAATTCAAAAGCAAATTTGATTGGAAAGTGAAAGGTGAGATTCTTAAAGATGTTTATGATTCAATAAAAAATTGAGTGATGAAAAAGATTGTAAGCGTACATTTGTTGAATGATTACAGCGGAAGCCCGCTGGTACTGTCTCAGGCTGTTAAAGGCTTGATAGAGGATGGTCATGAAGTGGATATTTATACAAACAGGAATTCTGATGGCTTTCTAAGTAATATCTCCGGAGCCAATTATTTTTTATTTAATTACAGCTGGGGAAAATCTAAAATGGTCACTTTGACCTATTTTTTCTTCAGCCAGTTTTTCCTGTTTTTCCGGCTGCTGAAATACTACAGACAGGATGTGGTTATTTATGTAAATACTGTTTTACCTTTTGGTGCAGCCCTTGCTGGAAAATGCATGAATAAAAAAGTAGTTTATCACATACATGAAACCTCTATAAAACCCCAGGCTTTTAAATCTTTTTTGCTTTGTATGGTTCGATATACTGCTTCTGCCGTAATCTATGTATCAGAATATTTAAAAAACAAAGAATTAATATCTGGTAAAAAGAATTTTATTGTTTACAATGCACTTTCGGATGCGTTTGTTGAAAAATCTCAGACTAGTTCAAGCCCAAAAGAAAACCATCAGAATGTTCTAATGCTTTGTTCATTGAAAAGATATAAGGGAGTTGAAGAATTTATTCAATTGGCATTTATGCTTCCTCAATATTCATTTACGCTGGTGCTGAATAGCTCAAGAGCTGAAATAGATGCCTATTTGAATACCCGTAATGTTCCATTTAATATCACCATATTTTCTGTTCAAAAAGATGTACATGCTTTTTTTAAAGAAGCCGATCTTGTATTGAATCTTTCATTGACAGATCAATGGATTGAAACATTCGGGATGACTATTCTTGAAGCGATGAGTTATGGGTTGCCTGTTATTGTGCCACCGGTTGGAGGCATTGCGGAGCTGGTGAGTGATGAGTTTAATGGCTTTAAAACAGATTCAAAAAATATTGAATCTATTGCTGGCCAAATAGAAAGAATTTTCTCGAATAAAAGCTTTTATAATTATTTATCGTTTAATGCCCGGAAGCGTTCTCAGGAATTCAGTAATCATACATTTGTTTTAGGTATACGGAAAGCCATTACTTCTTAAGAATTCCATTTTTTGGAAAAAAATCCTCTGGATGGATAAATAATACTTTTTGATAGGCTTATTGGGTTTAATTAAGCGCTTTTTATTTCTGGACTTTTATTTGTATTCCTTTCAACATATATGTAAACCACTATGAAAAAGGTAGCAATTATTGGAACAGCAGGAGTGCCTGCCAGATACGGCGGATTCGAAACTTTGGCGCAGCAGTTAGTAACGAACCTGAATGATGAATTTGAACTTCATGTTTATTGCAGCAATGCATTTTATAAAAAAGAAGAACGCGTTCGTTATTGGAATAAAGCCAGACTTCATTATGTTCCATTAAACGCCAATGGCATACAAAGTATATTGTATGATATTGTGACGATCATTCACGCTCTTTTTTATGCCGAAGCATTAATTGTTTTAGGCGTTTCCGGCGGTATTATGATTCCATTCATTAAAATGTTTACCAGGAAAAAAATTGTAGTAAATATTGACGGTCTTGAATGGAAGCGTGATAAATGGAATTATTTTATTCGTAAATATTTGAAACTCTCCGAATATCTGGCTGTCAAATTTTCAGATGCCGATATAACGGATAATGCTGCAATAAAAAAATATACTGCGGAATGCTATAAAACATTAAGCTATCTTATCGAATATGGTGCAGATCATACAAAAGCGGTGAAAATCGAAAATGAAGATGCTGAAAAATATCCTTTTTTAGAAAATGCTTATGCATTTAAGGTCTGCCGTATTGAACCGGAGAATAACATTCATATTGTATTGTCTGCATTTGCGCAAATGCCACGACAAAAACTGGTGATTGTAGGTAATTGGAATGCTAGTGAATATGGGAAAGAGCTGAAAGAGCAGTATCAAAATACTTCCAATATTATTCTGCTGGATCCCATTTATCACCAGCGTACCATTGATTTGTTAAGATCAAATTGCACGATATATATTCATGGTCATAGTGCTGGCGGTACTAATCCCAGTTTGGTTGAAGCTATGTTTTTAAGAAATGCTATTATCGCTTTTAATGTTTCTTATAATATTGCTACAACAGAAAATAAAGCTATATATTTTAACGATGATGAAGAACTAATTGCATGTGTAACAAAATTAACGCATGAGCAAATCAATGATAATGCAAATTCGATGAAAGAAATTGCTGACAGGCGTTATACCTGGAAAGAAATTTCAAAAAAGTATGCAAATCTTGTTTACGGGTTTGACTATCGTTATACCAAAAAATCTGTTCACTCAAGTGTTAAAAGAGTAAGCCAAAAGTATCTGCTTGAAACTGGTGCTGCTCATTTAAACAATCCTAAAATGTTTTTTGAATAAATCTGTAATTCTATGGAACACTTTCTATCAAATCACATGGAAATTATTATTGCTTCTATGATCGCTTTTGCAGCGTCTTTTGCAGCAATCCCGGTTGTCATTTATTTATCCAGGAAAAAAAATCTTTTGGACAAGCCCGACCAGCGAAAACAACATAAAGAACCTATACCAACGATGGGTGGAGTAGGAGTATTTGTTGGTATCATGGCATCTGCTATTATATGGACAGGCTTATTATCACTGCTCGAAGCCATCAGTATTTCTTTTGCGATAAGTATGCTTCTGGTAACAGGTGTTGTTGATGATTTAAAAGGATTGTCTCCGTTATTCCGGTTATGCATTCAAAGTATTGCAGCTGTAGTGGCTGTACATGCAGGTTTTGTTATTCACTTCCCAAATATATTTCATATAGATGGCATGTTCATGATGATCTTTGAATATGTTTTTACAATAATTGTTATTGCCGGTGTTACCAATGCATTTAATTTAATTGATGGCATTGATGGTTTAGCTGGCGGCTTGGGATTTATAAATGCAACATTGTTTGGTTTTTTATTTCTCTTTTTAGGTAACTATGGGTTTGCAATATTTGCATTTTCATTTGCAGCTTCATTACTGGCCTTCCTTAAATATAACTTCAATCCCGCGCGGATTTTTATGGGAGATACCGGCTCACTTGTGTTAGGTTATCTGATGGTTGTTTTTGCGATAAAGGTTATAAATCTTTCAGCAAGTACAGAATGGACAACTACTTTTGTGCTTGTCGTTTTCTCCATGCTACTGGTACCGGTGATTGATACAATGCGTGTATTTTTGTTTCGTATTTTGAAAAAGAAATCTCCATTCTCTGCTGATCGGTCTCACATTCATCATTTGCTTTTGAAAACCGGTTTCGACCATAAGAAGGCTTCATTTATTTTATGCACGGCAAATATTATCCTGATTGTTGAAGCTTATCTTTTAAGCAATGTCAAAATTGAATTTGCTATTTTAATTTTGCTGGGGTCTGCATTGTTTTTAATAGAAGTCCTTTCCATCAAACGCTTTTTCAAAATCCGCACCAGGATTAACGTCCTGTATCACGATTACAGAACTATCAGTGATGATAATTTATTGTTATTAAAATATTTAAACAGTAAGAAAAAAATATGAATAATTCTAATATCAAAGTTTTCATTGTTGAAGACAATGAATTGTATGGATCCATGC
>NZ_JAGKWP010000100.1 GCF_021151785.1 Flavobacterium sp.
TGAGGAAGATATGATTTTAGAAATTATCTAATTTATAGATTGTAACTTTTTTAATAATTCTTCACTAGGATTTGGGTAGAATTCTGAATTCTGACATAACTCTAACCAAAATTGTAACTCATCTGCTTCTTTTGCTGAAATTTTAAACTTGTGGATAAAATCAGCCTTACTTTCAGCATTTTGAGCTTCTCTAATATTTGCTCCAATAGAGGTCCCACTTCTAAAAATCTGTGATGCCATTTCGAAACGATTTGTATTTCTTATTTCCTCTGAAAAACTAATAATTTCAAGAGCAAACTCAAAAGTTAATTTTACAATTAAATTATCCTTATCGTTTCTCATCTTCAAATTTTCAAATTAAAGAATCTTCAAATTATTTTTGTCTAACCGTTCGTTGCTCAATTCTTTTTTCAAACTTTTCACCTTGGAAAATACGATTTACCATAATTCCTGGGATGTGAATTTCGTTAGGATCTAAAGTTCCTGCTGGTACTAATTCTTCTACCTCAGCGATGGTTATTTTTGCAGCTCCTGCCATAGGTGCATTAAAATTACGTGCTGTTCCTTTAAAAATTAAATTTCCAGCCTCATCACCTTTCCATGCTTTAACAATAGAAAAATCAGCTTTATAAGCATGTTCTAATACATGCTTTTTTCCGTTAAATTCACGCACTTCTTTTCCTTCAGCTACTTCAGTTCCATAACCTGCTGGTGTAAAGAAAGCCGGAATTCCTGCTTGAGCTGCACGGCATTTTTCTGCTAATGTTCCTTGTGGTGTTAATTCCACTTCTAATTCTCCAGACAACATTTGACGTTCAAATTCGGCATTTTCACCTACATAAGAAGAAATCATTTTTTTGATTTGTTTCTTTTGTAATAATAAGCCTAACCCAAAATCATCTACTCCTGCATTATTAGAAATACAAGTTAAGTCGGTTACATTTTTTCGTACTAATTCAGCAATACTATTTTCTGGAATTCCACACAATCCGAAACCACCTAACATAATTGTCATTCCGTCTTGAATTCCTTCTAAAGCTTCCTGAACGTTATTCACTTTTCTAGAAATCATAAATATAGTTTAGTTGTTTGTTAAAATTTATATACCTACATCATTTGCGTCTGGCTGAGTATCAATTGGAGCGGCTAAAGAATCGATAGCTGTAGAATCTACAACTCTACTTGGTTCTGGAGCACAATCTACCGTTATTGAAAAATTGGCTGGTTTTTCAAATGGTTTCTGAGACACATTTAAAGACTTATCTGCCAAACATTTTCTCATAAAGATACCATAAATTGGCAAAGCCATTGTGGCACCTTGACCGAGCGAAGTTTCTTTGAAATGGGCAGATCGGTCTTCGTTTCCTACCCAAACACCGGCGGCCAAATTAGGCACCATACCAATAAACCAACCATCAGAATTGTTTTGTGAAGTACCTGTTTTACCCGCCACAGGTCCTTTAATGTTATATGGTACACCCGTTAAGAAATTAGATGGTGCTGAAGCAGCCCAACGTAAACGAGAACCTGTTCCTGATTCAGTTACTCCTTCCATTAATTTAATAACAGTGTAAGCTACATCTTTATTCACCACATCATGAGTTTCTGGAGTAGATTGATAAATAACTACTCCGTTTTTATCTTCAATTTTGGTAATCAATTGTGGTTTTACATAAACGCCTTCATTCGCGAAAGTACTGAAAGCAGCTACCATTTCTTCTACTGTAATTTCCACTGCCCCAAGGGCTATAGCTGGACGGTTAGGGATATTAGCTGTAACGCCAAGTTTTTTAACCATATCTACAACTGCTGGAGCTCCTACTTCATTGATTAATCGAGCTGAAACAGTATTAATTGAATTAGCTAATGCTTTTTTCATAGAAACTAATCCCCTGTATTTTCCATCAGAATTGTTTGGTGTCCAATCCTTATCGTTATTATCTCCTTTTGGAATAGTAAAAGGAGCATCTAAAATCATTTCACAAGGCGATTTTCCTAATCGGTCAATACAAGTGGCATATACAAAAGGTTTAAAAGTTGAACCAACTTGACGAGCCCCTTGACCTACGTGATCGTATTGGAAATATTTATAATTGATTCCTCCTACCCAAGCTTTTACGTTACCTGTTTGAGGTTCCATAGCCATCATACCTGCTTGTAAAAAATGCTTGTAATACAAAATTGAATCTTTTGGTTTCATGATGGTATCACGCTCTCCTTTCCAAGTGAAAATTTTCATTTTTGTTTCTACATCAAATGACTTAATGATCTCTTCATCCGATTTTCCATTGATGCTCATTACACGCCATCTTTCGGAATTCTTCATCGCTTGTTTAATGATTTTATCCGTTTCTTCAGGAGTTATATCTAAAAATGGAGCGTTAGGATTGTCTTTTTGTCTTCTGAAAAACTCTTTTTGTAAATTTGCTAAATGCTCGCTAACTGCTTCTTCAGCATATTGTTGCATTCGTGAGTCAATTGTGGTATAAATTTTTAATCCATCAGTATAGATATCATACTCTTCTCCATCATCATTTGGATTATTCTTAACCCATTCTTTTAACTCTTCACGAATATATTCTCTAAAATAAGTGGCCATTCCTTCAGAATGACTTTCCGGTTTAAAGTTTATTTTTACAGGACGTTTTTTTAAGGCTTCTGCAATTTCTTTTGTAATAAAATTGTTTTTTACCATTTGATCAAAAACAGTATTACGTCTATTAAGCACTTTTTCTTTTCTCTTTTCCTTTGTTGGATTAAATAATGCTGGATTTTTTAACATCCCTACAAAGAGAGCGCTTTCCTCTATTGACAAATTTTTAGGTTCCTTATTCATGTAAATTTTAGCAGCCGAACGTATACCTACTGCTCCATTTACAAAATCTACTTTATTAAGATATAAAGCAATAATTTCTTGTTTAGTATATTGTCGTTCTAATTTCGTAGCGATAATCCACTCCTTACATTTTTGAATAATACGAAAAGGTAAAAATTTGGAACCTTCTCCGTGGAATAAATTTTTGGCAAGCTGTTGAGTAATGGTACTTGCTCCTCCACTTCTTCCAAGACTTGAAACCGCTCGCAAAGTACCTCTTGCATCAATTCCTGAATGCTCATAAAAACGCTCATCTTCAGTAGCTACTAATGCCTTAACTAAGTGTTGTGGTAAATCTTCATACTTAACTGGTGTTCTGTTTTCTTTATAAAACTTACCAATTGTTTTTCCGTCAGAAGAAATAATTTCGGTAGCAATATTGGTATCTGGATTTTCTAATTCATCAAAAGAAGGCATTTTACCAAAAAATCCCCACGATGCTAAAAGAAAAAATAATATCACTCCTCCAAATGAATAAAAGAAAAGTTTCCAAAACCTTCTTACATAATCAGAAAAATTTACTTGATTATTTTTGGTCGCCATATGTTTTTATTTTGTTTTTTCAATTCTTAATCCAACATCTGTAACGCCTTCTAAATCCTGAACTCCAGAAACTTTACCAGTTTGTCTCAAGGCGTGTTCAACTGTTACTGTATATTTACCTACTTTAGCAAAGCTAAAATTTTCTTTGTACCACAATTTACTTTCTTTTACATCTGAAAAACCCTTACCTAATAATGTACCGTCTGGATTAGTCATTTGGTATTCTAAAGTATCGACTAATACCTTACCCCCAGGCTCGTTCATTGAAACAATGACAAACAAGTTATTGTAAGGATAATCATTGTTATTTCTTACATTTAAAAACAGATTGTATTTGCCAATTGTATCTTTCTGTTCGAATGTAAACGTTGCTTTTTGGTTCTTTTTCCAAGTACCATCAAACTCTCTATATTCATCGAAAACTTGATTTTTATCGCAAGCAAAAAGAACAAAAATTAGGCCAAACAATGCTAACTTTTTGAACATATTATTCATTTTTATCTTTCTCTTTCGTTGGTTTTCTTCTTTTTTTATTCTTATTGTTTTTCTTTTTAGGCTGATCAAAACGAGTTAAACTATCTTGACCAACAACATTTTCAAATTTCTTTTCAACAGAAGCAGCGGTAACTTCCTCTACATAATCTTCTAATTGCACTATTTTTTTTCCTTGCTTATTTAAGGCTACAATTTGTTTCGCTTGATCCGCTTTAATCATGTGCCAATGTGCTGGATTATTAGCATAAGAAAACCACATTAGTCCTTTGAAAATATCTAACTTTTGACAATATGCATCGCCTTTTTCGGTTAAAATTTTGGTGTCCATATCTGGGAAACCTTTTAAGGCATCTAGATACGTGTCTAACTCATAATTTAAACAACATTTTAACTTTCCACATTGACCTGCGAGTTTTTGCGGATTTAGTGAAAGTTGTTGGTAACGAGCTGCCGATGTATTGACACTTCTAAAATCTGTTAACCAAGAAGAACAACATAATTCTCGCCCACAAGAACCAATTCCTCCTAAACGAGCGGCTTCTTGACGGAAACCTACTTGTTTCATCTCAATTCGAATTTTAAATTCAGAGGCATAATCTTTAATCAGCTGACGAAAATCAACACGGTCATTGGCAGTGTAATAAAATGTAGCTTTTGAACCATCACCTTGAAATTCGATATCAGATATTTTCATTTCAAGATTTAATGCAATGGCCAACTCTCTAGCTCTTACTTGAATAGCTTCTTCTTTATTTCGTGCTTCTTGCCAAATATCAATATCTTTTTGAGTGGCTTTTCTGTAGATTTTTGGAATTTCACCTTTGTAATCGGCTTTCTTTTTGTCCATTTGTACACGAACCAATTCACCTGTTAGAGATACAATTCCAACATCATGTCCAGAAGTGGCTTCAGTAGCTACAACATCACTAATAGCTAATTGCAACTTTTCTGTATTCCTAAAAAATTCTTTTCTGCCGTTTTTGAAGCGTACTTCCACACAATCAAAGGGTTCTTGTCCGCCTGGTAATGTCATGTTTGACAACCAATCGAAAACCGTTAATTTGTTGCAGCTATCGGTGCCGCAAGTCCCATTATTTTTACATCCACGGGGTGTTCCATCATTAGAACCCGTTGAACAACTTGTACATGCCATATTTGAATATATATTGATCGTCCTCTTATTGGGACTACTTGTTCATTAATTAAGTTGGTAAAGATAGCATTTTTCAATGAATTGTAATAACGAAATTTTTTGCATAAACGTATGTTTAAAAGAAAAAACCTATTGAATTTATCTCCAATAGGTTTCAAATATTTTTACATAAATTATTTTATGTTTCTTTTACAGAAATAATGTTTACTGGACAGGCCTTTTCTGCTAATTCACAGGCTTCAAAAATCGTATGATCGGGTGATTTTAAGGTATGAAAACCTTTATTGTCTGTTGATTTTAACAAAACTGTCTTTCCGTCTTTTTTTGACATCTGAAATTGGGCTGGTGCAAATTCAACACAATAATTACAGCCAATACATTTATCTCTTTGTAGCGTAATAATTACCATTAGGCTTCCACTAATTTATACATTTTATCAGACAAACGCACTCTAAACGGCACTTTCAATGTTAAACTATCGCCTTTAGTTGCTTTTTCTAATTTAGAATCATTCACCATCATATCTTCCAAAACTAATTCTTGCACACCAGTACTTGGACCTGTAATCAAAATTTTATCCCCAATTTTAACATCATACGCTTCAATTTTGAATTCGGCTACACTTGATTTTGGAAAATAATGCATGCCTTTACCAATGTACACTTTCTTTTGTGTGGCATTGCTTCCGGGGTCTTTACTCCATTCTCCTAATTTTTGTCCTAAGTAATAGCCACTCCAAAATCCTCTGTTGTAAACCGTATTTAAGGTTTCCATCCATTGGGCAATTTTATCCTGAGAGAATGTTTTTTCATAGTAAGCATCTATGGCTTCACGATAGGTTTTTATAACCGTAGCCACATATTCTGGTGCTCGACCGCGGCCTTCAATTTTTAAAACTTTAATTCCAGAATCAATCACTTGATCTAGAAAATCGATGGTACATAAATCTTTAGGCGACATCATGTATTCGTTATCAATTTCGATTTCAAATCCAGATTCCTGATCAATAACCGTATATTTTTTTCTACAATTTTGTTTACAAGCTCCGCGATTAGCAGAAGAATTATGAGAATGAAGGCTTAAATAACATTTTCCAGAAACGGCCATACACAACGCACCGTGACCAAAAATTTCAATTTCTACTAAGTTACCACTTGGACCTTTTATCTGTTCTTTTTCGATTTGTTCGGTGATTTTTTTTACCTGACGTAAGCTTAATTCACGCGACAAAACAATGGTGTCGGCGAAAAGCGCATAAAATTTAACCGTTTCAATATTAGTCACGTTGACTTGCGTAGAAATATGCACTTCCATACCAATACTTCGAGCGGTCATAATTACGGCTTGATCCGCAGCAATAACCGCTGTAATATTTGCTTCTTTTGCTTTATTTAAAAGTGTTTTTACAATCGATAAGTCGTGATCGTATATAATGGTGTTTAACGTCAAATACGTTCTGACTTTTTTTTCTTGACAACGACGTGCAATTTCAGGTAAATCATCTAACGTAAAATTCATGGTTGCGCGTGCACGCATGTTCAATTGCTCAACCCCAAAATATACCGAATCACATCCATTATCTAAGGCTGCTTGCAAAGATTCGAAATTTCCTGCAGGCGCCATTAATTCAATTCTTCCTGTTGTGGTCATCTTAATTTAAAATTTTATATAATTTATCAGAAGCACGCACTTTAAAAGGAACCGACATCGTCACTTTATCTCCAGCAACAGCATTAGTTCGTGGTTGGCCATTTACATACATGTTTTCCACCACCAATTCTTGTTCACCCGTTGTTGGACCCGAAATCAATACCTTGTCCCCTAATTGCAATTCGGCTTTTTCTAAAATAAATTGACCTACTTGCGATTTAGAATAGTAATGTTGGCCTTTACCTACTAATACTTTTTTCTGAGCTATGCGTTGGCGAAGTGTTTTCGTTTTCGGTTCAAAAACAGTATTACCTGCATTAAAATCGGTTGCTTTTGCTAAAGAAATACCTTCCAATTGACCTGAATGTTTAAACTTTAATGCTTCTGATTTTCCCTTTCTAAAAATTTTATTACCCACTTGTTTTCCAGCACGTAACGCCACTTGTTCTGCTAATGGTAAGTGTGTAATTTCTAGACATTCGGTAGAACAGCAATGTTCCATTTTTTCTGCACAAGCTTCACACTGAATAAACAACAAATGACAACCATCGTTAGCACAATTGGTGTGCACATCACATGGCGTTCCACATTGGTGGCATTGGGCAATAATATCATCAGTGATTCGTTCTCCTAAACGGTGATCGAACACAAAATTCTTACCTATAAATTTACTTTCTAAACCTTCTTCTTTGATTTGTTTGGCGTAATTAATAATACCGCCTTCCAACTGAAAAACATTTTTAAAACCTTGATGTTTAAAATAGGCCGAAGCTTTTTCACAACGAATGCCGCCTGTACAATACATCACAAGGTTTTTATCTTCTTTAAAATCTTTTAATTGTTCATTGATAATAGGAAGCGATTCGCGAAACGTTTCCACATCTGGGGTAATGGCACCTTTAAAATGACCCACTTCACTTTCGTAATGGTTTCTAAAATCAACTACAATGGTATTCGGATCGTCTAAAATTTCATTGAATGCTTTAGCATTTAAGTGCACTCCTTTGTTGGTTACATCAAAGGTTTCATCGTTTAATCCATCAGCCACAATTTTATGTCGGACTTTAATAGTCAATTTTAAAAACGAATGGTCGTCATGTTCCACAGCCACATTTAAGCGGATGCCTTTCATGAAATCGTAGGCTTCTAAAGTATCTCTAAACGCTTCGAAATTTTCTGCCGGCACCGACATTTGGGCGTTAATACCCTCTTTGGCCACGTAAATTCGACCCAAAGCATCTAATTTATTCCAAGCTAAAAATAATTCGTTACGAAATTGTTGAGGATCTACAATGTGCGCGTATTGGTAGAAAGATAATGTCAAACGTTGTTGACCTGCGTCGTCAATTAAACACGCTCTTTCTTCTGCGCTTAAGGTGTTATACAGTTGCATGCTATCACAGTTTAAGTTGAGAAAATAAAAAAATACTGCGGCTCCTATTGGCGGAACCGCAGCAAAGGTATAAAAAAGCGTTTGATTTTTTACTTTCTACTATAAAACAGATTGGCCTTATGAACTAGAACGGAGATCATATTGGTATTAATGAATCGGAGTTGTTGTTTGAGGTGATAAAGGAGTTAAGATTTTAAAT
>NZ_JAGKWP010000101.1 GCF_021151785.1 Flavobacterium sp.
TTTAAACTCTAATCGACAAAAAGTTTTAGGAATTATTTAATTTTCAAATTAGCAAATTTCATTTTGTAGTCAGGCCTTGCTTTTCCTTCCATGATATTTTGCAGTTTTTTTCCAATCATTTTTTTGCGTAAAGCAGATAAATGATCAGTAAACAATATACCTTCTATGTGATCATATTCGTGTTGTATTACACGTGCAATTAATCCATCAAAAATTTCGATTTTGTTTTCAAAATTTTCATCTTGATACTCAATTGTAATTTTTTCATGACGAAATACATCTTCACGAACATCAGGAATACTTAAACAACCTTCATTAAAACCCCAAATTTCCCCTTCCTCTTTTAGGATTTTAGCATTAATAAAGGTGCGTTTAAAATCTTTCAGTTGTTCTGCTTCTTCTTTAGAAACTTCATCACTATCTGCAAACGGAGTAGTGTCAATAATAAACAAGCGAATAGGTAATCCAACTTGTGGAGCCGCTAATCCAACCCCACAAGCATGATACATGGTATCGTACATGTTTGCAATGGTTTGTTGTAAATTAGGGTATTCGGGAGTAATATCTTCTCCTATTTTTCTCAATACCGCCTCTCCATAGCCATATATTGGTAAAATCATAACTGTATTTTTAATGGGGCAAAAGTACGGATTTTACCCTTAATTTTAGAATAACTTTTGATTTAAAAAATCTTGAAGTAAAATGGTAGCTGCAATTTCATCTATTAAGCCTTTGTTTTGACGTTGTTTCTTCTTTAAACCGCTGTCAATCATGGTTTGAAAAGCCATTTTTGAAGTGAAGCGTTCGTCTACTTTTATTAAAGGAAATTTTGGAAATTTTACTCGGAAATCTTCACAAAATTTTTCGATATAAATTGCACTTTCAGAAGGTGTTCCATTCATTTGTTTGGGATCTCCAATAATTACTTTTTCTACTTTTTCTTTTATAAAGTAATTGGTTAAAAAATCAAATAATTGTGTTGTTTCAACAGTGGTTAGTCCACTTGCTATAATTTGCATTTCATCTGTAACCGCAATCCCTGTACGTTTTTGTCCGTAATCAAGCGCTAAAATTCTGGCCATAACTTATAAATAGAAAACAAAAATACAATTTTTCAAACTCATAATTCTCATTCTTTTTTATCAATTCAAGTGAGACAAGAGCGTTTAAGGTTTATTTATGCTTTAATTTCATTATAATTTGCAAAAGGAATTTATCTTTTTTGATTAATTAAAAATTGAAATTAATTTAGTTGTTTGAATAGGGTAGAAGTGAAACTTTGCTTTTGATATAAAAATACCCCAAAACGTCAGTGCCTTTTGGGGTATTTTATTTATAGGGAAGTTTTTTTTATCTGACTTGAAATTTATTCTTTAGATAATCAATAGCCATTTTATTTGCTTCAGTAGCATCTTTTTCGTTGTACTTAGGATTACTAGGATTAGCAAAAGCGTGTTCTGATTCGAAAATTTTATAATTTAATATTTCATTTGCTTTTTTCATATTCTCCGCAAATTCTTCAATAATTTCTTTTGAAATCCATTGTTCTGTAGCAAATAAACCTAAAACATCACAATTTAATGTTTTGAGTTTTTCTATGTCTTTTACGGGCATTCCATAATACATTACTGCACCAATTGCTTGTTTTTTAATTAAAATAGCTGATTTAAGCGACCATCCTCCACCAAAGCACCATCCTGTAGATGCAATTTTAGCTTTTTTACCCGCAAATGAAAGCGCTCCTAAGACTATTGTTTCCAATCTCTTTTCATCAGCACTTTGCATGTATTTGGCTGCCTCCTCTGGTTTAGTCGCAATTTTACCATCATACATGTCGATTGCTAATACATTAACATCACCTTTTAACTCGTTGTAAAAAATATCACTTTGTTTTTTTATATGATCATTCAACCCCCACCATTCTTGATAAACGAATAACCAATTATTAGTTTTCTTCTTGGCCATAACAGCATAAGCATTGGCGTTTTTTCCATCATTTGTTGGGAATGTTATCATTTTTCCTCCTACTTCACTGCTGTGATTGTATGTCAATGGACTTAAATGAGAAGCAATGAAGTTTTGATCATTGGTAAATACGGCCATGTTTCCATCACTTGAGGCAAAATTTAGCTGACAGCAAGATTGGCTAAATACAAACGTATTTGTCATTAATGTTAAGTAAAATAAGATCTTTTTCATAGCAATTTAATTCTTTATTTTTTACGAAATTAGTTACTAGTAAATTTATTTTTTGTTAATTCATAGAGTTAAAATTTATGATATCATAAATTTTTGTTATAAAAAAACCTGCTTGTGGCAGGCTAATTTTTTGTTAATTAATATTTTTTTGAGATTTATATATGAAGTAAAAACCAAGAATTATAAATGGAATACTTAACCATTGACCCGTTGAAAGAGAATTAAACATTGGGTATTCTTCAAATCCACCTTGACTTTCTTTGACAAATTCTACTCCAAATCGGATGGACCAAAGTAGTACCAAGAAAATGCCAAATAATAATCCTGATTTGTTTCTAGCATCTGTTTTCCAATATAAGTAAAATAAAAGAATGAAAACTGGTATGTAAAGGATGGCTTCATATAATTGTGCAGGATATCTATAAGGAATAGCATTTAAAATATCTTTAAATTGCGGATCTTTTGCAATGGCATTGTAAGCTTGTGATGCATCAGAAATATGAGTAGCTTGTATAACATCATTAGGTGTTAAATTGTCTTCACCTTTAATAAATTTCATAGCTAAAAAACTATCTTCATGGGTAGGTTTTCCGTAAATTTCTGAATTGAAAAAATTACCTAAACGAATAAATATAGCTCCAAATGAAACAGGGATAACTATTCGATCCAAAATCCATAATAATGGGCGTTTTAGTATTTTTTCTTTGATGTAGTACATAGTAAGTATGATAGCAATTGCAGCTCCATGACTCGCAAGACCACTAAAACCAGTGAAATGTAAACCACCCTGAGTACTTATTGGTAAAAGGATACTCAATGGGTCTTGAGAAAATAATTCAGGTTGATAAAATAAAACATGTCCGAGTCTTGCACCTAGCATAGTTGCTACAATAGTGTAAACAAATAGTTTGTCTAATTTTTCGATGCTTTCATTTTCTCTGATGAAAATATATTTCATTATATACCATCCGAAAGCAAACGCAGCTACCCATGTTAGGCTATAAAAACGAATCATGAAAAAACCTAAATCAATTCCTTCTGTTGGATTCCAAATCATATTTTTGTGATTTTAATTAATTAATTTTAAGGAACAGGATCATAACCACTTTTTCCCCAAGGATGACAACTTGCAATTCTTTTGAAAGCAAGCCAACTACCTTTAAATAAGCCATGTTTTTCTAAAGCTTGAATTGAATAGGTTGAACAAGTAGGTTCAAATCGACAAGCAGCAGGTGTTAATGGCGAAATTACTAATTGATAAAAACGAATTAGTATTTTAAAGGGGAATATGGCTATTTTCTTCAAAAGCATTGTAATTGCTATCTTTTTTGGCAAATATAAGTATAAAAAGATTAAAATAGAGTGAAATTTTAGCGTTAAAATAATTTTCAAACTATGATATTAGTCAGTTTTTTTGTCTTTATACCACCCTACATTTGTCCTATAATTTTAAAACAAACAGAAAAATGAAAAAATTATTATTATTAGCAGGTTTTGCATTATTTAGTTTAACATCGAATGCACAAGAAACGAATAAAGGTTTACAAGGAACTTGGTGGGCTGCTGGTCAATTATCTTTTGGTTCAAATGATAATGGTACTGTAAAAACTACTTCTAATGCTATTATTCCAGTAGTTGGTTATTTTGTTGCTCCAACAACAACTGTTGGTTTAGCTGTGGGTGTTATCAATGGTAAAACAGAAACTAAAACAGGTTCAGTTACAACTACAACAGCAGAGTCGTCTGCATTTATTGTTCAGCCATTAGTTAGAAAATACTGGGGAATTGGAGGTAAGTTTTTCTTATTTGGTCAAGCTTCATTACCAATGACTTTTGGTAAGGATAAAATTTCTGATGATAAAATGACTTCTTTTGGTGTAGATATTGCTCCAGGTTTTGACTTTATCGTAAACAAATGGATGACAGTAGAAACTTCTTTTTCATTAGTTAACTTTACTTCAACTACAACTAAACCTAATGTAGGGGATAAGACTACTGATGTAAGTTTTAACGCTAATCCATTTGATTTGACAGGTTCAAGAAATGTGGGAGGTTTAAGAGTAGGGGTTAAATTCTTATTCTAATATTATAGATAGAAAGTAAATTAATGAGAGCAGATAAAATTTCACGAAAGTGTAAAAATTTATTCAAGTTCTAGTTTAATTTTTGGTTAGGAAAAAAAGCCACTCAAAATTTGAGTGGCTTTTTTATGTTGTGAATTTAGTATTATTAATAGAGAAATGAAGTGCCTTCTTTTCCATCTTTTAATTGAATACCTAATGCTGCTAATTTATCTCTAATTTCATCAGAAAGTGCCCAGTTTTTATTAGCTCTAGCTTCATTTCTCATTTGTATCAACATTTCCAAAACGGAGTCTAGCTTGTCTGTGTTTTGTCCACTCTCTTTTTTAGAAAGTAAACCTAAAACATCAAAGGTGAAACTTTTTATCGTAGTTGAGAAAGTTTCTAAATCTGTAGCCGTTAATGTTTCTTTTTTATCATTAATTAAGTTGATGACTCTCACAGCTTCAAATAATTGAGCAATTAAAATAGTGGTGTTGAAATCATCATTCATTGCATTATAACAGGCTTTTTTCCAGGCTTCTACATTAAATGTTGAATTTGAACTTGGTTGTAATAAAGGCAATAAATCAATGGCTTCCATTAATCTATTGTATCCTTTTTCACTTGCGATCAATGCTTCGTTAGAAATATCGAGTACTCCTCTGTAATGTGCTTGAAGGAAACAAAAACGAATTACTGAAGGATGAAATTCTTTTTCAAAAATTGAATTAGTCCCTTCTATTAACTCCATGGGTAAAACAAAATTTCCAGTCGACTTACTCATTCGAAGCCCATTCATTGTAAGCATATTGGCATGCATCCAATAATTCACTGGGTTTTCATGATTGCAACCTTTTCCTTGAGCTACTTCACATTCGTGATGAGGGAATTTTAAATCTAACCCTCCTCCGTGAATATCGAATTTTTCACCAAGATACTTGGTACTCATGGCTGTACACTCTAAATGCCAACCAGGGAAGCCTTCTCCCCAAGGAGAATTCCAACGCATAATATGTTCTGGTGATGCTTTTTTCCACAAAGCGAAATCTTGTGGGTTTCTTTTTTCGTTTTGTCCGTCTAAATCTCTTGTGTTAGCAAAAAGTTCTTCAATGTTTCTATTGCTTAATTCACCATAATTTAAACCGCGTTTGTTGTATTCAAAAACATCAAAATAAACAGATCCGTTGCTAACATAAGCTAAGCCATTATTTATTAATTTTTCTGTTAATTCAATTTGTTCAACAATATGTCCAGTAGCTGTAGGTTCTATTGTTGGTGGAAATGCATTGAATAACTCCATCACCTTATGGAAATAAACTGTATACTTTTGTACAATCTCCATTGGTTCTAATTTTTCCAATCGAGATTGTTTTACAAATCTGTCGTTATTAACATCACCATCATCAGTTAAATGACCAGCATCTGTTATATTTCTTACATACCTTACTTTGTAACCTAAATGAGAAAGATAACGATATACCATATCAAAAGATAAAAATGTGCGAACATTACCTAAATGAACATAACTGTAAACAGTAGGTCCACAAACATACATGCCTACCTTTCCTTTATGAATTGGATTAAATAGTTCTTTTTCTCCAGTAAGTGAATTATATATTTTTAATTGATGTTCTTTATAAAGTTCCATTTATCTTTAGCTAGGTAACAAATTGTTTGTTTAAAATTGAGTATCTAATTTGATGTAATCTAAAAATTCTCTTCGCGTCTGTTCCTCTTTAAATTTCCCTCCGAATTCAGCAGTAACTGTACTACTTTCAATATCTCTTATTCCTCTCGAATTGACACACAAGTGTTTTGCATCTATAACACAGGCTACATCTTCAGTATTTAATACTTTTTGTAGTTCTTTTACAATTTGTATAGTCAATCTCTCTTGAACCTGAGGTCGTTTGGCATAATAGTCTACAATACGATTCATCTTAGATAATCCAACTACTGATCCATTAGAAATATAGGCAACGTGAGCTCTACCAACTATAGGTAGTAAGTGATGTTCACAAGTAGAATAAACAACAATATTTTTTTCTACTAACATTTCACCATATTTATATTTGTTGTCAAATGTTGATGAACTTGGCTTCTTGTTTGGGTTTAAACCACCAAAAATTTCTTTCACAAACATTTTAGCTACTCGATTAGGAGTGCCTTTTAAACTATCGTCAGTTAAATCCATACCTAATGTTGTCAGTATGCTTTCTACATCCTTTTTGATTGACTCAATTTTTTCTTCATCTGAAATAGTGAAAGCGTCAGCTCTCAAAGGGGTATCTGAACTTGTAGCGATATGATTATCGCCCATTTCATCTAAAAATTCGTTATCAATACTCATTTCTTATTTTTTGATTGCAATTTTTTGCAAAGATAATTTTTTTGGTTTCAAAATCATAAATTAATGTAATTTAACATAAAATTAATTGAAAAATAATATATTTTATTAAATTTGCTAATTCAACTATAATTACCAAACAACTATAATTTTTTAATAATGAAAAAAATTACGCTGTTGATTTTAACTCTATTGAGTTTAAATTTAACGTTCTCTCAAGGATCCACATGCGCTACTGCTTCTGCTTTTTGTGCTGGTGGATCGACTTTAACATTTCCTAATACTACTAGTGTACCAAGTACCGGTAGCCCAGGATGTTTAGGTTCGGCACCCAATCCTGCTTGGTTTTTCTTCCAAATTGGAACTTCGGGGAATCTAAATTTTACATTAACTCAAGGGAGTAATGCTCCTAATTACAACAATCAAGATGTTGACTTTATTTGTTGGGGGCCATTTGCTTCTCCACAATGTACAGGTTTGTATGATTATCCAGATGGTAATACTTCTTTTCCTAGTAATGTTGTAGCTTGTAGTTATTCGGCTGCGGCAACTGAAAATTTTACTATTCCAGGAGCAGTTGCGGGGCAATATTACATGATTATGATTACGAACTACTCAAATCAAGCAGGTCAAATTACGCTTACGCAAACTAATTTAGGAAATGCAGGTGCTGGTTCGACCAACTGTAATATCGTTTGTGGTGTGGATTTAGGTCCTGATATTATAACTTGTCCAGCACCAAAAAATTTAACCGCAACTTTTTTAAGTACACCAACTATACCAGGTGTGCCTATATATCAATGGTATCTAGATGGAGTATTGCAACCTTCTTATACCACACAGACTATCACAGTAAATCAGTCAGGAACATGGTCTGTTACCGTAACAAGACCAGGATGTACTGCTCCTGCGTCAGATAGTGTCAATATAATATATACTAGCGGAGCAACATTAACATCTCCTCAACAAGTTAAATTATGTAATAACGTTAATCCGTTACTTTTTAATTTAACATCTATTTATCCACATATGTTAAATGGTTATTCGATGGCAGATTTGGAAAATATAGGATTTTATCTTACTCAGAATGATGCTTTCAATAACGTTAATATGATACCATTTTCTCAGTGGTCTGCTTTTCCAGGAACGAATGGTCAAACAGTTTATTTTGCAGCTGAAAACGTAGCCTCGGGAACTGGATGTAGAGAAGTAGTTCAAGTCTCATTGATTACAGAAATTTGTCCATTTACTTTGCCTGATTTAACTTTATGTGATGACGCTAGTAATGATGGTATTGCTGTATTTAATTTTGATCCTCAAACAGCATTAGCATTGATGATTCCTAATCCATCAAATTATGTTGTTACTTATCACACTTCACAGGCCGACGCTAATGGAGACGTTAATGCTATAACACCAACAAATGCTTATTCGAATATTAGTAATCCACAGACAATTCATGTTAGAAGAGAAGAAGTATCTAATCCATTGAATTTTGCTTACACAACTTTTCAATTGCATGTTGTAGCTCAGCCTACGGTTACGATTTCTGGTTCAGCTTCAATATGTTTAGGTTCGTCGACGAATTTAACATTTACAGGTACTCCT